>JAVBRV010000293.1:0-11108 GCA_031547585.1 Victivallaceae bacterium
CGTTTGCGGCAGCAAACGAGCAAGGAGCAAATGCGACGCAGCCGAACGTAACGCAGCGAAGGCCCCGCCGTCTGAGGGCGCCACGAAGTGGCGATAAGGTCGCGAAAGCGACCGCTACGATCCGAGATCGGGGTTCGACCTTTGGTTGCGCGTCTCTGCCCAAGGGCGGGGGGTGGTTTCAGGAGGGGGAGTGAGGCCCCCTCCTGACTCCCACGGCGTTAACACGGAGAGGAACGGATGGATACGGAGGGAACGGAGGAGAAACCAATCACGCCGCGTCTTTTATGTACGCGACGCGATCCGGTTGAAAGCGCAGCCCTTACTTGCCGAGGAAGGTTTCGAGGGCCAGGCGGTCGGCTTTTTCTCCCGGTTGGAACTCCTGCTCCTGGAAGTACCAGTAGAGGTTGTCCTGACGGAGCATGACCACGTATTCCCGGTCGGCGTCTTCGGGTTTGAAGAGGGCGAGGGGCTGCGCACCGGGGACGAGTTCGGCGGCGGTGAGGAGGGTGCTGGCGTTCGAACAGGGGGCCGGAGCCGTCTCCTGGCCGAAGCGGATCACTCCCTTCGCCTGCCCGACGATCGCCACCGGCCCCTGGACGATGCCGCCGTCGCCGCGCAGATTCCGCACGCAGACGTAGAGCTCGTTCGGGCGGTCGTAGCGGATCAGCTCCGGCGGAATCGCGTAGCTGCGCGGGGCCTGCCAGTAGTTGCCGATGTCTTCGCCGGTTTTGCCGATCAGCTTGCCGTTCCAGAACACCCAGTCGATGTCATCGATGGCTCCGGCCTGGAAGCGCAGCGGACGCCCCTTCCAAGCTGCCGGAACGGCGATCTCCTTGCGGTACCAGCCGTCGCCGATCCGGAACGAGAGCGAGCCCGTTATGCCGGTTTCGCCCCAGAGCCCGGGGACGTTCATCCCTTCGAAGCGTTCGACCTTCGCGGGCGGCGCTTCGGGGACGCCCTTCGACGGGGTGAAGTGGAAGTCCCAGCGCCCGGCGAGATCGAGCGAACCCGCCAGCTCCCCGGCCGACGCCACTTCGGGCTTGCGGAGGATGAGTCCGTTATCCGCCAGGAACTTCGGCAGTCCCGCCTGTTGGCTGCGGCTGTAGGCGTCGCGGTCGAGGCGGCCGAAGAGGAAGACCTTGCCGGGGAACTTGCGGAGAACCTCCAGCAGTTTCAGGTCGAGGCAGCTGCTGGTGGTAATGGCGAACTCATACCCCGCGAGAAGCGAGGGTTCATCGACGATCCGCAGGCTGTCGAAGACGCCGACCTGGTAGTTTTTCTCCGCCAGGTGGTCGGGCAGGCGGCCGATCACCCGGCCGGTGGTCGCTTCGAGGCGGCTGTTGGTGATCACCGCCACCTTGCGGCCGGTGTTTTGTTTCGGCACGGAGTCGCGGATCCAGGTCGCCATCCGGGGGAGGTAGGCGACCTCCGGCTTCAGGTGCCAGTCGTCGTCGGCCAGCAGCATGCCGCCGCCGCCGCGGAAGTGGAAGGCGAAGGGGCAGAAGCCGAGGCCGAGGGCGATATGGCGTTCGACCGCCTTGCGGCTCCCCTCCATCTGCTGCTCGGAGTCGTAGCTGCCGAGCGACAAGGTGGCGGCTTTGCGGGCGGTGACGCTGCCCATGTCGTAGTGGGTCCCGGGGAGGACGTTTTCGCCGATACAGGTGATGATGCCGTGGTAATTGAGCGGCACGGCGCTTTTATCCCAGACGTCGCCGATGGTGCGCTGGAACATGCCGTAGGCGTCGGGGATCGATTTACGCAGCGCCTTGACGATGTCGCCGGAGAGCTGCTTCTGCATCTTCGCGGTGAAGCGGAGGTGGTCGTAGACGCGCGGATTGCTCCGGAAGGCTTCGGCGCTCGAAGCGTCGCCCTGAAAGCCCTGCGGCTGAATGGAGTACTGCTCCCAGTTTTCCTCCGGGCGGAGCCCGTATCGGTCGCCGGCGGCGCGCCAGACGGCGTCGAGCTTTTCGCGGCTGCCGTACTCCTCCTTCAGAAAGTCGTTCCAGAGCTTCATCAGGTACGGCATGTCGGTGAGTCCGCCGGGACTGGCGCAGATGCCGGTTTCGTTGGTCGGCACCTCAAAGGCGACGATATGGGGGTAACGGGCCAGCACTTTGCCCAGCCGCTCCCAGGTGTCCACCAGGGCCTCCGGCCAGTGGTAGCTGTTGTGTTTATTGGCGTTTTTGCCGACCTCGAAGCCGGGTTTGCCCTTGACGAACCAGTCGGGGTAGGCCCAGTGAAGGTCGATGCTGACGCCGAAGCCGTAGCGTTCGGCTTCTTCCAGGATGCCGGTGATGATGCCGAGATAGCCGGGTTCGAACTGGCCGCGCTCCGGCTCCAGGAGCGCCCAGCGGACCTGAATCCGGATGCCGTTGAAGCCGAGCCCGGCGAGGTAGCGCAGATCCCACGGCCGCCACTCCGAGAAGCCGGGGCGGTACTGCGAGCGGAAGAAGTGCGGGCTGAACATCCGGAAAAAGCGCCCGTCGGGGTAGTGGAACTGGCGGTCGTCTGTGTCGTAGCGGAAGCGCCGCTTTTCGGCGGGAACTCCGGCCAGCACGCGGTCGATGACCTGGTCGAGTTCGGCCTGCAGCGCGCCGGTTTCGGCTTTGAGGGTGTTGAAATCGCCACTCTCGCCGCGTTTGACGAGGCCATCGCGCCGTTTCTCCAGCCCCGGCAGCTCCGGAGCGGCGGCCAAGCGGCTGAAGTAGTCGATCTGTTCGCGCTGGGCGGAGAGCTGCATACCGACCCAGATCAGGGGCTCGGTCTCGGCCGTATCGAATTTCTGAAGGGATTTCTGCCAGTCGACGCCGCGCGCCGCCAGCGATCCGATCAGGACTTGTTGGAGCGACGCCAGGCGGCGGGCGGCGATCGCCCGGTAGCTGGAGGCGGCCGTTCCGTCGGCGAAGAGGAGGTCGATGCGGTCGAAGAAAATGCGTTTGCCGGGTTCCAATCCGGAGACTTTGACGCTGTTGACCCGCCCGATATCCGCCGCCGGGATGTCGAACTCCTGCCAGCGCAGCGTCAGCGTCTGCTTGCCGGCCCCGAGCTTGATGCTCTTCGCCTTGCCGGCGTTCTGGGCCGAATAGAAGCCTTTGGTGCGGCGTTCGTTGAAATTCGTCATCGGCTGGATGGTCAGGGTCGCCGGTTCCGGGAGGTTGAATTCGAAGACGAAGCCCGCCGGGGCCGGCTGTACCGGGTCGACCAGGCCGAAGCCGTAGGCGGCCCAGCCCTTCGCCGGGTCGCCGGTCACGCTCCAGACCGGGGACATTTCGCCGGTCTCGGGGTGGCGAGCCAGCTCAAGCACGCTCTGCCGCCCGCCGCCCGACTGACAGCAGAAAACGCTGCTCAACTTATCGAAGGGACGCGCTACGGGGTTGATCCGGTTCTGCCCGGTGTCGAACCAGTTGGCGCGCAGCGATTCGCCCTGGCCATCCGTTTCGGGGTAGACGAGCTCGAAGGCGAAGACGCGGATCGCCGCCGCCTCGGCCACCGACATCGAAACCGCGTTGACGGCGGGCCATTCGGCGGCCGGAGTCTTCAGCTCCGTCCAGTTTTTTTCGATGATCTGGCGTCCGGCGGGCAAGGCGAAACGGCCGCGGCCGACCCATCGGCTGCTCCAGAATCCCTTTTCGGGCTTATCGTTGACGCGGGCTTCGAAGCTGAGGTCGAGCGCCTTGGGGAGCTCGCAGTCGATCCGGAAGCCGATCGGCGTCGCCGCGCGTGGATTGCGGAATTGAAAGCCGAGCACTGACCAGCCGCTCTTGCCGGTGGTGGTCCAGAGCGCGCCGTCGGGGCGGGAGTCCAACGTTCCATCGAGTCCTTTGCCGGAAAACACGCAACGGCTCCCCAGATTTTTCACGTTGAGGTCGCGGGGACCGTAAATCCGCTCGACGGTAGCGCCGGAGAGCGAAAGAGCAAAGCCGAACACCAGGGCTGGAATCATCTTCAGCATGGGAACTCCCTACTTCTTGCAATTGACGGTAAAGGGGCGGTCGACATAGGTGGATCCGTCGGTGACCTGGTTGCGGCGGATGCGGTCGACGTGGCCATCGAGCAGTACCGCCTGGGTGTAGCCGTTGCCGGCAAACGCCGTTTTGCTGGCGGAGGTACTGTAACCGGCGACCAGTGCCGACGACCCATGGCTGAAACCCATGCTGCTGGCATCATAAAAGTCGGTGGAAAACCAACCGGCGGTCGCGGAGCTGACGATCCAGGCGCTGTCCGTCACCACCACGAGGCGGCTCGGCTTGGGAACCCGGGTAATTTTGACCCCCTGTTGAAAAGAGGGAGTTTCGTGCGATCCGGAGCCGCGCCGGTTCATCGCGTAGGTGAACCACTCGTTGCCGGTGGTCGCAATCCCTATTGTCCAGGTGGTCGGGCAGGTCAACACCTTTTTACCGAATCCGGTAGCGGCGGCGTTGTAGCCGACCGTCTCGCCCAGCCGGGTCGAAACCCGCCGGAACCAGGCGTCCGCGGAGGCCGTCGTCAGGACCGGGAACAGGGTGTCATTGTACTCCGTCGCATAGCTGACCAGGGTGAAACCGATCTGCTTCAGGTTGCCGGCGCAATTCGCCGCCCGCCCCCTCTCCCGCGCCTTGTTCAAGGCGGGCAGAAGAATCGCCGCCAGAATGGCGATGATGGCGATAACGACTAAGAGTTCGATCAGTGTAAAGTGTGTGGACCGTTTCATATTCCCAGCTCCTTTCCGGTTGAAAAAAACTATATTCATCATTTGATCTCGATCGTTCGGATGCTTTCGCCGGGGATCAGGGCGGGGCCGAAGCGGCGCACCGCGGGTTGGGGCCCCAATGTCCCCTCGACCGCCTCCACCAGCAGCTTGACGGCGGCGCCGCCGAGTTTGGGCAGGCAGTGATCGACGACGGTCAGCCGGGGACGGGCGAAATCGAGCAGATCGCTGCTGTCAACGCCGATCACGCTGAAGCGGGCGGGGATGGCGATGCCGCGGTTTTCGGCTTCGCGCAGCAGGTGGACCGCCGCCTGGGTGTTGTAGGAGAGGATCGCCGTCGGCGGTTCCGGGAGGGCGGCGAAATAGTGCAGCGCCTCGACGCCCTCGATCCGGCAATAGGGTTCTTGTTTCGTGACCGGGCGCGGCGTATTGTGACAATTGAAGATGAGTTCGGGGGAGGGGTCGAGCCCCAGTTCCTTGACCAGCTCCCGGAAGGCGGTTTCCCGGAGGCGGGCGTCGAACTCCGGCTCCGCCAGCGAACTGCCGAGAAAGCCGATCCGGCGGTGGCCGTGGCGGTACAGCTCCTCCGCCGCCATCCGGATCGCCGCCCGGTTGTCGAATTCAACCCGGTTCAGCTGCGGATGATCGGCGGTATAATCGACGGCCACCACGCAGGAGCTGGCCGCCAGCAGCTGGTCGATCCAGGGCGCGCCGGGGTCGCAGTGGAGCAAAAGGACGCCGTCGATCTGCTTGGCGCGCAGCCGCTGGGCGCAGATTTCCGGCAGATTGCGGCTGCTGATGTTGAGCACCAGGAGGTCGTAGCCCGATTCGCGGGCGGCCCGTTCGATTCCCTTGAAAATCGCCATTTCATACTGGTTGCTGAGCTCGCGCCACTCGTTCGGCTGGACGTAGACCCCGAGGGTGAAGCTGCGGTTGGTGCGCAAACTGCGGCTGGCGTGGTTCACCCGGTAGTCGAGACGCCGGGCGACCTCCAGCACGTGACGGCGGGTCTCGTCGCTCACCTTGGTGTTCCCGCGCGAACCGTTCAAGACCGTCGACGCCACCGCCGTCGAACACTTCGCCGCCTGGGCGACGGTCTTTAAAGTCACGCTGTGCTGTCTCTCGGCAATCATTTTAACTAATCGTTTGGTTTCTTGGTTTCAGGCTCAACTTGTGGTTGTCCCGGGAATTTTAACTAAACGTTTGGTTCGCTCTTTCATTAAGTATAGCAAACGTTTCGGCCGATGTCAAGAGGGGGGAAGCGGAAAATTGCAAAAAAATTCCGGATTTTTTTGGTGAGGCTCTTGACATTCCATCATTTCTTTTGTATAATATATGTACAAGATCAAGTTCAAATCATACAGAAAAAATACCGACATGCGCCACGCTCACAACCGTTCACCGCGGGAACAGGTGATTAAACAGGTCCGCGATTGGATCCGCAGCGGGGAGTTCACCCGGGGAATGATGATCCCCGGGGAGGACGAGATCTCCCGCACTCTCCAGGTGGCGCGGGGCACGGTTCGCTCCGGGCTGGAATTGCTGGAGGAGGAGGGGGTTCTCTGCAAACGGAACCGCCGCCGCTACGTCAACGACGCCGCCGCCCGCTCCGAGGGACCCTCTCTCGCCCGCAACACCATGCTGCTCTTCGGCGTCTACGCCGATTCCGGGCTGGCCTTCAAGGGGACCGGTTTCCTGCAGGCGGTCCAGGCGGGGGTGATCGAGCGGCTGAGCGAGCTCGGCAAGCACGTCATCAACATCAACACCGACAAGCTCTCCTTCGAGGAGATCCGCAATACCTTGCTCCTCTCCCCGACCGGAGTGGTTGCGCTGCAGGGGGTCTTGCAGACGCCGGCCGGACTCCGGCTGGTTGAGGAGGCGAAAGCGCTCCAGCTACCGCTGGTGGCCGATTATGTCGACAGCCGCTGCCCCGACATTCCCCATGTGCTGCCCGACCACTGCGGGGGCAACTACGAATTGACCAAACACTTCCTCGGGCGCGGTTTCCGCCGGATCCACTGTCTCTACCCGGAGAAGCAAGAGGACTACTGGATCGCCCCGCGTTTCGAAGGCTACCGCCGGGCCATGAAGGAAGCCGGTCTGCCGCCTCTCCCGGGCGCGAAAGTCCGCATCCTGCCGACTGAATTCGCGCATACCCGCGAGGTCTTCGACACCGGCGTCCGGATTGCCGCCGGCGAACTGGTTCCCTATATGACCTCCGCCGAACCGCCGGAGGTCATCCTCGGCGTCACCGACTGGGTGATTCCCGTGATCGCCGCCGCCTGCCGCCTTTTCGGCAAAGAGCCGGGGCGCGACCTCCACCTCGGCGGCTTCGACAACCGCTCAGACAGCAACCCCTGGCGCGACTTCGACGACACCCGCCCCGAAGTTACCGTCGAGAAGCACAATACCCGCATCGGCCGGGAGCTCGCCGACCTCCTGCTGGCCCGCATCGACGGCCGCCGGGAGCTCCCCCTCTGCACCTTTGTTCAACCTGAATTGATCCTGAATTCATAATAGGAGCCGCCGAGATGAGAAGCAAATTCACCCTGATCGAACTCTTAGTCGTAATCGCCATCATCGCCATCCTGGCGGCCATGCTGCTGCCCGCCCTCAACAAGGCGCGGGAGAACGCCCGCCGCACCTCCTGCCTCAACCAGCTGAAGCAGCTGACCCTGATGGTCGGCGCCTACGATAAAGATTACAAGGGCTGGGCCCCGATCGGCCAGAAGATCAGCGGGTCGACCTGCTACTGGCCGCGCATTCTCTATCGCTTCGGCTACCTGAATAAAACCGGCTCGGGGATGTTCGTCTGCCCCTCCGGCGGCGCTTTCTCCCGCGCCGAAAACCTGAAGGACTCCGCCACCGTCGACTCCGACGGCAACAACTGGGGGGCTTCCCAGTACGGCATCAACGGCTTCTTCGTCGGGCGCGGCAACGGGACGCAATGGTACGTCTACGACGTCAGCGACCCCGATTTGATCGCAGACGGCCTGTACCCGATCACCCGCACCCGCCAGGCGTCGAAGACGGTGCTGATGGCCGACGCCTATCTCTTCAAGCCCAGCACCTTCAGCCCGGATATGGGGACCATCAACAAAATGCAGGGCAGCGCCTCCCTCAGCTCCTCTAAAAACGACGATCTCACCCATAACGTCAACTCCATCCACGACCGCCACGCGAACCGCGCCAACGTCTCCTTCGTCGACGGCCACGCCGAAACCCGCGTGAACGCCATGCGCTACTACCACGGCGCTTTGCAGGGAGCCAGCGGCCTGGCGCCGCAGCCGACCGCCGCCAAACACAAGTTTTTCCACCCTGAATACAACCGCTGATTGGAGCCTGATATGTTCCGTACAACAGGATTTGCCGCCATGCTGCTGCCCCTCGCCCTCGCCGCCGCCGACCTTCAGCAGCTGGTCGACGACGCGGCTGCCGCCGGGAAGCGGCAGCTCACCCTCCCCAAAGCCGTTTATCAGGTCGACGATACCTTGAAATTCGACCGTCTCAACGACTTCACCCTTGACGGCGCGGGTTCGGTCGTTCTGGTCACCCGCAACGTCATCGGCATCGACATTCAGCGCTGCCGCAACCTGAAGCTCAGCAATTTCACCCTCGACTACGACCCTCTCCCCTTCACCCAGGGGGTGGTGAAGGAGGTCGACGGCAACAGCTTCCTCCTCGAATTGCACCGGGGCTACCCGGAGCTGCCGCGCCGGGAACGGCTGAACTTCCATATCTTCAACGCCTCTGACCGGCTCTGGAAGGAGGGGGTGCCGGACCTCTTCGGCTGCACCGTCACCCCCGAGGGCGAACGGCGCTACCGGGTCACCACGCGCCACCGGCTGCCGGGCTTCCTGAAGGCGGGCGACCTCGCCGCCGCCGACTGGCGCGGCAATTACGGCATTCGCATCGGCAGCAGCGACGGCTTTACCCTCGAAGGGGTTACGATCCACACCGCCCCCGGGCTGGCGATCATCGGCCGCTTCAACACCGGCCGTCACCGCCTCCACCGGATCACCATCGGCCGGGGGGACCGGCTGCCCGCGAACGCCACCGAAGCGCGCCTCCTGTCGACGGCGGCGGACGGCATCAACTACGCCTACTGCGAAAGCGGTCCGGAGATCACCGGCTGCGATCTCTCTTTCATGGGCGATGATTCAGTCAACCTCCACAGCGTCGCCCTGCCGGTGGTGCGCCAGGAGAGGGCCGACGCCTTCCTCACCCTGCGCACCTACCCCAAAGAGAACTTCCCGGCGGTGGTGAAGCCGGGCATGAAGCTGCGGGTGCTGCGCGAAGGGGATTTCGCCATTCTCGCCGAAGCCGAAGTGGCGAAGTTCGAAGCGACGTCGCTGCAGCTGCCGGCGGCGGAGATTCAGAAGTACTTCCAGCGCTTCGACCCGGCCAAGGACCCCCGGCACACCCTCTACCGGATCACGCTGACGCAGCCGCTCGCGGTTCCCGCCGGCGCTTTCGTCGACATCCCGGCGCTTTCCGGGTCGGGGTTCGTGATCCGCGACAGCTACTTTCACGACCACCGGGCCCGGGCGCTGCGGATCATGGCCTGCAACGGCGTCATCGAAAACAACCGCATCGAACGGATCAAGCAGAACGCCATCACCGTCGGCGCCGAATACGGCTTCTGGCGGGAGGCGGGCTGGGCCGAGAACGTGGTGATCCGCAACAACCGCATCCGCAACGTCGGCACCGACGACCGGCTGACTTCGCCCGATTCCTACGCTCCCGGCGCCATTTCGCTCTTTATCCGCCCCGAACCCGGCCACACCGAAGTGGCTTCCGGGAACCGCAATATCACCGTCACCGATAACGACATCGACGGCTGCAGCGGGGCGGCGATCGTGCTCCACGCCGTCGACGGTGCGCTGGTTTCGGGGAACAAAATCCGCAATGTTTGCTCTGGCAATATCGCCAAGGCCGGGGCCAACTACGGCTTCCGGGTCGAGGGGCCGGTCGTCGTTACAGCGAGTGCCGTCAATGTAAAATTGGAGAATCAGCCATGAAGAAATTTCTACCCTTCCTCGCCCTCGCCGCCACCCTGTCCTTGCCCGCGGCGGAGTGGTTCGTCAACAACCGGACCGGCGACGACGCCAATGACGGCAGCTCTGCCGCCAAAGCCCGCAAGAGCTTCGCCGCCGTGATGAAGCTGGTGAAACCGGGGGACACCCTCCAAATCGCCGACACCGGCAGCCCCTACTACGAATCGCTGGCGCTGCGCGGCGACTTCGGCAAAAACGGCGCCCCCCTGACCGTCGAAGGCAACGGCGCGGTCATCTCCGGCCTGACCGAGCTCGACCCCGCCCAGTGGGTTCCCCGCGACGGCGGCTTCTTCTACCCGATCGGCAAACGGCCTTCGAACTGGCGTTTGTACCTTTATGAGAACGGCCGCCGCTTACCCCTCGACTCCTTCGCCTGGAAAGGCGACGGCTTCCTCTTCCGCCCCGCCGAAGGGAAAACCCCGGCGGACTACCGCCTCAGCGCCAACTTGCGCGACTCGGGCGTTCAGATCGGTCACGGCAAGAACATCACAATCCGCAACCTGGTCGCCGAACACCACGGCAACGACGGCTTCAACATCCACGGCTCCTGCTACGGACTGCGCTTCGAGGGGGTCACCGGCCGCCACAACGGCGACGACGGTTTCTCCGCCCACGAGGACGGCGAAGCCTACGTCATCAATTCGGAGTTCCACGGCAACAGCTACGGCATCGAAGACATCAACCTGTCGCGCACCACCTTCGTCAATGTCCGGATTCACGGCAACCAGACCGGCGTCCACTTCTCCGGCGGCTATCACGCGCTGATCGACTGCACTCTCTCCGACAATTTGGTCCAATTGCGGGTGGATGCCGGGCGGCCGGCGGTCTATCTGCCGGATGCTCCGGAAGCGGCGGGCTTCGACGGCGAATGCTTCATCAAAAACACTCGCGTCACCGGCGGCAACGAGGGGCTGCGGGTCTCGCGGAGAAGCAAAGTGACGCTGCTGAATTCGCTTTTCCGCACCGGCGGCGCGGCCGTCGAGCTGACGCCGGGGTCGGAGCTCTACCTCGCCGGAACCGTCCTCACCGGCGACCTCCCGATCGCGGTCAACCAGGCCAGGCTCTTCGGCGACAAGAACCTCTTTTTCCCCGACCGGATGAAGTTCGATCAGAAGGGGGTCGCGCTCGCGGAATTCAAAGAGCTGACCAAAAGCAACGCCCAGTCCATCGCCGAGGAACCGCGCCTCAAGGGCGACCGCGTCGAGCAGCAGCCCTTTCTCGGCAAAAGCCCCCGGCTGCACCTCGGCCCCGGTTTTTGATCCTTATCGATTTTGAGGCCGGTTCCGGGGGAAATCGTCAGGGGCAGGGGCTGTTCGACCGACTGGCAGTTGGTGTGGTGGCTCCGCTTCGGCAGCACCGCGACG
>JAVBRV010000374.1:0-5208 GCA_031547585.1 Victivallaceae bacterium
CCCGTCCTGCTGGTTCTTCTTGCCTGGTCTGTGTGCGTTGTTCTGCCCCCTCCTCCCATCCCAAACCACCCCCCCCCCCCACCCCCCCCCCCCCCCCCCCCCCCCCGACTCCCGCGACATATTATGCAAAGGGGGCGAAGGAGGGGTGGGAGGTGGAGTTGACGGCGACGCCGTCGAGTTCGACCAGCCAGCCGGGGCGGCAGACGGCTCCGCGGACCATGATGCGGGCGCAGTTGGCGGGAAGGCGGCGGGTGAGGATGGTTTCGACTTCGTCGTGGTCGGCGGGGTCGCGGAGGTAGACGACGG
Source organism: Victivallaceae bacterium (assembly GCA_031547585.1). Lineage (GTDB taxonomy): Bacteria > Verrucomicrobiota > Lentisphaeria > Victivallales > Victivallaceae > Victivallis. The sequence goes on from JAVBRV010000374.1 coordinate 307, forward strand.
CTTGTTTGAGGTCGGCGAGCTGCCCCTGGCGGCTGTTGAGGAGGGCTTCGACGTTTTCGAGCATGCGTTCGGTTTGGCGGGCGACGTCGCCGGGGTGGACGATTTTGCCTTCTTTATCGATGCTGGCGGTGCCGGAGATATAGTAGGCGGAGCGGTCGCCGTAGACGATGCGGGTGCCGCGTTCGAAGGTGACGCCGTAGACGTGGGTGGGCGACAGGTGTTCCGGGGCGGTGAGGTATTCGATTTGTTCGGGGCGGTGGCCGAAGAGGGCGAGGGAATCCATGCGGACCAGGCGGTCGAAGGGGTCGCACATGCCTTCGATGCCGGTACTGGCGATGTAGTGGGTGTTTTGGGTGAGTCCGTATTGGTGAAAGAGTTCGCGGCGGGCGGCGACCAAACCGGCGTAGTTGTTGTCGATGTCGCGGCAGTAGATCCAGGTGCGCTGGAGGTTGGCTTCGACGGAGCCTCCTTCGGCGGCGAGGAGTTGTTCGGCGTGGCGGAACTCTTCGTCGGTTTGCGGACCGCTGCCGTGGGCGGCGAGGGTTTCGCGCTGGAAGAGGAGAAGGCGGTAGTTTTTCAGTTCCGCCCGGAGGCAGCCTTCGCGGACGCCGATTGCGGGGGAGGGGGAGACCAGCCAGGCGTCGAGGGCCAGCTTTGCGCTGTTCACCGGCGGTTGGCCGACCAGCGACAGGGGGACGTCAAACGAGCGGCAGAGTTCGCGTAAGAGGGGGGCCTGGTTGACCACGTCGCTCAGGTGGAAGCGGAGTTGGAGGAAGCGCTTCCCCGCGGCGGCCGCGGTCAGGCGTTCCAGGAGTTCTTCGGCCTGGCGCTGGAAATTTCCGCCGGGGCGGGCGGTCATGGCGAGGTAATGTTCGGCGAGTCCGTTCGGTGAAAAGAAATCCGCTTGTTCCAATTGCTACTCCGGGATCAGTTGAAAATTGTCGACATCCACCAGCCCCCGGTCGGTCAGCTTCAGGTGCGGAATCACCGACAGCGTCAGGAAGGAGAGCTGTTGAAAAGGATCTTCGAGCTGGCAGCCGCGGCCGCGCACTTCGTGGCGGAGCTTCAGCAGCTGTTCCTCGAGCTCTTCGTGCGGCAGCTCCGAAAGCAGGCCGGCGATCGGCAGTTCAAGGAGGGCCGCCACCTGGCCGCCGTCGGTCACGCACTGCCCGCCGCCGCAGGCGATCAGGGTATTGAGGGCGAGGGCGATGTCTTCGTCGTTTACGCCGACCGCGCAGAGATTGTGGCTGTCGTGGCCGACCGAAGAGGCCATGGCGCCCGACTTCAGGTTGAAGCCTTCGATGAAGGCGTGAGCGATATTGCCGTTGACGCCGTGGCGTTCGAAGACGACCACCTTCAGGATGTCCTTTTCAGGGAGCGGCTGTTTGACGCCGTTCCGGATGGGCAGGCTGCAGACCAGGTTCAGCGTGACCGGCGTATCGCTGTCGATGCCGATGACGTCGGTGGCTTCGTTGGCGGCGTGAACCGCCAGCATTTCGGGCGTGATGGCTTTGCAGCGCACGGAATGGCGGGCGAAATCCACCGATGGGGGCGGCGGACGCAAAGCGAGGAGCAGCGGCGTCACGGTTTCGCCGTTTTTCAGCACCCGGGCGACCCGGCATTCGCGGTAGTCCTCGAGCAGCACCAGGTCGGCGCGGCAGCCGGGGGCGATAAGGCCCCGGTCGAGGAGCCCGAAGGCTTCAGCGGCCGAACGCGAGGCGATGCGGTAGGCCAGCGCCGGGGGGACGCCCCCTTTGATCGCCGTCCGGATCAGGTGGTCGATATGCCCTTCGGCCGCGATTTCGAGGGGACTGCGGTCGTCGGTACAGAAAGCGAGATAGGGGGCGGTTTCCGGGGCGATTATGGGCAGGAGGCGCGACAGATCGCGGCTGGCGCTGCCTTCGCGGATGAAGATGCGCATCCCTTTGCGGAGTTTTTCGCGGGCTTCTTCCGGCGAGGTGCATTCATGGTCGTTGTTGACGCCGGCGGAGAGATAGGCGTTGAGGTCGCGCCCGCCGAGCAGCGGGGCGTGGCCGTCGAGATTGCCGCCGGCGAAGGCGGCGAGTTTCTCCAGTACCTCCGGGACGCATTCGACGACGCCGGGGTAGTTCATCATTTCGGCGAGTCCCGAATTGGAGGGGTGGCCGCGGAGGGGCAGGAGGTCGCCCGCTTCGAGCCGGGCGCCCGAGGTTTCCATCGGCGAGGCCGGTACGCAGGAGCTGAGCTGAACCCGCAGATCGAGCAGCATTCCCTCGGCGCATTTCTGGAAGTAGCGGATCGCCTCGGAGCCGCAGACGTTGGACATTTCATGCGGATCGCAGATGGCGGTGGTGGTCCCGAGCGGCAGCACTTCGCGTTCGAATTCGTACGGCAGCAGCATGCCCGATTCGATATGGAGGTGGGCGTCGATGAAACCGGGGACGGCGGTCAGGCCGCGGCCGTCGATTTCCGTTTTGCCCCGGTAGGACTCCCCCACGCCGACGATGGTATCCCCGCAAACGGCGATGTCCCCCTTGAGAAGTTCACCGGTGAAGATCGAAAGGTATTGGACCTGCTTGATGACCAGATCCGCCGGAACCTGCCCCCGAGCCTGCCGGATGCGTTGTTCCAGTAGTGCTTGATTCATGATAATGATTCTCCATTTGTATACAATGCCACAGGTTTCGGGCTTTTTCAAGTTTTGACGGGCCGGGGATTGTTTTTTTACGCGAAGTGTGTTATATTTCTGGAAAAGGAATAACAAAATTATGCTGTCAGCGCGGAGATGAATATGCTGAAACGTCTGTTGCCGGGAGTCGCGGCCCTCTTTCTTCTCTTGTTGTTTGCCGGTTGCGCCTCCAAGCTGGTGGTGATCGACAACCGTTCACCCGAAGAATATGCCGAAGGCCACCTGAAAGGGACGCTGCTCATCGAGTACGGCACCCTCTCCAGCGTGATCGAAGAGCAGGTTCCCGATAAAACGACGGCGATCAAGCTCTACTGCCTGAGCGGGCAGCGCTCCGAAGTCGCCCGCAGCGTCCTCGAAGAGCTCGGCTACGAAAACGTCGAGAACCTGGGCAGCATGGAGAACGCCTCTTCGGTTCTTCACATTCCGATCGTGAAAGATGACAAATAACTCCTCCGGCGGCAATCTGCGGAGACCGGGGCGGAAGCTTCAGGTTTTTCTGCTCCGCCGCTCTCCCTGGCCGATCCTGGCTTTTACCTTGCTCCTCTTTATCGGCACGCTCGGGTATGAACCCATCGCCGCCCTCGACGACGGGCATTATGTCTTCATCAACCCCAATCTGGGCTTCTCCCCGGAGCAATTGCTCGGCCTCCTCCGAGACCCGGTCGCCGGGCTCTGGACGCCCCTGCCCCAGCTCACCTATCTCGTCGATTACGCCATCGCCGGCTACTCCCCCTGGGTCTATCACCTGGGGAATATTCTCTGGCACCTGGCCGGAATCGCCTGTCTCTGGCAGCTTCTCCGCGCGCTCGGGCTCCGCTGGGGAACGGCTTTCTGGGTCGCGCTCATCTACGCCATCCATCCGCAGCGGGTGGAGTCGGTGGTGTGGATCGCCGAACGCAAAGACGTGGTCAGCGCCTTCTTCTTCTTCGCTACGCTGACCGGCTTCATCCGGCTCCGGAACCGGGGAAAGTGGTTCGGGGCCGGAACCTTCACCCTCTTCACCCTCTCCCTCTTCTGCAAACCCACGCTGGCGGCGCTTCCGGCGGTGATGTTCCTGCTCGAAGTCTACCGCGCCCGGCGCTGGGACTTCCGGGGGCTGCTTCGCCTCTGGCCCTGCTGGCTGGCCTCGGCGCTCTTCTATCTCTTCTCTTCGCACCTGGTGACGGGGAGCGTGGAGAGGATCGCCAACCTCCCGGTCACACTGGCGATGATGCTGCGCAATTACCTCCTCTTCGCCGGGAAGGCGCTGCTGCCCCTCGATCTGTCACCCCTCTACCCCTGTTACTCCGGCCCCGGGGAGCTGCTGCTGCCGGGAGCGGTCGCGGCGGCGGCGCTCGCCGGAATCCTCTTTTACGCCTGGCGGCGGCCCGCGTGGTTTCGCTGCGAGCTGCTGCCTTTCCTCCTGATCTTCGGCGGCATGCTGCTTCCCTTCTCCGGCATCGTACCTTTCAGCAATGCCGATTTCGCCGACCGGTACAGCCTGCTGGCGGGCGTTTTTCTGACCATCCCGGCGGCGTTGCTCATAGAGAGGCAGCGGGCGATCAGGGGGGGAATGCTCACCATGCTCCTCTTGCTCTACGCCGGGTATCTTGCGCTCTATATGCTTCACTATCAGACCTTTTGGAAAAACAGCCGCACTCTTCTCGCCGCCGCCTGCGATACGCCGCGTCCGAGCTTCCTGGCCGCCGGAGCTTTCGCCTGGCTCGAATTGCGGGGGGGCGAGATTGACCGCGCCGTCGAAGTCATCGACCGCGCCGGGGTCGGCAAACTCGAAGAGTTCCACCAGACCCGCCAGCTCGCCGTCTTCCGCGATCTGATCCACGGTCTCGCCGCCTACATGCGCAACCAACCCGAGGCGGAGAAACTCCTCTCCGCCGCCGTCGACTCCCCCTATGGCCGGAATCTGCATAACGTTTCGGCCGAAGCGGTTCAGCAGGCTTATCTCGCCCTGGCGGAGATCGCTCTCCGCCGCGGAGACGCCGAAACCGCCGGTCGCCGTTACCGTGAACTTGCCGGACATCGCGGCATAGGATTCCCCTTCTACCAGCACTATTACCGGGGCGTGGCGGCGATGATCGAGCGCGATTACGCCGCCGCCGTCCGGGAATTCGAAGCCGCCGACCGCATCAAACCCGGCAACCCCGAAACCGAGAAGAATCTGCAGGCCGCCCGGCAGCGCCTGGCCGCGGAAGGGGAGAAGAAGCCGTGATCCGGTTCATCCTCAGGCGAACCCT
>JAVBRV010000289.1:0-11749 GCA_031547585.1 Victivallaceae bacterium
TGCCGCGCTTACTTAGGCTAACCACGCGGTGGGCCGGGGAAATCGGCACGCGATGTTATTTGGTACACGCCGCCAGCGAGCAGCACCGTACCTCGAAGCCGATGTTCGGCCCACGCGCTGAACTCTAGTCCCGGCTCAGCCGGGTGCGCACGACCGCTTCGCGGTCTATTTTTTTAGAGGGTCACGCCGTCTTTGAAGACCGCGATCTCCTGGTATCCGTAGCGCTCGTTGTTGGCCTCGACCTCGCCGGAAGCCAGCTTCAGCACATAATCAAATAATTCGCCGCCCAGTTCTTCCAGCGTCGCTCCGCCCTTCACCAGGACGCCTGCGTCGAAGTCGATCCAGTTCGGTTTGCGCTCGGCCAGCTCGTGGTTGGTGGCGATCTTCACCGTCGGCACCGGTCCGCCATACGGCGTTCCGCGACCCGTGCTGAACAGCACCAGGTGCGCACCCGCCGCCGCCAGAACCGTCGTCGCGACGAGGTCGTTCCCGGGTCCGGAAAGCAGGTTGAGCCCCGCTTTCTTCAAGCGGTCGCCGTACAACAGCACATCCACCACCTGGCCCGTTCCGCCCTTCTGGGTGCAGCCCAGCGATTTTTCTTCCAACGTCGAAATCCCGCCCGCCTTGTTGCCGGGCGAAGGATTCTCGTACACTACCTGGTTGTGGCGCAGAAAGTAGCCCTTGAAATCATTGACCATCGCCACCGTCCGGTCGAAAACGTCGCGGTCGTCGGCGCGGTTCATCAGCAGCGTCTCCGCCCCGAACATCTCCGGGACCTCCGTCAGCACCGAAGTGCCGCCCGCCCCCGTCAGAAGATCCGAGAAACGGCCGATCAGGGGATTCGCGGTGATTCCCGAGAGCCCGTCCGAACCGCCGCACTTCAGCCCAACCTTCAATTCCGACACCGGAATATCCTCGCGGGTGAACGTCGAAGCGTGCGCCAGGAGTTCGCCCAAAAGGGCCATGGCCTGGTCGTATTCGCAGCCGTCGTCCTGCGCTTTCAGGTAGCGGATCCGGCTCTGGTCGGCGTCTTTCAGCCGTTCGCTAAAGCTCTCCAAAGTATTGTTCTCGCAGCCGAGGGCCACCACCAGTACGCCGCCCGCGTTGGGGTGGCGGACGAGGTCTTCCAGAATCTTCGCCGTCGTCTCGTGATCCTCGCCGAGCTGCGAACAGCCGTAGGGATGCGGGAAAGCCAGCACCTTTTTGACGCTGCCGCCGGCGGGGAGCTGCGCCCCGAAGTCGCGCGCCAGATTCTCCGCCAGCTTGTTGACGCAGCCCACCGTCGGAATGATCCAGAGGTCGTTGCGGACGCCCACCGTCCCGTCGGCACGGCGGAATCCCTTGAAAGTCGCTGCTTTACGCGAAGCATCAACCGGAGCCGGCTTGATCGGCGCGTAGCTGTATTCAAGCTCGCCCGACAGCCGGGTCTTCAGATTATGCGTGTGGACGAATTCACCGGCGGCGATGTCGCGCGTGGCGTTGCCGATCGGCATGTCGTATTTCAACACCGGTTCTCCGGCGCGGATCGCCGTCAGCGCGAACTTGTGGCCGCGCCCGATCGGCTCCGCGAGGAGGGTGTCGCCGCACTTTTCCCCTTTGGGGAGGTCGGTCAGCGCCACCGCGACATTGTCGGTGCGCCCGATTTTGAGGTAACGGGGAGCTTCCGCCATGATGTTATTCCCCCAAGAGCTGCTTCACCGCCGCGCTCATGCCGAGACGGTCGATGGAAGCGAGGTCGCGGGCGACGCGCTCGGTGAACCCGGGGACGGCATTGAGGTCCTGCCCCCAGAAGTCGGTGCGCGCCATCACCTTGCGGACGAAGCCAGCGTAGTCCTTGTCGACCGCCAAACGGGCGAACTCTTCATTGAGGCAGGCGATCTTGTCGGCGTCGTCGCTGATCGGGTAGGCACCTTTTTCGCGGGTTCCCTGCCAGGTTCCGTCGGCGTTCTTTTTGCCGCGGTAGAAGGCCAGCAGCGCGGCGAACGAGAAGGCCAGCACCTTCGGCAGCTCCTTCTTCATCGCGGTGTAGTCCAAGAGCGAAGGCAGCACCCGGACCTGCCACTTCGAAATCGAGTTGAGCGAAATCGAAATCAGCTGGTGGTTGGCGAAGGGGTTGAGGAAGCGGTCGATGATCGAAAGGGCGAAGGCGCGCTTCTCGTCGTCGGGCAGGTCGACGGTGACGAAGACCTCCTTCAAAAGCGCGGTGCGGAGGTAGTTGCCGAAGAGCGCGTCGTCGGTCATCTTGTCGACGAAATCGAAACCGGCGAGGTAGGCCGCCAGCACGCTTGACGTGTGGCCGCCGTTGAGGAAGCGGACCTTGCGGCTGCGGTAAGCGGTGAGGTCGTCGGTCCAGACCACATGGAGCCCGGCCTCGGCGAAGGGCATCCGGGCGCGGTGCTTCTCGTCGCCCTCGACCACGAAGAGGTGGAAGATCTCGCCGCAGTCGAGCAGGTCGTCGCGGAAGCCGAAACGGTTCCAGTAGCTCTCGGCCTCGGCGCGCGGATACCCCGCGACAATGCGGTCCACCAGGGTGTTGAGGAAGGCGCAGTCGCTCTTGACCCAGGCTTCGAAACCGGCGCCCAGCTTCCAATCGGCCGCGTATTTGAGGACGCACTCGCGGAGGTTGGCGCCGTTCTTCTCAATCAGTTCGCAGGGAACCACGAGGAGCCCCTTGCCGCCCGCCCGGAAGCGCTCGAAAAGCAGGTTCGCCAGCTTGGCGGGGAAGGTCCCCTGCGCCTTGCCCGGCGTGTGCGCTTCGGGCTTGTACTCGATGCCCGCTTCGGTGGTGTTGCTGAACACGAGGTCGAGATCGGGGGAAACCGCGCACTTCACCAGCGCCCCCCACTCCTTCTCGGCTTCGAGGCAGCCCGCCACCGACGTGATGACGCGGCAGTCTTCGACCGCCTTGCCGTTCTCCATGCCGCGGAGGACGAGGGTGTAGAGCCCATCCTGGCGGTTGATCATGGCGGAGGTGCCCTGCGGCAGCGGCTGGACCAGCTGAACCATGCCGTTGAACTTCCCCGCCTCGTTGGCCTTGTCGATCATCCAGTCGATGAAAGCGCGGAGGAAGTTCCCTTCGCCGAACTGCATGACCTTCACCGGATAGGACTTGAGCGGGCCGACTTCCAGCACCGAATTGTTGAGCGAGGGGAGAAGTTTGCGGCTGAGCGTTTCCATAAAATTCGTTTGCTTTCTTTGAAACCGTTTCTTTTATACTAAAAACACTTATTCCATAAACAGGTTGCGGCTGACGAAGCGCGGTTCGCTGGTCAGGTGAATGCCGAGCTTGCGGAGCCCGGATTCGTCGCCGGAGGTGGCCATGTGGCTGATGTGCATTTCGCAGCCGGCCAATTCGGGCAGCTTCTGCATGGCGAGGCGCGCCGCCGGATTCGACGGCACCGAGACGCTGAGCACAATCAGCGTTTCCGCCAGATCGAGGCTGATCCCCTTGCTTTTGAAGACGTCCTTCTTCAACATGCCGAGGGCGTTGATGACCTCGGGGGAGATCAGCATGAGGTCGTCGGGCAGCCGGGCGAGAATTTTCACCGCGTTCAACACGCAGCTCGACGCGGCGTGAAGCAGATTGGAGTTCTTGCCGGTGACGATGACGCCATTGGGGAGTTCAAGCGCGGCCCCGCAGTAGGCGTGGTCGCAGCCCTGCTTCTTCTCTTCGGCCTGCCGGGCGGCCTCGCGGGCCGGAGCGACCACCTTGCGGTCGAGCTCGGAGACGCCGAGGTCGTCCATCAAGAGCTTCACCCGGTCGGCGGCCTCCTTGCGCCCCGACCCCGTAGCGTAGTCGCAGAGGTAGCGGTAGTAGCGCCGGATAATCTCCTGAATCGCCGCCTGCCGCACCGCTTCGTCGTCGAAAACGGCAAAACCGACCCGGTTGACCCCCATGTCGGTGGGCGAGCGGTACAGCTGTTCGGGTGGCATGATGCGCTGGCAGATGCGCTTGACCACCGGGAAAATCTCCACGTCGCGATTGTAGTTGACCGCGGTTTCGCCGGTGGCTTCGAGGTGGAAGGGGTCGACCATGTTGACGTCGGCGAGATCGGCGGTGGCCGCCTCGTACGCGAGGTTCACCGGGTGCATGAGAGGGAGGTTCCAGACCGGGAAGGTCTCGAATTTAGCGTACCCCGCCTTGATCCCCCGCTGATGCTCATGGTACACCTGCGACAGGCAGGTCGCCATCTTGCCGGAATTCGGCCCCGGACCGGTGACCACCACAATCGGCTTATCGGTCTGGATATAGCTGTTGGCCCCGTACCCCTCCGGGCTGACGATGTTGTCCAGATCAGTGGGATACCCCTCGATGGGGTGGTGCGTGTACACCCGGATGCCCCGGCGCGCCAGTTTGTCGATGAACACCTTGACGGCGGGCTGCTCCTGGTAACGGGTGACCACCACCGCCTTGACCTCCAGATTCCAGTCGCGAAGGTCGTCGATGGTGCGCATGGTATCGATGTCGTACGCCAGGCCGAAGTCGGCACGAACCTTCTTCTGCTCGATGTCCCCGGCGTAGATGCAGATAATGATATCGACCTTGTCGCGAAGGCGTTGCAGAAGGCGGATCTTGACGTTCGGGTCGAACCCCGGCAAAACCCGGGCCGCGTGGAAATCGCAGATCAGCTTGCCGCCGAACTCCAGGTAAAGTTTGTCGTCGAACTTACCCGCCCGCTCCAGAATCGCCTGGGATTGCTCCTGCAGGTACTTCTCGCTGTCGAAACCACACTTCATTTCTAAAAAAATCCCAAGCCACATTACTTTGCATTCTTAGAGCCAATTGCCAAAGTCAGTTCGAGTGGATTTTATCGGCATCGTCAAGGATGGAACCGGGTAGATTTGAGCGGCTACCCAACGGGTAACCGATCAAATTGCTCCCGGTTTCAGCCTTGACGAGGGCGATGAAAGCCGCCGGAATGGCTTTTGAAATGGGCTCGCTTACCAATATACCGGTAAAGCCCCCCTTTTTCAACCTTTCCGAAGAAAAAATCGCCGCTCTTTATCGGCCATCAAACGATTCTCTCCGGGGCAGCCTGCCCCAGACCCCCTCATCCCCAAAAAGTGCCCCACCTTCCTCCGCCGCGCTTCGCGCTATGGAGGACAAGTCGCCCACGGGGCTCGGTTTTTTGCTTTGCAAAAACAAGGGTGCACTTTCCGGGGGCCCCGCTCTCCGACACTCCGTGCGGCCTCCGGCCGTACTCGTACCTGCGAGGCCGACCGTCGGCACAACAGGTTAAACTTTTGTTGACGCCAAGCCGTTCCGGGTGGAAAAAAAGACAAAAAAAATGGCATCCCCAAGGGGAGTCGAACCCCTGTTGCCGGGATGAGAACCCGGTGTCCTAGGCCACTAGACGATGGGGACGCGTGATTCGCGAACCAGCCATTAATATAGCGGCTGTTTCGCGAAAATCAAATCGCCTTTTCAGATTTTTCGCAAGACCAGTCCGGTGCGGGGCGGGAGGTAGAGCGAGAGAGTCGCCCCCTGCCGCGTCGGCCGGGTGAAGTAGCGCTGTCCGGGCTTGCGAAGGGCAAAGCCGCCGAATTCGGCGGCGTCGGTGTCGAGCCGGGTCTCGTATTCACCCGCCGGCACCTCAAAGGTATGATCCGTATAGGCCTGCGAAGGGTGGAAGTTCAGGAAGAAGAGCATACCGTCGCGCTCAAAGGCGATCAGTTTGCATTGATCGTCGATGCGGAGAGTCTGGACGCGCGTCCGGTAGAAATCCGGCTGCCCCCCCACGGTGTGGAGAAGCGCCCGGTCGAAGTCCGCGAGATAGTGGAACTTGAGATCCGGGTTGTCGGCGAGGCTCCACTGGCGGCGCGCGTGATGCATCGACCAGTTGTTTCCTTCGCGCGGGAAGTCGATCCACTCCGGGTGGCCGAATTCATTGCCCATGAAGTTGAGGTAGCCGTGCCCAGCGGTGGCCAGCGTGGCGAGGCGGATCAATTTGTGGATGGCGACGGCCCGGTCGATGGCCAGGTGGCGCGCCTCCTCATGCATGGAGTCATAGAGGGCCGAGCCGGTCATGCGGAAGAAGGCGGTGCGTCCGCCGACGATCGCCTGGTCGTGGCACTCGACATAGCTGATCGAGCGCTCATCGGTGCGGCGGTTGGTGAGTTCGTTGTAGAGGTAGAACATGTTCCAGCTCTCGTCCGGCAGGTCGAAGAGCTTGAACCACATGTCGGTGACCCCCATCGCCATGCGGCAGTCGAAGCCGATGCCGCCCTCGGGGTCGCGCGAAGCCAGCCCCGGCATGCCGCTGACGTCCTCCGCCACGGTGAGCGCGTCGGGGCGAAGCTCGTGGATTACCCGGTTGGCCAAAGCGAGGCAGGTGACCGCGTCCTCGTCGATATCGGAACTGAAGTATTCGCCGTAGCCGTTGAAGGACTTCCCGAGTCCGTGGTGGCGGTAGAGCATACTGGTGACGCCGTCGAAACGGAAGCCGTCAAGCTGGTATTCGTCGAGCCAGAAGCGGCAGTTCGACAGGAGGAAGTGAAGCACCTGGGGCTTTGAATAGTCGAAGAGCAGTGAATCCCAGCCGGGGTGTTCCCCGCGCTCCCCTTCGTGGAAGTAGGCGTGGCGGGTTCCGTCGAATTTCGCCAGCCCCTCGGCCTCGTTTTTGACGGCGTGGGAGTGGACGAGGTCGATGATGACCCGCAGCCCTTCGGCGTGGGCCGCATCCACCAGTTCCCGGAACTCATCCGGCGTGCCGAAGCGGCTGGAGATCGAGAAGAAATTGGCCACATGATAGCCGAAGCTTCCGTAATAGGGGTGGCTCATCACCGCCATCAATTGCAGCGTGTTGTAGCCGCCGCGGGCGACCCGGGGGAGGATCTTCTCGCGGAATTCGCGGAAGCCGCCGACCTTTGCCTCCTCCTGGGCCATGCCGATGTGGGCCTCGTAAATGAGGGGCGCAACGGGCGCCGGGGGAATGGGGTGGCGGAAAGAGTACGGTTCGGCCGGATGCCAGATCCGCGCCGAAAAGAGCTTGCTGTCGGGGTCCTGAACCACATAGCGGGCGTAGGCGGGAATCCGCTTCCCTTCGCCCCCCGGCCATTCGACGTGGAGGAGGTAGTGCATGCCGTGCGCGAGCTTCTCTCCGGGCAGGCGAAGCTCCCAGTCGCCGTTCTTCAGCTTTTTCAGGCGGAATTCCGGCAACTGTTCCCAGCCGCAGAAGTCGCCGACCAGGGTAAGCCGCGTGGCGTTGGGCGCCCATTCACGGAAAATCCACTCCCCGTCGCGGAAGTGGAGTCCGTAATACTCGTGGCCGGAGGCGAAGTCCGCGAGGGACCGCGTTCCGCCGGTCAGCTTCTTTGCTGCCGTCTCGAAGCGCTCCGCCCGACTCCGCAGCGCCTCCCGGTAGGGAGCCAGCCAGGAGTCGGCCGCCAGCGGCACGGGGTCGTTGGCGAGGCGGGGAATTCGATTACTCATTCATCAACGGACGCTTGAGCATGTCTTCATAGATCGAGATGTAGGCCGACGCGGTGACGTCGTGGTTGAAGCGCCGCTTGGCGTCGCGCATCACCCGTGAAATCACCGGAATCCGATCGTGCTCCGGACGCCGGTAGAACTTCATCGCTTCATCCATCGCCCACTTGAGCCCGCCGGTGTCGTAGTTCTTGAACAGGAAGCCGTCGCCGGTGTTGGTGATGAAATCGAGCGGTTCGACCGTGTCGTGGAGACCGCCGGTGTCGTGAACGACCGGCAGGCTGCCGTAGTACTGGCAGACCATCTGCGGCAGGCCGCAGGGCTCGAACAAGGAGGGCATCAGGACGAAGTCCGACGCCGCGTAACCGAGGCGCGACAGCCCTTCGTCGAACTCGCACACCGTCACCCGTTCGTAGAGGTCGTGGAAGGCGACGATGTCGCGGAAGACCTTCTGATAGCTGCCGTTGGCGACGATGGCGATCTGAAGCTCCTCCTTCCAGTACTTGTTGACCATCTTGTAGAGGATGTCGGAGAGCAGCGAGCAACCCTTCTGCACCGGGTCCAGCCGCGAGGGCCAGAAAAAGAGCGGCGCATTCTGGTCGACCTTGAGGCCGGTGCGCGCCTGGAAGGCGATCTTGTTGACCTTCTTCGCCTGGGCGTGGGTCTCGGCGGTGAACTTCACTTCGAGGAACGGGTCGATTTCGGGATTGTTGTCTTCATCCGGCGAGTTCAGGATGCCGACCGCGCAGCCGGCGCGGTACTTGCCCGCCATCTCGCCCCGGATCGCCGGGGGGACGAAGGCGTGATGCCCGTCGACCACCTCTTTCAAAAAGGTCGGGCTCACCGTGTTGATGAAGTGCGCCGAGAAGATGCCGGTGGCGAGCATATCCACCGGATTGGTCGAACGGCTCTCCTCATAGTTGAAGGGGGGGCGCTCGAAATAGAGGTTCTGCCAGAAGGGGGCGGCGTCGATGCCGCGGTCTTCGACCGCTTCGAGCGTCGCCTTCTGAGTGTGGATGTTGTGGACGGTGAAGAGGCAGGGAATGCCCATCCGCCGCGCCGCCGCCGGAATCAGGCCGGTCATCCAGTCGTTGCAGTGGATGAGGTCCGGCTTGACGTAGGGGATGATGTTGTTGATGACTTCCCGCTGGAAGGCCATGGCCTGCCGGAAGCTGTCGTCCGAATAGTTGCTGTAGACGGCGTCGCGGTAGTAGAAGATACGGTCTTCCGCCAGGTGAATCCGGCTGTTGTGGAGGTGGTTCATGTAAACGCGCAGCTCATCGCTGATGAGCTTGCCCACGTCGACATGGAACATCCGCCGGTAATGCGGCAGTGCGACATGCACGTCCGCACCCTGCCGGAACAACGCCCCGACCAGCGACGCCGAAACGTCGGCGAGACCCCCCGCCTTGGCACGGAGCATGTTGCTCATGTTCCCCATGCCTTCCGGGAGGTAGGTGATTTCGGGAGTCACCACCAGGATTCTCGGCTTGCTTTTTTCGCGTTTTTTCATGATGGCACCCCCCCTCTTATTTCGGCCAGCACATGAAACCGGGGACGGACCGATCCCAATCCGTTCCGGCGGCTTTGATTCGCGTGGTCAGGCCGAAGCGGCCGGAGGACTCGCAGAGAATTTCGCCGGCGTACATGTAGTAGCCGTCGCCGAACTCCTGCTCGATCTTCAGCTTCGCCACCGTGCCGTCGACGATTTCGTTGTGGACGTTGACGGTGCCGTAGTAGGCTTCGACCTCGATATGCTCGGGGGCGAGTCCGTCGAGGTAGACCCGGGTGTGGACCCGGAACTTGTCGCCGGTATGCATGTTCTCATGAAGTCCGTCGACCTTCGGCTCCTCGATGCGGAGGCGTCCGTTGAAGTGCTCGTTGCAGCGCAGCTTGTCTTCAACCAGTTTCCGGGCCGCGGCGGCGCTCTCTTCGGTCAGCTTGCGGTACTCCTCGGAGGCCGGGTGGTAGAAGTCGCGGTTGTAATCCTGAACCATCCGGGTGCTGGAGAAGACGCCGAGACCGGTGATGATCGACTCCTTCATCCGCTCGATCCAGCGGGTGGGCAGATCGTTGCCGCCGCGCTCGTAGAAGCAGGGGATGATCTCGTTTTCCAGCAGGTTGAAGAGCTGCTGCGCTTCGTAGTTGTCGCGGTCTTCATCCTCGGTGTAGTAGTCGTTGTCCTCGATGGCCCAGCCGTTGCGGCCGTTGTAGGCCTCGGCCCACCAGCCGTCCAGGATGCTGCAGTTGATGACGCCGTTGATGGCGGCCTTCATGCCCGAGGTGCCGCTGGCCTCCTGGGGACGGCGCGGGGTGTTGAGCCAGACGTCGACGCCGCTCACCAGGGCGCGGGCCATGCCGATGTCGTAGTTTTCGAGGAAGAGGAGCCGGTCCTGAACCTTTTCGCGCTGGGCGAACTGGATCAGCTGCTGAATCAGCTTCTTGCCCTCTTCGTCGGCCGGGTGCGCCTTGCCGGCGAAGATGAACTGAACCCGGCGGTTCTGATCGCGCAGCAGCTTCAGCAGCCGCTCGGGGTAACGCAGAAGCAGCGTTCCGCGCTTGTAGGTGGCGAAGCGGCGGGCGAAGCCGATGGTCAGGGCATCGGGCTCGAGGACGCTCGAACGGGTCTTGTTCTTGCCGGCCGGCTCGGAAGCGGCCAGGTAGCGGAAGTCATTCTGCTGCACCCGGCGGGCGCGGCGCACCAGCGACTGGCGGCAGAGCTCATGGCACATCCAGAGCTCTTCGTCGGGCACGTTGCGGATGTCTTCGACCAGCTGCGCCATCGGCGGGTTCTGGGCCCATTTGGGGGAGAGATAGCGCTCGTAGAGGCTGCTCAGGCGGTGCGAGGTCCAGGAGGGAATGTGGACGCCGTTGGTGATGTGCCCGATCGGAATTTCCGAGAGCGAACGCTCGGGCCAGAGGTGCTTCCACATCTGACGGGCCACTTCGCCGTGCAGCTTGCTGACGCCGTTGCTGTAGGCCGCGAGCCGCAGGCCGAAGACGGTCATCGACATTTCGCTGGCGTGGTCGCGTTCGTTGATCGGAACGCCCCAGCGGATCACCCGGTCGACATCCAGCTTCGCTTCGCGGGCGAAGGGTTCGACGTAGGGGCGGATCAAGTTGATGTCGAACACCTCGTTGCCCGCCGGAACCGGCGTATGGGTGGTGAAGACGTTGGTGCGCCAGACCACTTCGAGGGCGACGTCCGGGGCGTAGCCGGCGTCGTTCACCAGGTGGGCGATGCGGGCCAGCGACAGGAAGCCCGCGTGGCCTTCATTCATATGGCAGACCTTGATGTCGTAGCCCATGGCGACCAGGGCTTTGAAGCCGCCGATGCCGAGCAGCAGCTCCTGGTGGAGCCGCATGCGCTTGTCGCCGCCGTAGAGCCGCCAGGTGATTTCGCGCAGTTCGGGCGAGTTCTGGGGCAGCTCGGTGTCGAGGAGGATGAGGGGGACGCTGCCCACCGGCAGCACCCAGACCGCCGCGAAGAGTTCGCGGTTGACGAGGGGGATGCTGATGGTGATCGGTTTCCCGTCGGCGCCGCAGGCGCGGACCAGGGGCAGGTTGTGGATTTCGTTGACCGGGTAGTGTTCGGTCTGCCAGCCGTTGCGGTCGAGCACCTGGCGGAAGTAGCCCTGGCGGTAGAGGAGGCCGACGGCCACCAGCGGCAGGTCGAGGTCGGCGGCGGCCTTCAGGTGGTCGCCGGCGAGGACGCCGAGGCCGCCCGAGAAGATCGGAATGCTCTCATGGATGCCGTATTCCAGCGAGAAGTAGGCGATGGCCGGTTTCTTCTTCGTATTTTCGCGGACGATCTGACGGTTGAATTCGGTTTCGATGGCGCCGAGCTGACGCAGGTAGCTGCTGTCTTTGGCCAGCTCCAGGAGGCGCGATTCGGGAACCTGGCGCAGAAACTCTTTGGTGTTGCCGCGGAGCTGCCGCCAGAGGTTGGGGTTGATGCGCACGAAGAGGTCGATCGCATGCGGGTGCCAGCACCACCAGATGTTGTTCGAGAGGGTGTCGAGGAATTTGAGTTCATCCGGCAGACGGGGGGCGACGTTGTAGAGTTGGTATTCCATGGGTAGTTTTCTTTTCGGTCTCTGAAATTGAAGTCACTCGGAAACAGGTTGGGGGTTGAGAAAAATGCTCCGGCGGCCGCGTGCTGCGGACCGCCGGAGACAGCCGGATCACTTCTCGTCGAGAACCAGCACACTGTTCAGCGTGCCGAATTCATTGCCGGAGAAGTTGGGGTTGCGCTCGTCGAGGCGCCATTCGCCGTCGACGACGAACTTGTACTGGTAGGTCCCGGGTTCAAGAAACATC
>JAVBRV010000245.1:0-7773 GCA_031547585.1 Victivallaceae bacterium
GTTGCCGCCGATCTCCATCGGTTTGTTGGTGAGGATCGCCTCCATGATGCCCGAGCCGTACTCATGGCTGAGGGTATGGGTCAGCTTGGGATCGTTCGACAGCTCCTGGTACTGCTTCTTCCAGCTGGCGATCTGGTTCACACAGCGGCGGGGATATTCGTCGAGGGGGATGTTCCACTCGGCGATCAGTTCCGGATACTTGTGCTTGATGAAGTAGGGGAGGTATTCGGCGTTGTGCTCGCTCGACTCGGTGACGTAGCAGCCGAAGCGGCGCATCATCTCGATACGGACCATGTTGCCGGACTTGTCTTCGAGCTTCTCGGCTTTGCGCCACTCTTTGATCTTCTTGTCGGCCAGCTTCTTGATCTCGGGGTAGAGGTCTTTGCCGTTCTCTTCGATCTTCAGCAGCCAGGACATGTGGTTGATGCCGGCGATGTAGGCGCGGACGTTCTTTTCGCGCTCTTCGTTCCACTCCATCTTGAGCGTTTCGAACAGGGTCTTGGCGCACACCTGGACGGAGTGGCAGAGGCCCACGGTCTTCACGCCGGAGCCGCGCAGCATCGCGCCCGTCAGCATCGCCATCGGGTTGGTGTAGTTGAGGAACCACGCTTCGGGGGCGACTTCTTCGATGTCATGGGCGAAGTCGAGCATCACCGGAATCGTCCGCAGCGCGCGGAAGATGCCGCCGATGCCCAGCGTGTCGGCGATGGTCTGGCGCAGGCCGAAACGCTTGGGAATGTCGAAGTCGATCACCGTCGAGGGCTCGTAGCCGCCGACCTGGATCGCGTTGACCACGAAGTTCGCGTCGCGGAGGGCCGCCTTGCGGGCCCGCACGCCGAGGTGGGTGGTGATGGTGGCGCGGTTGTTGTTGATGTTATTGTTCAGGGTGCGGAGAACCAGTTCGGATTCCTTCAGCCGGTCGCCGTCGATGTCGTAGAGCGCGAAATGGGAGTCCTTCAGCGCCTCGCGGCACATGCAGTCGCCGAGAACGTTCCGGGCAAAGACCGTGCTGCCCGCGCCCATGAAAGTGATTTTCGCCATGATCGTATCCTTTTTTTGAGAATGAAGTTGTTGCGAACAGCACTCAATATACCCCGCCGGCGGCGGTTTGTAAATATGAGAAACATGATATCTATGGTACTTTTGTGCTTTTGCAGATTTGAAATTATGCTTGCAAAGAGATATATTCCTTTAAAATATAAAAAAAATGGAGTTTTTTTACATGGATACGCAACGTTTCGAATCGTACCAGCCGATTTTCTCGGATCGGACCGTCCGGCTTCACTCCATGCTGATTAACTGCGGCCACCAGCTGACCGAGAACCACGGCTACCTCTGGGATGGGACGAAACGCGGTCCGCGGGAGATGGTGATCTGGCAGTACACGCTTTCGGGGCTGGGCCGGCTGCGCTTCAACGGCGTCGAGCATCCGGTTCCGCCGGGGACGGCGATGTTCATCGTCGTCCCCGAAAACCACTGCTACTACCTCCCCCGCGAATCGGCGTATTGGGAGTTCCTCTATGTCAGCGTCAACGGCTCGGAGCTGGTGCGGCTCGCCGCCGAACTCCGACGGCGGCGCGGCATCCTCTTCGAACACGCCCCCGATTCGCCCGCCGTCGGCGCCGCCTGGGAGGTGCTGCGGATGTTCCACGGCAACCGTCCGCCGGACCGCTACGAAGCCAGCGTCGCCGCCTACCGCTTCATTACCAGCCTCCTTGCCGAATCGGAACGCACCGGCGAAACCGGCAATGAGCCCTGGCTGCGGCAGATTCACGACTACTGCCTCGCCAACCTGTCGCGTCCGGTCACGGTCGAGGAACTGGCGGATGTGGCCGGGTGCAGCCGTTCGCACTTTTCGCGCCGCTTTAAACTGGTCGAAGGAGTTTCGCCCCATGAGTTTGTGTCGAAGCTGAAGATGCGGTTGGCGGTGCGCCTCCTCCAAAGCGGCGAAGGGAATATCAAGACCATCGCGGGGGAGTGCGGCTTCGATGACGCCAGCTATTTCTGCCGGGTGTTCAAAGAGACTTACGGAGTGACTCCGGGGGAATTCCGGTTGACCCCGCCCACTGCCTCCGGCGGCAGCGCGAGGTAGAGCACGGGGTCTTCGCTCCGGGCGGGCGGAATCGCCGCGAAGGTTCGCCACCCCGGCAGCGGCGCGGGGTAGGGCGAGAAGATGACCGGTTGTCGTTCGAGGGCCAGCCGGGCGACGGTTTCGGGGAAGTCGGGGTAGACGCTCCGGCCGCCGTTGATGAAGAGAGGGTGGAGGTTTTCGCGGTTCGGGAAGAAGACGCCGTAGAGAGCGTCCGGAGTGAGGTTCAGCCAGGGGCGGGCGCGGAATTCCGCCGGAACCGCCGCAATGGCCTCTTTCACCTTCTCCAGATGATCGGCCTGACTGTTGAAGAGGAGGAGCCCGCGAACGCCGGGGAGTTCGATTTGCCGCCGCTCTTCCGGTACATAGGCGAGGCGCATGGCCATTGCCGCCGCCCGGAAGCCGATGTGGCCCGCCGGAATCAACACCAATAGAACCACCGCCGCCCGGCGGAATTTCCATCCGCTCATCAGAATCCGCTGCAGCAGCAACGCGAATACCGGAAACATCGGGATCGACGCCCAATAGAGATGCCGCATACAGGGAACCGGGTAGAATTGGTGCCAGGCGGCCAGGCCGAAAAAGGCCGCCGCGAGGAGCGTGAGGTCGGGCCCCTTCTCCTTGTCGGCGCGGAGGATGGCATAGAGGCATAGCCCCAGCGCGGCGAGGGGGAAGATCCAGAAGGTGGTATCCATGGGGAACATGGTTTCGACGATCCGCCCCCAGTTGCCGGAGCCGCCGCGCTCCCAGGCAAAATCGGCGGTGCCGCTGAGGGTCTGCCGGAAGTAATCGCTCCAGCTGCCGGTGACGGTGAGATACAGGATATACGGTACGAGAACAACTCCGGCTCCGGCCCCGTAAGCGCTCCATTCGCGGCGGGCGTCCTTCACGCCCCGGAGGGCGAAGAGGAGGGTGAGGGCGCCGGCCATCAGCATGACCACCCCGCAAGGCTGGCGGAAGCCGAAGGCGAGCATGACGGCGGCTCCCGCCCAGGCGAGGTCGCTTCGCTTCCGTTCTTTCAGATAGAGCAAGATGCGCTCTTCGGAGAGCAGCATGAAGAAGAGAGCGTAAACCGAACTCCAGGGGTGGAAATCCGCCAGGTAGAAGGGGGGGAGACCGAGGAAAAGAACGAGGGGAATCCAGCGGAAACGCTCGGCGAGGAGCAGCTTGCCGATCCGGGCGAGCCAGAGGAAGCTGAAGGCGTAGAAGAGTACCGTTCCCAGCCGGATCACCAGCACTTCGGCCCCGAAAATCCGCACCGCCAGCCCCTGGAGGAACGGCGTCAGAATACCGTAATGGCAGTAGGTTTCACGGAAAAGGACGCGACCGTCCGCGATGTCCGCCGCCGTTTTCAGCATAATGCCGTCGTGGTGGATGTCGAGGCCGATAAAAGCAAACAGGCCGAACCAGAGAAAAACTCCGGCAAAAGCGGCCCAGGTGGTCCAACGCGCTGTCATATCTATACAGTGGCGGAAAAGCCGGAAAAAGCAAGCGGGAAACACCAAAAAAACGCTTTTTTGTATTTCCGCACTTGAAATCGGCGGCAAAGCGATTACAATAAGCGTATACACTTTTTCTTGTTCCCTACATTCAACCTTTGAACCAGGAGATGAAGCATGGTCGCCACGCTGCCGAAAATCGGAATCCGCCCCACGATCGACGGTCGTCGCAAAGGAGTGCGCGAATCGCTCGAAACCCAGACCATGAACATGGCGAAGGCCGCCGCCGAACTCCTCGGCACCCTGCGCTACTCCAATGGCGAACCCGTCCAGTGCGTGATCGCCGACACCACCATCGGCGGCGTCAATGAGGCGGCCGCCTGCGCCGCGAAGTTCGCCCGCGAGAACGTCACCGCCACCCTGACCGTCACCCCCTGCTGGTGCTACGGCTCCGAAACCATGGATATGGACCCCCTGACCCAGAAGGCGGTCTGGGGCTTCAACGGCACCGAGCGCCCCGGCGCGGTCTACCTCGCGGCGGTTCTGGCCGCCCACGCCCAGAAGGGCCTGCCCGCTTTCGGCATCTACGGGCGCAACGTTCAGGATTCGACCGACACCACGGTCCCGGAAGACGTCCGCGAGAAGATTCTCGCCTTCGGCCGTTCGGCGGTGGCGGTCGGCATGATGCGCGGCAAGTCCTATCTCTCGATGGGCAGCGTGTCGATGGGTATCGCCGGCTCGATCGTCAACACCGAGCTGTTTGAGGATTATTTCAACATGCGCTGCGAATCGATCGATTGCAGCGAATTCATCCGCCGCATGTCCGAGGGGATCTTCGACCCCGCCGAATTCAAGAAGGCGATGACCTGGGTCAAGAAGAACTGCCTGGAAGGCGAAGACATCAACCCCGTCAAGGCCCGCCACACCGCCAAGGCCAAGGAAAAGGAGTGGGAATTCGTGGTCAAGATGACCATGATCGCCCGCGACCTGATGGTCGGCAACCCGAAACTCGGCGAAATGGGCTTCGGCGAAGAGGCCGAGGGGCACAACGCCATCGCGGCGGGCTTCCAGGGCCAGCGCCAGTGGACCGACTTCTACCCCAACGGCGACTTCATGGAGACGGTGCTGAACTCCTCCTTCGACTGGAACGGCATCCGCGAAGCCTTTGTCCTCGCCACCGAGAACGACTGCTTGAACGGCCTCGCCATGCTCTGGGGGCACCTCCTCACCAACACCGCGCAGGGCTTCTCCGACGTGCGCACCTACTGGAGCCCCGAGGCGGTCAAACGGGTCACCGGCTATGACCTCAAGGTTCCGGGCCTCATCCACCTCATCAACTCCGGCGCGACCACCATGGACGCCACCGGCCGTCAGTCCGCCAAGGGCAAGCCGGTGATGAAGCCCTTCTGGGAAATCTCCGCGAAGGAGGCGAAGGCCTGCTGCGACGCGGTGAGCTGGCGCGCGGCGAACAACGGCTACTTCCGCGGCGGCGGCTTCTCCAGCAACTTCATCTCCCGCGAAGGGATGCCGATCACGCTGACCCGGATCAATATGGTCAAGGGCCTCGGCCCCGTCCTCCAGATCGCCGAAGGCTATACCGCCGAGCTGCCCGAGAAGATTCACAAGGTGCTGAACGACCGCACCGACCCGACCTGGCCGACCACCTGGTTCGTGCCGAACCTCACCGGCGAAGGCGCCTTCAAGGACGTCTACAGCGTCATGGCCAACTGGGGCGCGAATCACGGCGCCTTCAGCTACGGGCACATCGGCGCGGACCTCATCACCCTGGCGTCGATGCTGCGGATTCCGGTCTGCATGCACAACGTCCCGGCGGAAAAGATCTTCCGTCCGGCGGTGTGGAACGCCTTCGGCATGGATAAAGAGGGTTCCGACTACCGCGCCTGCCAGGCGCTGGGGCCGCTCTACCGCTGACGCGGTGAAAAAGGGAGGGCCCCCGGGCTCTCCCTTTTTTGCTGTCCGGACTTGCTATATTCCGCCTTCGGGCGTACAGTAATACAACATCATTTTTTCGCACACGCACGAAGGAGAGAGAGCCATGCGCTTCCGTCAGATTCACCTCGATTACCACACTTCGCCCCTGATTGACGGGATCGGCGAAGGCTTCAACCGCAAAGAGTGGCAGGAGACGCTGCAGCGGGCGGCGGTCGATTCGATCACCTGCTTCTCGTGTTGCCATCACGGCTGGAGCTTCCACCCCACCGAAGTGGGGGAGATGCATCCGCACCTCAAATTCAACCTGCTGCGCGAACAGATCGACGCCTGCCTCGAGATCGACGTCAAAGTTCCCGTCTACCTGACCGCCGGGGTTAGCCAGCTGGTGGCGCTGCGCCACCCGGAATGGCGCGAAATCAGCTGCGACGGCCGCTGGCAGGGCTGGCAGGATTCCCCCCTGAAGCCGGGCTTCGCGAAGCTCTGCTTCAACACGCCTTACCTTGATTACCTCTGCCGCCTGATCAGCGAGACGGTGACACTGTTCCCGGAGGCGAACGGCATTTTCCTCGACATCATCTTCCAGCGGCAGTGCTGCTGCAACTGGTGCATGAAGTCGATGCTGGAGCTGGGCTTCGACCCGACCAGCGAAGAAGACCGCAAAGCCCACGCCCGCCGGGTGCTGATGAACTACTACCGCCGGACGACCGAAGCGGCGAAGATCAACAACCCCGATATGCCGATCTTCCACAACTCCGGCCACATCACCATGGGCGACACGGAGATTCTACCCTACTTCAGCCACCTCGAACTCGAATCGCTGCCCACCGGCGGCTGGGGCTACGACCACTACCCGATGTCGGCCGCCTACAGCCGGAACCTCGGCAAAGAGTTCCTGGGGATGACCGGAAAATTCCACACCACCTGGGGCGAATTCGGCGGCTTCAAGCACCCGAACGCGCTGCGGTACGAGTGCGCGGCGATGATCGCCAACGGCTCGAAATGCAGCATCGGCGACCAGCTCCACCCCTCGTCGAAACTGGATGAAAGCACCTACGACATCATCGGCGCGGCCTATCGCGAAGTGGCCGAGAAAGAAGCCTGGTGCGAAGGCGCGGTGAGCGCGGCGAAGGTGGCGATTCTGGCCGCCGCGGCGTTCCAGACGAGCGGTGGACGCGAGCAATCCGGCGACGTCGGGGCTTCCCGGATTCTCCTCGAAGCGCACATCCCCTTTGAAGTGGTCGACGGCGAAATGGATTTCAGCCGTTTCGACTGCCTGATCCTGCCGGACGGAGTGCGTCCCGACGAGGCGCTGGCGGATAAAATCCGCGCCTTCGTGGCGGCCGGCGGCAAGCTGGTGCTGACGGGCAAGAGCGGAATGCGGGCCGACCGGGATGAATTCATTCTCAACTTCGGCGCCGAGCACAGCGGCGAAAGCCCGTGGCAGCCGGATTACATCCTGCCCGCCGAAACCTTCGCGCCCTCCTTCATCAAGACGCCGTTCGTGATGTACCAGAGAGGCGAACGGGTGAAAGCAAAAGAAGGAATCTCCCTCGGGAAAATCTACGACCCGTACTTCAACCGGACGTTCGAACACTTTTCCAGCCATCAGCATACGCCTTACCGCCCCGAAGCATCGGGATTCGACGCCGGCGTGCTGGGGAAAAGCGTCCTCTACTTCTCGCACCCGGTGTTTTCGATCTACCGTGGTTGGGGAGCCGTGGCGGTGAAGGAGTTCGTGGTGAATGCCTTGCGCGCCTTCCTGTCCGATCGGAATCAACTGTCGGCCGGCGGATTCCCCTCGCAGGGCCGGGTGACCCTGATGCGTCAGGCAAAAGATTCGCGTTACGTGTTGCATCTTCTCTATGTGAATACGATTCTGCGCGGCGGTGTCTGCAATCTTGAGGGTGGAACCACCTCCGGGCGCGCCAACATCGAAGTCATCGAAGAGTTGAACCCCACCGGCCCCGTGGAAGTTGCGTTGCGCGTTCCCGAAGCCGTCAAGCAGGTACGTCTGGTGCCGTCAGGTGAGGAGCTTCAGTTCGTGCGTGAAGGAGAAATGGTGAAGTTCACCGCTCCCGGCTTTGCTTGTCACAGCATGGTGGAGCTCTCTTATTAACTGATGTGGTTTAACCACGGTTCTCGCTGGGGCGGCCCGCCCCAGACCCTCCGGCGAGCTCCGCCCTGCACCCGCCAGGGTTACCACCCTGGACCCCGGGTATCGGGGTGAACCTACAAACGGCCTCAGTCGGACACTCTCCCCGCTTTTTGGCGGGGAGAGGTCAAGCGACTGAA
>JAVBRV010000077.1:0-10960 GCA_031547585.1 Victivallaceae bacterium
CGTTTGAAGCGCTCGGCGGGGGCCGGGGCCGGAGCGCGGCGTTTGTAGCTGCGCGGCTTGAAACCATCCTCTTCGGCCAGGCTGCGGATCCGTTTTTTGACGGCGTCGGAGAGCCGCGACGAATCCCGCAGCGCCAGTGACGCCGTGGCCACGGTAACGCCGGCCTTTTCGGCCAGATCGCTGAGATTTCGGGTCTTTTTGGTGTGAGCCATGGGAATCTCCATTTTTTTCTTATATGTTTGTGATTAAAATAAACGAAAATGAGCTTGAAATCAAGGATGGATAAAAATATATTTTGAATTATATTTTTAGCAATTTTAACTGATCCCAAATCGCGATAAACTGGAGAACGGGAGCGCGTCGGCAAAATTCCCCTCCGGGTTTTTAGGTTTTTTTTGATTTATTGCGTTTTTGATTTGCCAAAAGCGGCTTGCGAAGGTAGATTATAGGGATCGACATAAATTTAAAGGACCCTCGTGTCCGCATGATACAGGAGAAAAAGAGACATGACTGAACAAGACATCATCCGCATCCTCGAAGCCTCGGGCGCTTTGCTCACCGGCCATTTCCAGCTTCGCAGCGGACTTCACAGCAGCCGCTTCTTCCAGGCGGCGCTGCTTCTGCAGTATCCCGATAAGGCCGAAACCGTCTGCCGCTACCTAGCCGAACAGTTCAAAGGCGAGAAGATCGACGCCGTGATCTCCCCCGCCGTCGGCGGCCTGATCGTCGGCCAGGAGGTCGCCCGCGCCCTCGGCTGCCGCGCGATTTTCGCCGATAAGGAAGATGACAAGCTCATCCTGAAACGCGGCTTTTCGATTAAACCGGGCGACCGCATCCTGGTGGCCGAAGACGTGGTCACCAAGGGCGGACGGGTGCAGCAGACCATCGACCTTGCGCGCTCCCTCGGGGCCGACATCGTCGGCGTAGCGGTGATCGTCGACCGTTCCGGCGGCGACGCCTCCTTCGATGTCCCCTTCAAGAGCGCCCTGAAACTGGAGCTGCCGACCTATGATCCGGCGGCCTGTCCTCTCTGCAAAGAGGGCAAATCCATTGACCGGCCGGGGTCCAAATAATGCTGACTTCCATCCTGAAAGCCGTTTTCGGTACCAAAAGTAATCGTGACGTCAAAAAGATGCAGCCCGTCGTACGGCGCATCAACGAACTCGAAATCGAATACCAGAAGCTCACCGACGAGGAGCTCCAGGCCAAAACCCCGGCCTTCAGGGAGCGCCTGGCGAACGGGGAAACGCTCGACGACATTCTCCCCGAGGCCTTTGCCACGGTGAAAAACGCCTGCCGCCGCCTAGTCGGCCGGCAGATCGAAGTCTGCGGCCTCCTGCAGACCTGGGATATGGTTCCCTTCGACGTCCAGCTGATGGGCGGCATCACCCTCCATCGCGGCGGCATCGCCGAAATGGCCACCGGCGAAGGAAAAACCCTCGTCGCCACCATGCCGCTTTACCTCAACGCCCTCTCCGGTAAGAACTGCCAGCTGGTCACGGTCAACGATTACCTGGCCTTGCGCGACTCGAACTGGATGGGGGCGGTGTACACCTTCCTCGGCCTCACCGTCGGCTGCCTCCAGAACATGCAGCCGCCGCACGTTCGCCGCGAACAGTACGCCTGCGACATCACCTACGGAACCAACAGCGAATTCGGTTTCGACTATCTGCGCGACATGGGCATGGCTACCGAAGCCGCCCAGCTGGTGCAGCGCGACCACTACTACGCCATCATCGACGAAATCGACAGTATCCTCATCGACGAAGCCCGGACGCCGCTCATCATCTCCGGACCGGTGCCGATGTCGACGCATCAGTTCGACGTGCTCCAGCCCCTGGTGGGCGAGCTGTACAACAAGCAGAACCTTCTCTGCTCGCGGCTGATCCGCGAGGCGCGGGCCGCCCTTGGTAAAGAGGGGGTCACCGCCGACGAGCGCGAAGAGGCGCTGCTGAAGCTGCTTCAGGTCAAGTTCGGCATGCTGACCCACAAACAGCTGCTCCACGTCCTCGAGGACGGGGATATTTTGAAAGAGCTCGAAAAGGTCGAGTCGCGCGTCCGCAGCGATTCCAACCGGGGCATGCTCCAGGAGGTTCAGTCGGCGCTCTTCTTCGCCATCGACGAGAAGACGCACGAAGCCGACCTCACCGAGCTCGGGCGCACCACCATCTCCCCCGACGACCCCGAGGGGTTCATTCTGCCGGACCTGCTCGGCACCCTGACCTCGATCGACAACGACGAAGCCTTGTCGGTGGAGGAGCGGGTGGGGAAACGCGAAGCCTTCCAGGCCGAATTCGGCGCCAAGAGCGAACGGCTGCATGACCTGTCGCAGCTGCTCCGGGCCTACTGCCTCTTCGAACGCGACGTCAACTACGTGGTTCAGGAGAGCAAGGTTATGATCGTCGACGAGCACACCGGCCGCCTGATGCCGGGCCGCCGCTTCTCCGACGGGCTCCACCAGGCGCTCGAAGCCAAAGAGCGGGTTCCCATCGAGCAGGAAACCCAGACCATGGCGACCATCACCATCCAGAACTACTTCCGGATGTACAAGAAGCTCGCCGGCATGACCGGTACCGCCGAAACCGAAGCGGGCGAGTTTCACCAGATCTACAAGCTCGACGTGACGGTGATTCCGACCAACCGTCCCTGCATCCGCAAGGACGACAACGACTCGATCTTCAAGACCAAACGCGAGAAGTTCAACGCCATCCTGAAGGAGGTCGAAGAGCGTCACGCCAAGGGGCAGCCGATCCTGCTCGGAACCATTTCGGTGGATGACTCGGAAATCCTGTCGCGCATGCTCAAAATGCGCAAGATCACGCACAACGTGCTGAATGCCAAGAATCACCAGCACGAAGCCGAAATCGTCATGCGCGCCGGCCAGCCCGGGGCGGTCACCGTCGCCACCAACATGGCCGGGCGCGGTACCGATATCAAGCTCGCCGCCGGTGTCGCCGACTTGGGCGGACTCCACGTGATCGCCAGTTCGCGGCACGATTCGCGCCGCATCGACCGGCAGCTGCGCGGACGCTGTTCGCGTCAGGGCGACCCGGGGTCGTCGAAGTTCTACGTTTCGCTCGAAGACAACTTGATGCGCCTCTTCGGTTCGGACCGCATCGTCCGGATCTTCGAGCGCTTTGGCCTCGAAGAGGGCGACGAGCTTCAGCATCCGTGGCTGAACAAATCGATCGAGACCGCCCAGCGGCGGGTCGAACAGCACCACTTTGCCATCCGTAAACGCACGCTCGACTTCGACGATGTGATGAACAAGCAGCGCGAGATCATCTACGGGCTGCGCAAGGAGGCGCTGCTCTCCGAGAATCCGCACGACGTTCTGTTCGGCATCATCGAACAGGTGATCGAGGAGGAGGTGGTCCGGGCCGGTACGCCGACCGGGAACGCGGAGGAGAAGGATTCCAACTACAACACCGACGCGCTGGCCGCCTACCTCAATTTGACCTTCCCCCTGGAGTTCAAGGGGGCGGAGCTGGGCGAAGGGCTGGTCGACGGCCGTCTCAACGACCCGGCCGCGCTGACCCTCAAAATCGTCGACCGGGTGGAGAACGCCTACAAGGACCGCAACGCGGCGCTGCCCCCGGAACAGGTGCAGTACCTCGAGCGGCACACTGTCCTGGAAGCGATCGACCGGCTCTGGCAGGAGCACCTCTATGCGATGGACCACCTGCGTTCGAGCATGTCGCTCCGGGTGTACGCCCAGAAGGATCCGTTGGTTGAGTACAAGCAGGAAGCCTATAAGATCTTCAAGGCGCTGATGGATGAGATCAACCACGAGATCGCCAAGAACCTCTTCCGGGCCACGGTCCGGCGGCTGGTTTCGCTGGAGGAGCTGCTCGCTTCGATGCCGCAGGAGATGATCCACCAGGCCATCGACCAGTTCGGCGGCGAACTGCCGATCTCGATTCAAGGGAACATGCCCCCCGGGATGGCCTTCGAGGATCAGGATCAGCTGGTTGAGTCGGCGCCCGAGCCGCAGCCGGAGATCCAGGTCACCTTCCGCCGGAGCGCCCCCAAAGTGGGACGCAACGACGACTGTCCCTGCGGCAGCGGCAAGAAGTACAAGAAGTGCTGCGGTAAGGAATAGTTCCTTACTCGAAGTCACGAGTACGGCGTAGCCGCACGGAATGACGGAGAACGGGGTCCCCGGAAAGAGAACCGAAGCCGCGAAGCGGACCCGAGCTCCGTGAGCGAAGGGTGTGAACTTTTTGGGGCACAGGAGGCTAAAATGACCGGTCTGCGCCGGGTTGTGGTCAAACGGATTCGTTTCGTCACCCTCGTCGGCATGGCGATCAATATCGCCTTGACGCTGGCGAAGGGTGCGGGGGGGATTCTGTTTCACAGCCAGGCGCTGCTGGCGGACGCGGTCCACAGCTTCTCCGACCTCGCCACCGATTTTGCGGTGCTGATCGGCGTCCGCTACTGGATGGCGCCGCCCGACCGTTCCCACCCCTACGGACACGGCCGGGTGGAGACATTGGTGACCGCCTCGATCGGTTTCGCGCTGGCGCTGGTCGGCCTCGGCATGCTGTGGGGTGCCGGCGTGACGCTCTGGCGGGGAACCGGGAGCACCCCGGGACTTCCCGCTCTCTTCATCGCCCTCGTTTCGATTGTCTCAAAGGAATGGCTCTTCCGCTGGACCCGCCGCGAGGCGAGGCGCTTCAAGTGCGAAGCGATGGAGGCCAACGCCTGGCACCACCGGAGCGACGCCCTGAGTTCGATTCCGGCCGCGCTCTCCATCGCCCTTGCCGGAATCTTCCCCGAAGCGCATTTCATCGACCCCCTGGGGGCGGTTGTGGTGTCGATCTTCATCTTCCACGCCGCCTGGGTGATTTTGAAACCGGCGCTCTTGGAGCTCTCTGACGCCGAGGTCGAGAAGGAGGCCGCGCGCATCCGCGAACTGGCGCTGGGAGTCCCTGAAATCCGCGCGGTGCACGCGATCCGCACCCGCAAGTGCGGCGGCGACATCCTCGCCGACCTCCACATCAAGGTCGACGGCGACATGCCGGTGCGGCGCGGCCACGCCCTGTCGCATCAGGTCCGCCGGGCCATCGTCGAAGCCGATATCGGCGTCACCGACGTGGTGATCCACCTCGAACCCTTCGATTGAGGTCAACAACAACGATTGTTTTTGTCGGACGGGTCGGACATGTCCGACTTGTCCGACAATTGGATTATTGCTCGCGGAAGTCGAATTCCAGCTGGACCGGGCGGTTTTGCTCCTCTTCGGTGAAGAAGTTGCTGACGGTTACGCCGAGGAGGCGGATGGGGTTTTCGTACAGTCCGGCCTTCTCCGCCAGCTGGATGGCGATCCGGCCGATTTCGCCGCCTTCGAGGATGGGGTGGTTGAAGCTCTCCGAACGGGTGACCGTCCGGAAATCGCCGTAGCGCACCTTCACCGTGACCGTGCGTCCGGGGAGGCCGCCCGATACCAGCCGCCGCGACACCTTCCGCGACAGCGCCCGGAGGATGATCCGCAGCTGCCGGTGGTTGGTGCAATCCTCCGGCATGGTGATCTCGTGGCCGATCGATTTGGGGTCCTCGTCGGTTTCGACCGGGCGCTCGTCCACGCCGCGAACGATCTTGTAGTAGAAGTACCCCACCTTGCCGAAGAGCGAAATCAACATCCCCGCGTCGAGCTTGCGGAGGTCCCGCCCGAACTTGATGTTCATCGAGAGGAGCTTCGACGAAGTGACCTTGCCGATGCCGTGAAACTTCTCCACCGGCAGCGTCGAGAGGAAGGACTCCGCCTGGTCCGGGCGGATTACCGTAAGCCCCGCCGGCTTCCGCATATCGGAGGCGATCTTGGCCAGGAATTTATTGTAGGAGACCCCCGCCGAGGCCGTGAGACCCGTCGCTTCGAAGATATCCCTTTGGATCATCCGGGCCGTCTGGGTGGCCGATTCCGCCGGAATCTTGCACTCGGTGACGTCGAGGTAGGCTTCGTCGATGGAAACCGCCTCCACCAGATCGGTGTAGCGGTAAAAAACGGCCCGGATCTCCTCCGACACCGCGCGGTATTTGCGGAGGTCCGGCGTCAGGAGAATCGCGTTCGGGCAGAGCCGGAGGGCGCTCCGGGTCGGCATGGCCGAGTGAACCCCGTAGGGGCGCGCCTCATAGGAACAGGTCGAAACCACCCCCCGGTGTTCCGGCGAACCGCCGACGATCACCGGGCGGCCGCGCAGTTCCGGCCGGTCGCGCTGCTCGACGGCCGCAAAGAAGGCATCCATGTCGATGTGGATGATTTTACGCCGCCCCAACGATGGTTCTTGTGTCTCTTCCGTCATGCCAGTAAATCCGCCTCTCCGTTGGAAACCACCAGGAAGCTGGGCGGCAGGTTCGGCAGGTCGCGCTGAATCAGATGATGCAGCTTCTGCCGTCTTTCGTCGCTCAGCGTGTCGTAGTCGGGGACTTCAATGAAGATCATCTCCGCGTTGAAGGAGTACTTCGGCAGCACGTCGCCGAGGCGGGCGTCCTCTTCGATGGCGACGGTCACGGCTTCGATCCGCGCCGATTGCAGCATCCGGCGGATCTCTTCGATGGCCTCCTTCGGCATGGGCAGGAAGATCCGCAGCACGCTCTTGCGCCATTCGCGGTCGAGCTGGACGAGGTAGGCGAGAATCGTTGCGAGAGACCCCCCTTCGCGGCTCAGCCACCAGATGTCGATGGTGCCGCCGTCGAAGCTCTGCGGATGAATCTGCGGCCGCTCATTGGCCATGATCAGCGCATTGAAGCCGAATTCGCCGGTGATGGTGTGGAGGTGGTGGAAGAAGGGATCAAGACGCTCCTCGCGCTGCGGCCAGCCCATCATCACGATGTTGGGCCGGATCGGGTCGAGCGAATGGCTCTGCAGGATGATCCGCAGCGCCCCGTCGAAATCCGGCGCCAGCACCACCGATGGGAAGACCGGCCAGTCGCGTTCGACGGCGAGTTCGCGCAACGTCTTTTGACGGCGTTCCCGCTCGGCGCCGAGGTTCGTGAGCTCGGTGGTGACGACGATCTGGACGAGCGAAAGAATGCCCCGTCTTTGGCTGATGAGGGCGGCGTAGTCGATCAGCCGCCCGCGTCGCGAAGGATCGCTCGACAGGGCGAGGATGGTCGGCCGCCAGTTCTTGGGGTGCATGGGCAGTCCCTTCAATTGCAGCAGATTGGAGCGCAGCCGCGAGTAGATGAAGCCGCGCCGGGCGTCGCCGTAGGACATCGAGAGGTTGCGGTAGCGGACGTAGCTGTACAGCCCCGAAATAATCACCAGCGCCGCGAAGGACATCCAGAGGTCGATGAGGAAGGTGACCAAGAGGCAGGCCGCGGCTCCGTACGCCGCGATGATCCAGTGAAAACAGCGGAAGCGCGGCCGGAACGACGGATTCGCCCCGATCGATTCGATGAAGGCAGCGATGTTGATGATGGTGTAGGTGAAGAGGAAGAAGAGCGCCACCAGCTGGCTCATGGCGTTGATCGGCGAACTCTCGGTATCGGCGGCGTTCCGCCCGTGAAAGCCGGACCACAGGAGGACCGGCAGGGCGATGAGCGCGACCACCACGATGGCCCGGCGCGGTTCGTTGCGGGGGCCGGAGCCCTTCTTGAAGAGGCCGATGCCCGGCAGCACGTTGTCGACGCCGAGGCTCTGCAAGACCCGCGGCGCGCCGAGCAGCCAGCCGAGCGCGGTTGAGAGGGTGGCGGCCTGGACCCCGGCGAAGACCAGGAAGCCGAGCCCGAAGAGGGCGTTCCGGGTGAGGATGGCGTAAGGGCTGGCGATCATCTCCTCGCGGCTGAAGCAGCCGGCGGCGAGGATGATCTGGATGACGTAGAGCCCGATGGCGGTGCCGAGGGCGAGCAGGGTGCCGCGCGGAATCGCCCGGTGCGGCTCTTTGAGGTCGCCCGACATATTGACCCCCGCCATGATGCCGGTGACCGCCGGGAAGAAGATGGCGAAGAAGGGCACGATCGAAGGAACCGAGGGGAGGCTGCCCCAGTTGGCCTTGAGGTTCGCCCACGAGAAGTTCCCGAGGGGACCGAGGAAGAAGACCACGATCGACAGGGCGAGGACCCCCATGATGATAAACTGCGCCTTGATGGCCCAGTCGGCCCCTTTCCAGACGAGGAAGAGGAGCCCGGCGCCGAGGCCGAGGTTGATGAGGGGGAACCAGGGGCGGAGCTCCGGCCAGCTGACGACGATCGCCTCCGAAGCGCCGAGGATGTTGAAGGGAACCGCCAGCGACTGGGCGATGAAGAGGGTGAGCCCGATGGAGGTTCCGAAGGTCGGCCCCAGCACCCGGCTGATGAGGTAGTAGGCGCCGCCACCGCCGACGGAGGTGTTGGTGGCGATGGAGGCGATGGAGAGGGCGGTGGCGGCGGTGATGCTGCCGCCCACGAGGAGGATGAACAGCATGGAGCCGAGGCCGACGTTCCCGAGGACGTAGTTGGTCCGCATGAACATCACCAGCCCGAGTATGGTGAGAAGCGCGGGGGTGTAAACGCCCGCGAAGGTCCCGAAGTTGTAGCCGCCGGTGGAAGTGTTGTCTGATGATTGCCCCATGGGGGATAATGTAGTCCTTTGTGTTAATTTTTCAACCGGCGGCGCTTTTTTTCTTGCTTTTTCGCCGGGAGCGGCAATATTATGGAAAACCCTATAACGGAGGAGTTGCGAAAATGAGTTTTTATAAAAAAGTGGATCGTCTGTTTCGTGAGCAGGAAAAGCTGTTGGCGCGCAAGAATGAGATCGAAGCGGGCAACGGCGTCTACTGCCGCTGCAAATACCCCGCCCTGACCGCCGAACATGCCCCCGTCATCTGGCGCTACGACCTCGACAAGAAGTCGAATCCGCTCTTGATGGAGCGCATCGGCGTCAACGCGACGATGAATTCCGGGGCGATCAAGCTGAACGGGCGCTATTGCCTGGTGGTCCGGGTCGAAGGAGCGGACCGCAAATCTTTCTTTGCGGTGGCCGAGAGTCCGAACGGCATCGACAACTTCCGCTTCCGCGACTACCCGGTGACCATGCCGGAGACCAATGACCCCGACGTCAACGTCTACGACATGCGTTTGACGCAGCATGAGGATGGCTGGATCTACGGCGTTTTCTGCAGCGAACGGCCCGACCCCAAGCGCGCGGCCGGCGACCTCTCCAGCGCCGTCGCGGCGGCCGGCATCGCCCGCACCCGCGATCTGGTGAAGTGGGAGCGGCTCCCCGATCTCAAGACCAAGAGCCAGCAGCGCAACGTGGTGCTGCATCCGGAATTCGTCAACGGCAAATACGCGCTCTACACCCGCCCGCAGGATGGTTTCATCGACGCCGGTTCCGGCGGCGGCATCGGCTGGGCGCTGGTCGATTCGATGGAGAAGGCCGAGATCAAAGAGGAGAAGATCATCGAATTCCGCGCCTACCACACGGTGAAGGAGGTCAAGAACGGCGAGGGCCCGGCCCCCATCAAGACCGATATGGGCTGGCTGCACCTGGCGCACGGCGTGCGCGGCTGCGCGGCGGGGCTGCGGTACGTGCTCTACATGTATATGACGGCGCTCGATGACCCGACGCGGGTGATCGCCCAGCCGGGCGGCTATTTCATGGCCCCGGTGGGGAAGGAGCGGGTGGGCGACGTCTCCAACGTGCTCTTCAGCAACGGTTGGATTGCCGATCCGGATGGGACGGTCTACATCTACTACGCTTCGAGCGACACCCGGATGCACGTCGCGGTTTCCAGCGTCGAGCAGCTGGTGGATTACTGCCTCAACACGCCGGTGGACGGCGGCCGTTCGGCGCTGTCGGTCAAGACGCTGAACGCCCAGATCGACCGCAATCTGGAGCTGCTCAAGAAATTTTGAGGATGCGATGAAGCGTTTTTACGATCGTTATCTGGTTCGTCAGGAGACGAAGGTCAGCCTGAAAACCTACGACCCCTCGGAGACCCTGGATTTCAAGGACAAAGAGGCGGCGCTCGGGTTGATGGCCGAAAACAATCACCGGATCGCCCGCTTGCAGAATGACCTCTTTTCGGAGGGGAAGCAGTCGCTTCTCATCATTCTCCAGGCGCTGGACGCCGCCGGCAAGGACGGTACGATCAACAACGTCTTCTCGGCGATGAATCCGCAGGGGTGCCGGGTGCAGAGCTTCAAATCGCCGACGGCGATCGAAGCGGCGCACGACTTCCTCTGGCGTTCGCACGTGGTGGCGCCGCGCAAGGGGGAGGTGGTGATCTTCAACCGCTCCTACTACGAGGCGGTGTTGGTGGAGCGGGTGCATAAATTCGCGGAGCCGAAGCAGCTGGAGCTTCGTTATGAAGCGATCAACCGCTTCGAGGAGCTGCTGACGAAGCACTGCGCGACGAAGATCGTCAAGCTCTTTTTGCACATCGATAAAGACGAGCAGCTCCGCCGTTTCATGCGGCGGCTGGTGCGCCCGGAGAAGCACTGGAAGATCTCCAGCAACGACTACCAGGAGCGGCAGTACTGGGACGATTACATCGAGTCCTTCGAGGTAGCCTTGAGCCGCTGCTCGACGCCGGAAGCCCCGTGGTTCGTGGTCCCCGCGAACAACAAGTGGTACCGGAACCTGGTGGTCTCGCAGATCATCCGCGAAGCCCTGGAGTCGATGCAGATCAAGCTCCCCGAGCCCTCCGTGGACCTCCAGGAAACCCGCCGCCTGGCGGCGATCGAACTGTCGCGCAAGCGCCACCAGATCAACCAGGAACGGCGGAAAAAATAATTACGAATTACGAATTGAAAAAGGGTCGGGCGGCAATGTTTTCGTCATTGCCGCCCGGCCTTTTTCAGCTCCTCTTCTCGGTGAATTCGGCTTTGCCGACGGCAAAGGCGGATTCACCCCACTTCGCTTCTTTTGGAAAAGTGGGGTGGGGGCTTGGGGGAGGGGGGGAAAAAAGTTTGTTAAAGGGGGACTAAAGGTGTTTAGGCCGTGCACCCAATAACTGATAGCACGTTAAAAATAGGG
>JAVBRV010000350.1:0-13217 GCA_031547585.1 Victivallaceae bacterium
CGGCAAAGTTCACGCCTATGGCCACAACAACCTCCCGCTCTTCTACGAGGGGGCGGAGTTCCGCAGCCGGATCACCCACGTCTGCACCTCGTCGCCGGAGAGCGCGAAAAAAGCCGCCGCCGCCGTCGGCGCGGAGCACGCCGTCACCGATTACCGGGAGATCACCGAGAATCCCGAGATCGACGTGGTCGATATCTGCACCCCGAATGAGCTTCATAAAGAGGCGATTCTGTCGGCGATCCGCCATGGCAAGCACATCTATTGCGACAAGCCCCTCACCGCCACCCTCGCGGAAGCGCGGGAGATCGAAGCGGCCTTGAAGGAGTACCGCGGTATCGGCCAGATGACTTTGCAAAACCGTTTCTTCCCCTCGACCCTGCGGGCGAAGCAGCTGATCGACGAGGGGAAAGTGGGGGAGATCCTCGAATTCCGGGGGAGTTACCTCCACTCGGGGAGCGCCGATCCCAAGGCTCCCTTCAAGTGGAAGCTGGCGGCGGGCGTGGTGGCCGACCTGGGGAGCCACATTCTCGACCTGATGAACCATCTCGTGGGGGACTTCGCCGAATTGTCGGCGACGACCCATATCGCCTACCCCGAACGGCCCTCGGTGGAGGACCCGGGGAAATGGGTGAAAGTGATGGCGGAGGACAATATGCAAGTCCTCCTCCGGCTGCCGAACGGCGCGGCGGGGGTGGTTTCGGCCTCGAAGATCGCCACCGGGGCGGAGGACGAAATCTCCTTCGAGATCCACGGCACCCGGGGGGCGATCCGGCTGGAAGCGATGAATTGGGACCAGATGTTCTACTACGACGCCGCCCGTTCCGGCGCTCCCTATGGCGGCGAACGCGGCTGGACGGCCATCGACTGCGGCCAGCGCTATGCGAAGCCGGGCGGCTTCCCGACGCCCAAAGCGGCGATCGGCTGGCTGCGGGGGCATATGCACTGCCTCTACACCTTCCTCGAATCGGTTCACACGGGGAAGCAGCTCGGCCCCTCGCTGGAGCAGGGGGTGCGCGTCCAGTATCTGCTGGAAAAAGTTAAAGAATCAGCCGCGAAGAGGTGCTGGATCCAGTTATGAAGACGATCAGCTGGAAGAAGAATCTCTTCTTCGTCTGGCTGTCGCAAATTCTGTCATTGGCAGGATTTGCGGCGGTCATGCCGTTTCTCCCGATCTATTTTCGCGATCATTTCGGGATGCTCGATGAAGAGTCGCGCGGACTCTGGGTGTCGGCCTTCAACTTCTTGGGGATGTTGAGTTTCTGTCTTCTGGCTCCGGTCTGGGGCGTGTTGTCTGACAAGTATGGGAGGAAGCTGATGCTGCTGCGGGCGAACTACGTCACCGCCCTCCTCATGCCGTTTCTGGCGCTGGCGCCGAATATCTGGATCATGATCCTCATTCGCTTGATGGTCTCCGCCTTCTCGGGCACGGTGACGGCGGCGCAGACCCTGATCGCCGCCACCACCCCCGAGAAGCACCAGGGGTTCGCCCTCGGGATGCTGAGCACGGCGCTCTGGAGCGGCAATATGCTGGGCTTCGTGGCCGGGGGAATCCTGGTGACCACCCTCGGCTTCGCCTGGGCCTTCGCCATCTGCGGGGTGATGTACCTGGTGGGCGGAGTGCTGATTCACCTCTTCGTCGACGAGGATTTCGACCGCAAGGCGGTCAAGGCGGCGCTGCGGGCGGCGCCGCGCCGCCGGTTCAACTGGCAGCAGGCGGCCGCGGGCGGCGTCGGGGTGGTGCTCAGTTTGTTCGTTTTGATGGGGGTGGCGAGAAGGTTCGACGAAGCCTACATCGCCATGATGGTGGAGAAGGTGCACGGCCTCGCCGACACCGCCTACTACACCGGCTGGATCAGCGCCTTGTCGGCGGTGGGCGGCATCGTTTCGGGGATGGCGATCGGGAAGCTGTGCGACCGGTATCCGCCCATTACAGTGGCGCTGCCCTCGCTGGTGGTCTGTGTGGTGGGAATGCTGGCGCAGGCGTTCGCCTTCAACCTCACGATGCTGGGGGTGGCGCGTTTCATCACCTTCCTCGCGGCGGGAGGGTTGGAACCGGCCTTCCAGACATTGCTGTCGCGGCTGTCGCCGCCGGAGAAGCGGGGAATCCTCTTCGGCTGGGCGTCGAGTCTGCGGATGGGGGGAATTTTACTCAGTTCGCTTTTGGCGGGCGGGGTGATCTACTTCCTCGGGACGCGCTGGGTGTTTATCTTCGGGGCGGGAGCGTTTATCCTCCTCATACCGATTCTTTTACGGGCGAAAAAGCATATCGTGCAACCACAGAAAGGGTGACGACATCATGGACGGGAAATTCCGGATCGGCTGGGCTGAGTGCGACATTACTCCGGAAAACGCGAAGGTCGAACTCGCGGGCCAGTATTACCAGCGCATGGCGACGGGAATTCATTCGCGTTTGAAGGGGGTGGTGCTGGCGATGACGAAGGGGGAGGAGGTTTCGCTGCTCATTTCGCTCGACGTGGTGCAGATTCCGAAACCGCTGCAGGATGAGGTGAGGGCGAAGATCGTGGAGCGGGTCCCTGAAATTCCCGCCGAAAGCATCTTCCTCAACGCCACGCATTCGCACAACGCCCCCTACGTCCGGCCGACCGGACTTTTCCGCGAATGGCTGCCGCTCGATCCCGATGCGCTGCAGCCCGCCGACTACATCGCTTTTCTCAAAAAGCGCGTGGCGGAGGCGGCGGAAAAGGCGTGGAAAGCCCGCCGGCCGGGCGGAGTGGCGCGCTCCTTCGCTTCGGCCCGGATCGGACACTGCCGCCGCCCGGTGTACGCCGACGGCAGCGCCGAAATGTACGGTTCGACCGCCCGTCCGGACTTCGTCGGCCTGGAGGCGGGCGAGGATTCGGGGGTGGAGCTTCTCTTCACCTTCGACGAAGCGAAGAAGCCCACGGGGGCCATCGTCAACGTCGGCTGCCCGTCGCAGGTGATGGAGGCGGCCTACGTCATCAGTTCGGACTACATGGGGGCGGCCCGCGAGCTGTTGAAGGGAGAGTTCGGGGCGGAATTCCACACGCTCTGCCAGGTTTCCGCCGCCGGCTGCCAGGCGCCGCGCGACTTGACGCGCAACTACCGGACGGAGCCGGATTGCTGGCATGAGGATGGGGTGGCGTTTGTGGCGAAGCGGCTGTTCCGGGCGGTAAACGAAGGTTTCGCGGAGTGCGGAAAAGTGGATTTCGCGCCGGAGTTCCGGCGGGAGGTACGTCCGGTGTCGCTGCCGGTGCGCCGGGCGGGGTACGCCGAGTACCGGCGGGCGAAAGAGGAGCTGGCGGAGCTGGTGAAGATCATGCCGGAGCGGGAAGCGTTCGATGATTTCTGCCGCGAACTCCATGAGAATGAGAAAATTCCGGGGAGGCCCGGACCGTATGATAATAAAGAGCACCACTTCGTTCAGATTCAGAACCGCAAGGCGGTGGTGGCGCGCTGGGAGTCGCAGGATGAAACGCCGAATTACTCGTTTGATATGAATGCGTTGCGGATTGGAGACTGCGCGATGGTGAGCTGCCCGTTCGAGTTGTATCTGGTGTTCGGGCAGATCATCAAGGCGCGCTCGTTGGCGGAGCAGACGTTCATCGTGCAACTGTCTGGCGATGCTTGTGGATACCTTCCGAGCGTGGATGCCGAGCGGTACGGCGGGTACGGCGGGATGATCATTAATGGCAAAGTGGGCTCGGACGGCGGGTATAAGCTGGCCGACGAAGCGTTGCAGGCTATAAATAAATTCTTCAAATAAAAAAATAGACCGCAAAGCGGTCGTGCGCACCCGGCCGAGCCGGGACGCAGTCCAGCGCGCGGATAGCGCTGGTCGCTTGCCGAAAGAATGTTCGGCAAGCGAACCGCGGCCTTCAAGTAGATACCGACCGGCGGAGCGCTGCCGAGAAAAGACGGCGAAGCCAGTCTTTTATCGAGCCCAGCGCGCGAAGCCGTAGCCGGAAACGGTAGGATACCTCGCGTTATGTGATACCCTCTCGCCCAACCGGGGGCGAGACACGGAGTTACACGGAGTTACACGGAGAAAAACAGTATATGCCAGACCAACACTTTCTCGGCATCGACCTCGGGACCACCGCCGTCAAGGCGGTGCTGTTCGACCGCAATGGCGGCATCCGCGGCCGGGGCCACGCCGAATACACTTTGGAGACGCCGCGCCCCGACATTGTCGAGCTGGAGCCCGAAATCTATTGGGAGAGCGTCGGCAAAGCGGTTCGCGACGCGCTCGCAGACAATGCTCAAGTGACTTCGCTCGCGATCACGGGTCAGGTCGAGACGCTGATCCTGCTGGACCGCGAGGGCCGCCCGCTTCACAAGGCGGTGGTCTGGCTGGACAACCGGGCGAAGGACGAGGCGCGTGAGCTCGCCGCCGCCTTCGACCGGGAGGAACTGTTTCACCTCTCCGGGCAGACCGACATGGTCCCTTGCTGGCCGGCCTGCAAACTGTTGTGGTTCAAGAAGAATAAACCGGATCTGTTCGACCGGATCGACAAAGCGCTGATGGTCGAGGATTATATCGCCTGGAAGCTCTCGGGCGAGTTCGCCACCTGCCGCGGACTCCACCCGTCGAGCTTGTGGTTCGACCTCCGCACCGGCGACTATTGGCAGCCGATGCTGGAGAAGCTGGGGATGCGCCGGGAGCAATTCCCCCGGCTCTGCGACCCCGGCGAAATCATGATGACGACCCGGGAAGGCAACGACCTTCTCCCCGCCGGAATCCCGGTGGCGGGCGCGCCGCTCGATCACGTCTGCGGCAACCTCGGCTCCGGCTGCGTGGCGCCGGGTATGGTTTCGGTGACCACCGGCTGCACGCTGGCGCTCTGCGCCGCTTGCGACCACCCGGTTTACGACGAAGAACGGCGCATCAGCACTTATCTCGGGAGCCGCCCCGGCAGCTTCGTCCTCCTCCCCTGGGCGCCGACGGCGGGGATGCTCTTAAAGCACTTCCGCAATGAATTCGCCCCGGAACTCTCGTACGCCGACTTCGACCGGTTGGCCGCGAACATTCCGCCGGGGAGCGAAGGGCTGATTATCCTGCCCCACTCTGCGGGCTCGGTATCGCCGGTCTCCAACCCCGACGCGCGCGGCGTCGCCTGGGGAGTCACCCTCGCCCACACCAAGGCGCATTGGGCGCGGGCGATCCTGGAATCGGTGGCCTATCTCCTCGCCGACAATATCGGCGTCCTCAATGAATTGATCGGCCCGGCGACGGAGATTCGCGCTTTGGGGGGCGCGGCGGCGAGTCCCCTCTGGATGCGGATCTTCGCCGACACCCTCGGCCTCCCGGTAACGGTAACCGATTGCCCGGAAGCGACGTCCCTCGGGGCGGCCATGCTGGCGGCGACGGCGGTGAAGGCGTATCCCGATCTCGCTTCGGCGGCGGCGGGCATGGTCCGGGTGCGCGAGCGCTTCGAACCCGGCCCGGAAGCCGCGTACTACCCAGAGTATCTCGCCCGCTACCGGGCGCTCAATCAACTGATATTGCCAACTTTCGGAGGTAAATGATGAGTAAAGCATTGGAAATTCGAGCCTGATTCGTCGGCTTCGGCGAAGTCAACACCCCCCGCGAATTCATCGACGCCCGCTGCGAACGCGCCGCCGCCGAACTTGAAAAACGCGGCGTCAAACTCTTCAAAACCCGCCCCGTCTCGGACGATCCAGCCGGGAAGGAAGCCGAACGGGCCGCCAACGAGCTTGCCGCCCATGACTTCGATGCCCTTGTCGTCTGCGTCGCCGGGTGGATCCCCACCTGGGCGGTCATCAAAACCATCGAGCGCTTCAAGCATAAACCGATGCTCCTCTGGGGACTCTCGGGCTGGCGCGAAGGCGACCGCTTCGTCACCACCGCCGACCAGGCCGGGAGCACCGCCCTCCGGCTGCCGATGAAGGAGCTCGGCTTCAACTTCAAGTACCTCGTCAACCACCAGGGCGGCGAACCGCGCTATGACGAGGCGGTCCGCTACCTTCGCGCCGCCTCCGCCGCCCGCCGGATGCGCGACGCCTTCATCGGCATGTCCGGCTACCGCGACATGCGCCTCTACGGGACGCTCTACGACGGTTCCTCCCTCAAAGGCAAAATCGGCCCCGAGATCGAACACTTCGACCTCTTGGAAATCAAGGAGTTGATGGCGGAAGTTCCGGAGTCCGAGATCACCCGCCTCGCCGCCGAATTGAAAGAGCGCTGGAGCTTCGTCCGGCAGCCGCGTCCCGGCACGGTCGAAAATTCGATCCGCCTGGCACTCGCCTTCCGCCGCAAAATCGAAGACCGCAACTACGACGCCTTCAGCTTCTGCGACGTCGACGGCGTTAAAAAATTGCTGAAATTCGCCCCGGCCGGCGCGATGACCCTGCTCCATGATGAGCTCGACCTCGTCACCGTCCCCGAAAACGACGCCTTGGGGTGCGTCACCGGGCTCCTCCTCAACTACCTGACCGGCAAAGCCCCCGGCTATCTCGAATTCTACGAATTCACCCAAAACTCCGCCCTGATGGGGGTGCCGGACTACGTCCCCTCCGCCATGGTCGAGGGCAAAGTCACCGTCATGCCCAACGCCTTCGGCTCCTTCGGCGAAGGATTGCTCAACGTCTCGAAGCTGCGTACCGGCCCCGTAACCATCGCCCGGCTGGCCCTCACCGAAGGACGTTACGTCCTCCACGCCGTCCGCGGCGAAGCCCGCACCCCCGGGAAATGGGAAGAAGCCGGCTGGGCTCCCCCCGCCCCGCAACTCCCCAGCCTCGAAGTCGTATTCGACTTCCCGAGCGACTGCTTCCTGGCACAAGTCCTCGGTCAGCATTATCTCGTCGCCTATGGCGATTATATCGATCAGCTGGCCGACTATTGCACCCTTGTCGGCATCGAACTTCGTACCTGATTTGGCTTAATGACGCTCTCTTTCTGGGGCAATCTGCCCCAGCCCCCCGACCAGGGCGCTGCCCTGGACCCGCCAGGGGCGGTGGCCCCTTGACCCGACGTACGGGTTGCGGGTTATACTATTTCGCTTTCAAACATAGACCAATGACTTGCAAAGCCAACCATCATCGAAATACGCAGTGACGTCATGCAATCTACCCCCTCCGCAAAATGGGTTTTGCCGACGGCAAAAGCCGTTTTGCGCCACCCCGCTTTTTTTGGGGAAGAGTGGAGGGGGTTCGGGGGAGGAGAGAAATTCCCCTTTTTTTCTCGTGAAAAAAAGGGGTTTCTCTCTTCCCCCGAGTCCCACAGGCCCCAGAAGGCTACCAGCAGATTTCGGCCAGGTTTCGGCCTGGGGAGAGGGGGAGCTGCCAGCCGTTGGGGGTTTTGCAGAGGGGGATTGGTTGGCCGTTTACGGTGGCGCGTTGGGGCGGTTTTTCGCAGGAGAAGACCAGAAGCGAATCCGGTTTGGAGTGGAGTTCCAGGTGCAGGAGCTTTTTTTCGGGATGGTATTGGGCTTGGGTGATATTGAGGAGGCGACACTCTTCGAGGGCGATCCGGCCGTTTTGCCGCCAGAGGACGGCGCCGAGTTCGAAGGGGTTGCGGAGCCAGGTCCAGCAGCCTTGTTTCGCTTCTTGGGAGTGAAGTCCGGCGGCGTTTGTCATGACTTCGTCTGCGTAGAGCGGCAGGTTGAAGGTGCTGCGGTCGAAGAATCCCAGCGGCGCGAGGTAGGCGTAGCTGTACAGCTTTTTGGGTTGTCCGGTGAGGGAGGGAATGACCCGGTAGCGGAAGTGCTCCTGGAGTTTGGGCATGGCGTACTTCCAATAGAGCGAGATCAGGCTGCCGTGCATTCCCTGTGAACAGTCGAAGACGTCGTCGGCGTTGAGGAAGTTGTGGTTGGAATTGGGGTAGTTCATATGCATGGGCCAGGTGAGGGAGTAGCCGCAGATCTGGTAATTTTTCGCGCCGCGCATCACCGGGTTGATCGTCTCGAAGTAGCGCGGGAAGTAAAACCGGGAGACTGTGGGAACCGCTTTTTTGGCTGCCAGGTACCAGCCGAACTCCGCTGTTTCGCCGTCGCCGGCCAGCTCCGCCAGCTGCGCGTAGAGTACGGCGCCGGGATACTCGCCGTTGATCATGTCTAGAAATGCG
Organism: Victivallaceae bacterium; assembly: GCA_031547585.1. GTDB lineage: Bacteria > Verrucomicrobiota > Lentisphaeria > Victivallales > Victivallaceae > Victivallis. The sequence goes on from JAVBRV010000350.1 coordinate 8,066, forward strand.
CCGGTGCCGTTCTCGCGGTGGTTGCCGCTGTGCACCCAGAGGTCGTTCCCGTAGAGCTGGTAGCGCATGATGGTGCGGTAGTAGTTCCAGTTCGGAGCGACCATACCGGACTGGCCAAGCTGATTGGCGGCGAATTCGGCGTTCCACATCACCATGGTCACGGTTTCATTGCAGTCGCCGTAGTTGACTTTGGAGCCGAAGCCCTCTGCATACGGGGTCGGGTTCGGATAGGTGCTGTTGAACAAGGCCGGGTACTTCAGCCCGGAAAACGGCTCCTCCCGGTGCCGCGCCGCCGCTTTATAGGCGTACAGCTCCACCGGTTCGAGGAGGCGTTTGGCGGTTCTCGCTTTCAGCTTCTCCTGATTCTCCGGATTGAGGAAGAAAGCTCCCTGCAGGGCGGAGGTCAGGCCGAAGTTCCAGGCATGAAGGTCGATGTTGGGGAGGTCGGGCTTTCCCCACGGGGCGGCTGGGGTCCACTGTTCAATTTTGCTCCAGTGGCAGTTCTGCACCACCCCCCGGGCGAACCGCCGGTTCTGGAACTCGTTCAGGGGGTCGGTCACGCCGACGGGAACCACGTTGGAAGGGGGCGGCAGATCGAGTTCATAGCGCAAGGTGGAACCGCCGAGCTTGCCGTAGGTCGGACCCAGCACGGTCGGGAAGCGGAAGTCCGTGAGCTTCTCGCGGGAAGCGGCGAGCAGCTTTTCATCCGTCATAAAGGCGATCTGCGGCGGCAGGAGGACGAATTCCCGCGTCCGTTTCGCCCAGTCGCCCTTGAACTTCCGGTACTGGAATTGAAGGATGACGTCGATTTTCCCCGCGTCACGGTCGATCTTGAAAATTTCGGCACAGCCGACCGGGTAATTCTGCGCCATGGGCAGATATTGTTCGATCCGGGCGGACTCCGCCTGCGGCAGCTCCTTCTCCCAGCCGGTACAGTCGGGGAGGGCGTAATCGCTCCACGGACTGCCGATGCAGAGGGCGCCGATGGCTCCCTTCCCGCCGATCTCGAGCACGCCCGAACCGTCGCCGGCCAGCGCTTCGAGGCGAAGCGATTCCGGCTGCGATTCGAATACCAGAAGGAGCGGCTTCGCCGCGCCCGGGCGGAAGAGGAGCAGCCAGGGGGCACGCCATTGGCCGTCGCGCTTCCGGTCGTAAAGGTCCGGCTTGGCCGCCTCCAGCGGCACGGCGCGGTACTTCCCCTGCCCGTCCAGCCAGGCGGCATAGCCGAGCGTCTGGTCGAACTGAATCGCCATCCGGTCGCCGGGGAGCGTGTAGCGGATGAAGGGTGAAAGCAGCGAGAAACGCATGCCGTACCCGACCCCATCGGCGGAAATACGATACTCTTTGCCCGCCCGGTCGACCGACGGCACGGTCACCTCCAGAGGGCCCCGGGAGCTCCCGGAGTTCAATGAGGGAATTCCCCCCACCCCCGCATTGCCGCGCAGATTGGCGACCCGCAAGGTCAAGTGGTTCTTTTCGCCGAAGCGGAGAGCGCCCGGGGGAATCCGGTAACAGCGGGGAGCCTCCCAGTAGCCGGGGGTATCCTGGCCGGTTTCGCCGGCTTTGACGCCGTTGACGAAGAGTTGATCGAGATCGTCGATGAAGCCGACTTCAAAGGTGATTTCAGAATCCGCCCAATCGCGGGGAATGTCGACTTCGGCGGAGTATTCCACGGCTCCGACGCCGCTCCACGGCTGCAGCAGCGCCGAAGCCGTTTTCCCGAGGAAGCGGATGTCGCCTTCGACCACCCGGCGGCTCCACTCCGGCAGGGGCAGGATGCGTTTTTTCTGGAATTGCAGGGCGTACCCCTGTTTGTTGCCGATCGACACAGAGAGATCGCGACGGATGGCATTGCCCATGGCCACCGCATCCAAGTACCAGCCGAAACGCCCGAAGCCATCCGACATTTCGCCCAATCGATAGCCGCGCGGAGAGACTCCGGCGGCCGCGGCGACGGATTGAATCCGTTTCTCTTTTCGCCGGTTTTCGCGCAAAAGAAGCTCCTTCTCCCGGCGTTCCAGTTCGGCAAGGATATCCGGGCGGGCGAGGCCGGCGGCGCGGAGGAAAGTTGTGCTGTAGTAGACCGGGCTCTCCACGAACTCGACCCCCAGCCCGGTGGCGAATTGCAGAACCCCGCCGCGCTCTGCCACCCAGGGCGAACCATCCCCGAGCTCGGCCAGAACCTCCCCGGCGGCCAACGAGGTCTGGAAGAACTTCGCATACCCGGCATCCTTCAGCACGGTTCCCTGAAACAGTTCGGAGCGAACCGGGTAAACCACCGGGAGCCGCTCCGGGAAACCGGTATAACGGGCCGGAGTCACCCGGAGCGGCAAGAGCTCCGCCAGCCGCTCCCGGTCGGCCGGATCGCCGAACACCAGGAGCCGCTTCCCCGCCGCAACCGCCCGGCGGATCGCTTCGGCGTTCTTTCCCGGCGCGGCGCGGCTGTAGACGATGACGTCGGCCGCAGCCGGAGTATCCGTCATGACGAACAGCCCCTCGGCGTGCTCCAGCAGGAGATTCCGGAAACCGGCGTTGCGCTGCAAGGTGTCGGTGCAGGGGTAGGAGCCGCTGGTGAACCGCTTGACGGTGCTGTCGAGATCGTTGTTGTCCAACTCGAAAAAGAGCTTGACCGGGCTGATCGCCCCCGCCGGAGCCTCCGGCCGGGGAATGGGGGCGACCACGAGGGGAGCGGCGTTTCCCGACAAATTCAGGGAATCGGCGGCGGCGAGCCGCAGGTCCCGCAGCTGAAGCGAACCCGTAACAATGAATTCGATTCGGGTAAAAGAGTAGGTGGCGTCGCCGAGTCCGAAATCGGTGTTGAGCTTCCACTCGATCTCCTTAAATTCCGAGCCGTTCAGTTGGACGGGCGGCGACTGAACCGTGTGGCTTCCCCCTGCCCCGGAGCAGTGGATCACCGCCCGGATGCCGGAATTCGCCCCCTTGACCCGGAGGGCCAGAATCTGCTGGGCGGAGCCGCTGTATTTGACGTCGGCCGCGACCGTCGCGGAAGAGGCGAGGTCAAACCCGTTCTGCCCGACCGGCGTCAAACCCGGCTTCGAAGCGCGAAAGTCAAACGAATCGAGCCGGGTCAACTCCGCGCCGCCCGCGATTACGGCAAAAAATGCGAGGCCCGACAGAAAATACTTGAGCATGGAACGCCTCTTCAATCGTTGAAATGGGCTGCTTTATACGGCAGGCTGGTATGGACCTCCTTGACCCGGAGGTCGATCTTCTTCGCGCTGCCGTTGGCGGCGAGAAAGGGCAGAACGGACATGCTGTGCGGCGAATAATAAGCGGAACTGCCGCCGAGGCCGACGGTGGGATAGTTCCAAAGCGGTCCCTTGCGGGTGGCGCAGTGGATCAGCATGACCTTGCGCATCATCCCCAGCTTCTTGCCGAGCATGGCCACGGTGGTTCCGCTGATGATCTCGGTATTGTTGACGGAGCTGGTGGTCCGGCAATCCCGGGCGTAGTTATAGTCGCTGAACCGCATGTCGCCATTGGTCACCCGCGTTCCGGCCCCCGGAATCCCGGCGGGGCACTGAAAGGCCTTGGGCCGTTCTGACATGGAAGTGTAGCGGTTGGAGCTTCCGCCGAGATAGGGGCTCAGCAGGCCATGCCCGCGCAGCATGTGGCCGCATTGCAGAGCATGGGTGCGCAAGTCGTCGGTGATGATGCAGTTGTCGACTTTGATCAGCATGATGTTGTCCTTGTTGTCCCCCGCGTACATGCCGATGGCCGTCCCCATCTGCTTCAAGTTGCTGAGGCAGGAGACCTCGCGGGATTTGTCCCGCGCCCGGTTCAAAGCGGGCAGGAGCAGAGCCGCCAGAATGGCGATGATCGCGATAACGACCAGCAATTCAATCAACGTAAATATTGCCTTTCTCATAGAAACCTCCTTATGCCGATTTGGTTTGTTTCAAAATCAGTTTGAACTCGCCGCCGTTGCCGATGGCCTCCCCCTGCAATTGCCGGGTCAGCAGGCCGGAAAGCGCGGCGGCGATCGCCTCCCAGTCATGGGTATAGTAGTAAAGCGGAACGGCGGAATCGGCCTGGCTGGGGTCGGTGTTGATGATCCGGTAATCGCGGCCCGGCTCGAAGCCGTGCTTCCGCAGGGTCCGCACCAGGACGTCCGTCCAGCGGCCGCGCAGCAGAAACCCCTCGGGGCAGCCTCCGGAGAGAACTTTCTCCAGCGCTTCAATCAGCATCAGGCGGTCGCCGCGAATCTCAACCCGCCGGAAATCGATCCGGGCGGAACGGCTGAAACCGTCGAACAGCTCCTCCTGACCCGGCGGCGAACCGGATTCCAGGTAGCAAAGCCGGGCGCGGCCCCCGCCGGGAGCCAGCAGCTCTTCCACCTCCCCCACCCCGCCCGGCGGCAGCAAGGCCAGACCGGAAATCCCCGGCACCGGCTGCCCGATATGCAGCACCGGCAGCGTCTCCGCCGCCCTGCGGACAAAGTCGGGACTCACCGAAACCGTCACCAGCGCATCGAGCCGGGCATGTTCCAACTCATACGCAAACTCCTCCGCCGTGGCGCAGGTCGCATGCAGAAACCGCACGTTGCACTTCACCCGCGACAGCGCCGCCGCCAGAATGCCGAACTTCTGCAACTGCAAATTATCATAGTAAAAATGGTCGCCGCCATAAAACTTCAAGCCGACCAGCGGCAGCATCTTCTCCCCATCCAGGTCGAAGCTCTTCAAAGGATTGGTGAAGGTGCCGATTCCCCGCCGGGCAATCAACAGCTCCTCATCGGCCATCTTCTCCACCGCCTGCCGGATCGTCGAGCGGGCAATGCCGAACTTCAAAGCCAGCTCCGGCGTCGACGGAATCAGCGTCTCGCGCCCCTCCGCATGATAAATGATATCCATCACATAATCCCGGATCCGGGTTATGTCACTCATCACATGACTGCTTTTCTTTCTCAATTCGCCACTCCCGTCACATTCGCGCCATTTAGAAGCCAACCAATATAATTATACCGCAAACCTTCGAAAAAAGCAAGAGGAGGAAGAAGAAAAACACGAAAAATCCAAAATCTGCCATTTGAAAAAGTAAACGCATATCAGAAAAAGGGCATCTGTGCATTTAGGGAGTCGGAAAATGCTGAACTACCATTTTTGAGTCTTGCCGGCGCTTTTTGCCAAAA
>JAVBRV010000212.1:0-8912 GCA_031547585.1 Victivallaceae bacterium
CTACATCCGGCTCACCTCGGACGAGTACACCCTGAACCCCTTCAAAGCAGCGTGGTTCCCCTGGTGACGCCAACGACCTGTCATGTGACTCGAACCGACGACAACGTCGTCACTAAAGGCTAGGAGCACGAACATGGACACCACATTCACCAACGCAGGAGGCGTCGGCGCGCCGCCGCGCGAGATCCAGTACTTCGAGGCCGACGTGTCGATCGCTTCCGTCGGCGGGATCGTCGGTGGATCGTTCACCGTGAGCGGCACTGCGACATGTGAACGGTTGAAGGACATCCCGGAGGGCGAGGCGATCAGCTTCTACCGCACCGGCGACTTCGTCGACCTCTGCCGGGGACCGCATGTGGAGAATTCGGGTGAAGTCGGCGCAGTGAAGCTGCTGTCGATCGCCGGTTCCTACTTCCGCGGCGATGAGAAGAATAAGATGCTCCAGCGCATTTACGGCACTGCTTTCGCGAGCGAGGCCGATCTTCAGGCGCACCTGACGCTTCAGGAAGAAGCGGCGCGCCGCGACCACCGCAAGCTCGGGCAGGAGCTGGATCTTTTCGGCTTCTCCGAGAACGTCGGCCCGGGATTGGTGCTCTGGCACCCGAAGGGGGCGATGATTCGCCACCTCTTCGAAACCTACTGGCGCGAAGAGCATTACAAGAACGGCTACAATTTGATTTACACGCCCCACATCGGGCAGAGCGTGCTCTGGGAGACCAGCGGCCACCTCGACTTCTACAAGGAAGGCATGTACTCGGCGATGGAAATCGACGAGAAGGACTACTATGTGAAGCCGATGAACTGCCCGTTCCACATCGAGATCTACCAGTCGCGGCTGCGCTCCTACCGGGAGCTGCCGCTGCGCTGGGCGGAGATGGGGACGGTCTACCGCTACGAGAAATCGGGCGCATTGCACGGCCTCCTGCGGGTGCGCGGCTTTACCCAGGACGACGCCCACATCATTTGTACGCCGGACCAGGTCGAGAGCGAGATCGCGGAAGTGCTGCGGTTCAGCCTCGCCATCTGGAAATCCTTCGGCTTTACGGAGATCAAGCCGTACCTCTCGACCCGCCCCGAAAAGGCGGTGGGCGAGCCGGAGCGCTGGGAGAAGGCGCAGGTTTCACTTGAGAAGGCGGTGAAGGCGCTCGGCCTTGACTACCAGGTGGATGAGGGCGGCGGCGCCTTCTACGGCCCCAAGATCGACCTGAAGGTCAAGGACGCGATCGGCCGCGAGTGGCAGACGGCGACCATCCAGTTCGACTTCAACCTGCCCGAACGTTTCGACATGACCTACATCGGCGAGGACGGGCGCAAGCACCGGCCGTATATGATCCACCGGGCGCTGATGGGTTCCTTGGAACGCTTCTTCGGCATCCTGATCGAGCAGTACGCGGGGGCGTTCCCCCTGTGGCTGGCCCCGGAACAGGCGCGGGTGCTGCCGGTCTCCGAGAAGCAGATGGAGGCGGCGGAGAGCTGCTGCCGGACGCTGCGGGCGAAGGGTTTCCGGGTCGAGATCGACACGCAGGCCGCGGGCCTCGGGGCGAAGATCAAGGACGCCCGCAAGGACCGCATCCCCTACCTTCTGGTGATCGGCGAACGCGAGGCGGCGGACGGCACCGTGGCCGCGCGCAACCGGCGCGAAGGGGAACTCGGGAGCCTGACGCTCGATCAACTTGTTGAAAAAATGCGTTTGGAAGTTGACAACAAGGTGATTTGAGGCTATCTTAAAAAGAATACACCAGCGCGGCGATGCGAAAGCCGGTCGCCGCGCGACTCTAATTCCTTAAAGGGAGGGTACTGTTATCGCAAAGCTGCTGAAACCGAATGACCGTACATTCACGGCCGAAGAGGTTCGCCTGGTCGGCGACGACGGGGAACAGAAGGGACTCGTCCCCTATCGTCAGGCGCAGGAAATGGCGCGCGAATCGGGGTTGGATCTGGTGCTGGTTTCCGACCGCACTATACCTCCCGTGGTTCGGATCATGAACTTCGGCAAGTTGCAGTACGAGCAGAAGAAGAGCCTGAAGGCTCAGCGCAAGAACTCCGCTGCGCAGAAGCAGAAGGAAGTCAAGTTTCATATCAATATCGATCAGCACGATTATGAGACAAAGTTGAATCACGCGCTTGACTTTTTGGGAAAAGGGTATAGATTAAAAGTCACTCTGGCTCTCCGGGGCCGTGAAATGGCCCATCAGGATCTGGCTTACCAGCTGATGGATCAGGTCATGGCCGCCCTGGCGCCCCACGCGGACGCCGACGGCAAACCGAAGCTGCTGGGGAGAAATATCTCGGTAAACTTCGCGGCCAAATAACGCGAAGGCCGCCGCGGCCGGTAGTGCATTGACCGGCCCGGTGTGAAGGTAATTCGAAAAAAGGAATACGAACAATGCCCAAGTTGAAGACCCGGAAGTGTGCCGCCAAGCGGCTCAAGCAGACCGGTACCGGCAAGTTCCGGCACTGGAAGGCGGGCGCCCGCCACCTCAAGAGTTCCAAGAACGCCAAACGCCGCCGTCGTCTGCGTCACGACGGAGCCGTCCTCAGTACTGAAATCCGTCGGATCAGGGTCGCGTTGCCCTACGGCCTTTAATTCGAAGGAGAATTGAATCATGGCGAGAGTCACTTATGCCGTTCCGTCCCGCAAGCGCCGCAAGCGCGTGCTGGAGCAGGCCAAAGGTTTTTATGGCAACAGCAGCAAGAACATCCGTACCGTTTACGATGCGGTTGACAAGGCGCTGAGCCACTCCTATCGCGGCCGCAAGCAGAAGAAGCAGCAGTACCGTGCGCTGTGGATTGTCCGTATCAACGCCGCCTGCCGCGCGCTGGACGTCAATTACAGTAAGTTCATGGATGGGCTTCGCAAAGCCAATATCGAGCTGAACCGCAAGGTTCTCGCCGATCTGGCGGTCAACGAACCCGCCGAGTTTAAGGCCCTGGTGGAAAAAGTCACCCAGGCCTGAGCCTCAACAGACGAGAAGAGGGACAGCTTGACTTGGTGACCTCCACCAAACTCAAGCTGTCTTTTGTTTATAGATGGCGGATACGATGAAACGGTTTAGACGATTTCGCGGCCGCCCTTTCCCGGGCGGGAAATGGGCGGCAGACGTGTGCTTCCGATAGCGAAAACGATCAGAGAGAACATATAGTGGATAATCATGAATGCGATCATTGACCAGATAAACCGGGCCGTCGAAGACGCCGCGAAGCGGGCGGCGGTCGCCGCCGACGCGGCCGCCGTCGAGGCGATCCGGATCGATTACCTCGGCCGGAACGGACTCTTCCCCGCCCTTTCCCGCGAAATGGGCCAGGTCCTGCCGGAACAGCGCAAGGAGACCGGGGCCGCCTTCAACCAGGGGCGCAACGCCATCCAGCAGGCGCTGGATGAAGCCGCCGCCCGCCTTGCCGGGGGCGACGCCGCCCCGGCCGGCGATACGCTCGACCTCTCGCTCCCCGGCCGCCGTTGGCAGGGGGGGCATAAGCACCCCGTGACGGTGATGACCGACGAGTGCGTCAACTTCTTCCGCCGCATGGGTTTCGTGGTGATGGACGGACCCGAGATCGAGGATATTTACCATAACTTCGACGCCCTCAACACCCCGCAGGATCACCCCTCGCGCGATCCGCAGGATACCTTTTACTTCGCCGACGGGCGGATTCTCCGCAGCCAGACCAGCCCGGTGCAGATCCGGGTGATGGAGACGCACCGGCCGCCGATCCGCATCGTCGCCCCCGGGCGTGTTTACCGGCGCGACACCCCCGACGCCACCCACGGCATGAACTTTCACCAGATCGAGGGGCTGTACATCGACCGCGACGTGTCGCTGGCGGACCTGAAAAGCATTCTTCAGGCGTTCGCCGCCGAGATTTGCGGGCCGGGGGTCAAGATTCGGCTCCGTCCGCACTTCTTCCCCTTCACCGAGCCGAGCGTGGAGTATGACTTCAGCTGTATGATGTGCCACGGTTCGGGCTGCCCGGTGTGCAAGCATTCGGGCTATATCGAGATCGCCGGGGCCGGCATGGTCGACCCGGCGGTGCTGCGTTCGGTCGGGTTCGACCCCGAAGAGTGGCGCGGCTTCGCCTTCGGAATGGGGCTGGAACGGCTGGCGATGCTTCGCTACCGGATCCCCGATTTGCGTCTCTTGTATGAAAACGACGTTCGCTTCCTCGAACAATTCTGACGGAGAGGAACTGCTGAAATGAATATTTCCAGAAAATGGCTGGCCGACTATGTGCCGGTCGATTGTGATTTGGCGACCCTCTGCGGCAAGCTGACCATGGCCGGGATCGAGGTCGAGAAGATTGAAGAAAAAGGGAGCATCCCCGCCGGCGTGGTAGTGGGACGCATCCTCGAGCGCAAGCCGCACCCCGATTCGGACCACCTTTCGGTCTGCCGGGTCGACGTCGGCGCGGCGGAAGCGCTGCAGATCGTCTGCGGCGCGCCCAACTGCGACGCCGGGAAGACAGTTCCGGTGGCGACCGTCGGCACGGTCTTCCAGACCGCCGAAGGGGAGTTCAAGATCAAGCGCTCGAAGCTCCGCGGCGTCGAATCGCAGGGCATGATGTGCAGCGAAGCCGAACTCGGCCTCTCCGGCGATCACGACGGGCTGATGATCTTGGATGACAGCCTCGCCCTCGGCACTCCCTTCACCCGGCTCTATCCCGGCGACGCGATGATCGAGGTCGAAGTGACCCCGAACCGCCCCGACTGGCTCTCCATCTGGGGCATCGCCCGCGACGTGGCCTGCCTCTTCGGGGTGGAAGCGAAGCTGCCGGAGATCTCCGTCCCCTCGTGCTCTACCCCGGCCCCCGGGCTGGTGACGGTGGAAGCCCCCGACCTCTGCCCGCGCTATACCGGCCGGGTGATCAAGAACGTCAAGGTCGGTCCGAGCCCCGACTGGCTCCGCGAGAAGCTCGAAAGCGTCGGCCTCCGCTCGATCAACAATGTGGTGGACGTCACCAACTTCATCTTGATGGAGCTGGGGCAGCCGCTGCACGCCTTCGACCGGGCGAAGCTGACGGAGGGGCGCGTGGTCGCCCGCCGCGCCCGTCCCGGCGAGAAGATCGTCACCCTCGACGGCCGCGAAGTGGAGCTGGCCGAACGGCACCTGGTGATCGCCGACGCGGCGCGTCCGATGGCGCTGGCCGGAATCATGGGCGGCGAAGAGTCCGGCGTGACCGAAAGCACCACGGAAATTTTGCTGGAGAGCGCGGTGTTCCTGCCCTCCAACATCCGCGCCACCGGGCGCGAACTGGGCATCTTCAGCGATTCGAGCTACCGCTTCGAGCGCGGCGTCGACTGGGATATGGCGGGGACGGCTTCGGATCGGGCGATCCAGCTGATTCTCGAAGTCGCCGGCGGCGAACTGGCTTCGGAGAAGGTGGACGTCAACTCCGGGCGTCCCGCCGAGAAGGTGATCTCCTGCCGCTTCGACCGGGTGCGCAGTGAAATCGGCACCGACGTCTCCAATGAACGCATTACGGAAATTTTCCAACGGCTCCGACTGAAGGTCGAACCCCTCGGCGACGGCTGCCGGGTGGTCGCGCCGCTCTTCCGGCAGGACCTCGCCCGCGAGGCGGACCTGGTGGAAGAGGTGGCCCGGATCGACGGTCTGGACCGGGTCCCCCTGTTGCCGGTGACGGGCAAGGTCTGCCACCCGGTGACGGAGGACAGCTACCTCGCGCTCCAGACCTTCCGCGACCAGGTGGTCGGCCTCGGTCTCTATGAGTGCATGCACTACAGCATGGTCAGCACTCAGGGGGGGCTTCAGGACAGCCGCTTCACCGAAGCGGACCTCGTCTACCTCAAGAACCCCATCAGCCAGGAGTTCGCGGCCATGCGTCCCTCTCTCCTGCCGGAGATGCTGGCGACCATCGAACGCAATATCTCGCGCCGGAACCTGAACCTCCGCCTCTTCGAAATCGGGCGGGTCTTCTGCAAGAATCCGGCGCTGTACCCGGAGGAGCGGAGCGAACTCTGCATCGCCCTCACCGGCCTCCGCCACCCCGAGCGCTATTCGGAGGAGGGGAAGGCCGAGTATGACTTCTACGACCTGAAGGGTCTCTTGGAAACCCTGTTCGGGCTGGCCGGGGTGGAGCGCTATGAGTTCGCCCAGGTCGAAGACGCCCGCTTCCAGAAGGGCCGCGCGGCGGAGATCCGGATCGGCGGCAAAGTCGCCGGAACCTTCGGCGAACTTGCCCCGAAGCTCTGCAAAGGCTGGCGGACGCCCCACCCGGTGTTCGTCGCCCAGCTCGAAGTCGCCGCCATTCTCGCGGCGCGGCGCGGTATGCCGACCCATAAGGGACTCGCGCAATTCCCGGCCACCGGCCGCGACGTCGCCTTCGTGGCGGGGGAGGGGCTGACCCACGGCGAAATTCTGGAATTCATCCGGCGCGCCAAGCTGGCCGATCTCGAATCGGTCCATCTATTCGATATCTTCGTCGACGAGAAGTTGAAGAAGGAGGGCAAAAAGAGCATGGCTTACCAGTTGATCTTCCGCAACCGCGAGCGGACCCTGACCGACGGCGAGGTGAACACCCGCTTCGAGAAGCTCCGCGAACGGTTGGCCCGGGAACTGAACGTCGAATTGCGATAAAACACCATTAAGGAGTGATGCACCATGATCGACAGAACCATCGGCACCGTATTCGAAGGCGTGCTGGACGCGAAGGGTATGAAGTTCGGCGTCGTCTGCGCCCGTTTCAATGATTTCTTCGTCAGCCGGCTGCTGGATGGCGCCGTCGACGCGATCGTCCGCCACGGCGGCCGCAGCGAGGATGTGACCGTGGCCTATGTGCCGGGTTCCTATGAGATCCCCTTCGCGGTCAAGAAGCTGCTGGCCACCGGGAAATTCGACGCCGTGTTCGCGCTCGGCGTGGTGATCCAGGGGGCGACCGCCCACGCGGGCTACATCAACAGCGAAGTGGCGAAATGCCTCGCCCAGCTCGGCCTCGAAAGCGGCGTCCCCGTGACCTACGGCATGATCACCGCCGAGAACCTCGAGCAGGCGATCGAACGCAGCGGCACCAAAGCCGGCAACAAAGGCGTGGACGCCGCGCTGGCCGCCATCGAGATGGCCAACCTGACGAAAGCGATCCGGTAACCGCGATGTTGGACGACGAGCTGAAAGAAGGAATCCCGGAGGGGAAGCAACACGCCAAACGGCTGGGGCGCGAGCTGGCGATGCAGTATCTGTTCCGCTGCGACATGCAGAACGAACTGCCGTCGGCGGCGACGTTCGAGCCCTTTTTCGAGACGATGCGCGAACTCCACCAGCTGCGCGACAACCGCCACGCCCGCAAGGGCAAGGAGTACGCCATCGAATTGTACGGCATCGTCGGCGCCCACCAGGAGGAGATCGACCGGGCGATCCGGGAGCGCTCCGCCAACTGGGAGTGGAGCCGCCTGTCGCTGGTCGACCGCAACATCATGCGGATCGCTGTCGCTGAAATGCTGTATGTCGAAGAGGTTCCGCCGGTCGTCAGCATCGACGAAGCGGTGGAGATCGCCCGCGATTATTCGGGGGAGGCCTCCGGCAACTTCATCAACGGCGTTTTGAACGGCATCAAGGATACCCTGAAGCGTTCGCCGAGGGAAGGGAAAAAGGAAGAGGCATGAAGTCGATCTTCTCCATCTTCAAGCGCGGGCTCGAAAAGACCGCCACCAAAGTCTCCCGCAGCATTGCCGGCATCTTCACCGGCATCAAGGCGCATGACGCGGCCAGCTTCGAAGAGCTCGAAGCCCGGCTGATCTCCGCTGATTTCGGCGTGCCCGCTTCGCTGCGGATCGTGGGCGACATCCGCGACCGCTACGAGCGCGGCGAAATCGCCACCGACGCCGATCTCGCCCGGGTCGCCAAAGAGACGATCCGGGGGATTTTGTCGGGGCGCGAGCGGCCGATGCACCTTGCGGAAGCGGGCAAACCGACCGTCATCCTGATGGTCGGCGTCAACGGCAGCGGCAAGACCACCACCATCGGGAAAATGGCCGCCCGCTTCAAGGAAGACGGGAAGAAAGTGATTCTCGCCGCCTGCGACACCTTCCGGGCCGCGGCGGTCGAACAGCTCCAGCTCTGGGGCGAACGCACCGGCTGCCAGGTGGTTTCGGCGAAGCACGGGGCGGACCCCGCCAGCGTCGCCTTCGATGCCGCGCAGGCGGCCCTGGCCCGCAGCGCGGACTACCTCCTCGTCGACACCGCCGGGCGGCAGCACAACCAGAAGGGGCTGATGGATGAACTCGCCAAGATCCGGCGTTCGCTGGAGAAGGTGTACCCCGGCGCTCCTCATGAGGTGTGGCTGACCGTGGATTCCAGCCTCGGCTGCAACGTCCTCAACCAGGCGCGGGAGTTCTCGCGCACCGCGGGCGTCACGGGGCTCGTCCTCACCAAGCTCGACGGCACCGGCAAGGGCGGCATGGTGGTGGCGCTGCACCAGGAGTTCGAACTCCCCACTTTCTTTATCGGCCTCGGCGAACAGCCGGTGGATCTGCAGCCCTTCAGTCCGGAATATTACACTGACGCGCTTTTCGGCGGCGACACCGCCGGGTAGGAAACATGGACGCACAAAAAAAACTCGACCGCGAACATATGTTGGAGGCCCTCGGCCTCGCCCGGCTCGGCTGGGGACTCACCACCCCGAACCCGATGGTCGGGGCGGTTCTGGTCAAAGAGGGCGAGATCATCGGTCGGGGCTATCATTCGCGGGCGGGCGAAGCGCACGCCGAAATCAACGCCCTCTTAGACGCCGCGAAACGCGGGCACGACCCCGCCGGAGCCACGATTTACGTCACCCTCGAACCCTGTTCGACCTGCGGACGGACGGGGCCCTGCACCTCGGCGATTCTTGAAGCCGGGATCAAGCGGGTGGTCATCGGTTCGGCCGACCCCAACCCGAAACACGCGGGGCGGGGCGTCGAGCTC
>JAVBRV010000253.1:0-3689 GCA_031547585.1 Victivallaceae bacterium
CGCCGAGAACGCCGGAGCGATCGGGAGCGGCGGGCCCGCGACGGGATCCGGCTTCGGGCTCGGCGGCGCGGCCAAGGGTGCGCCCAGCGAGGCGGACCTCGCCGAGATCCAGAAGCTCTTCGGCAAGAACTGAGCGCGCTCAGCGCGGCGCCGCGAGCGCTTCGCCGAGTGTCTCCTGGGCACGTTGGTCTGAGCGCGGCCTCGGACGCGAGACGACCTGCCCCAGGACGAGTGCGCCGAGCGTGAGCACGAATCCGATCGCCTGAGGCGCGGTGAAACGCTCGCCGGCGACCACCAGCTGCGGGCGGAGAATTTCGCGGTTGCCCCCCAGCTCCATTCCGGCGAGGAGCCGGGTGAAGTCGGCGGCGGGGAGCGCGCTCTCAAGATAGAGCGGCCACTCGTTCAGCGTGAGGAGTTCGGAGTTGACCGGATTCCCCATGATATCGAAGGCGGCGAGGCCTTTCCGGAGTTCCGCCGAAGGACGGCAGGAGGCCGCTTCGCCGTTCCACTTCCAGAGCGCGGCCACCCGCCGGTCGCCGCGGTCGAAGATATAGCAGCGGAAGTCGCTCCCCAGCCGGACCCGTCCGGCGGGGCGGCCGTCACCGATATGGTCGGCGAGGCTCCGCAGCGCGAACATCACCGGCGCGGGCCGCGCCAGGGTGCCGTTGCCGGGGTTGCCGAAGAGCGACATATCCCAGGTGGTGCCGCCGTCGCCGAGGTCGAGCGAAAAGTGATGAAACTGCTGGAGTCCGTTGGCGAGGCCGATCAGCATCATCCGGGTGTTGTAGGCGGTGCGCTTGCGCTCGTAATCGGGAATCTCCTCCTCGGCGAAGATGCGGGTGCTGCGTTCGCCCGCTTCCGAAGCGATCACCGGGTAGTCCGGGCGGTAGCGGTCGAGAACTTTGCGGAGGCTGGTGAGATCGTCTTCGTAATCGGGGAGCTCCGGGAGTTCGCGGTAGGGGTGCTCGGTAATGATGTCGAGCGTCTTATCCGCACCCAGCTTCAACAGGTTGGCGGTCCAATTGACGTCGGTGTGGCAGGAGGCGGGACCGGCGATTTTAACGCCGGGGTCGGCCCCGGTCAGCGCTTTGCGCGCCGCCGCGATCACCCGGGCGTTGGCGGCGGGGGTCATCTCCTCATATTTCTCCGGCTCGGTGACGGGGGTGCGTCCGCTCCAGATGTTGCTCTCGTTGAGGATCTCATAGGCATTCACCATCCCTTTGACGGAGGCGGCTTCGCGAGTAAGGTCGGCCTGCCAGGCGCTGAAATCCTTCGGAACCTGAAAGCGCGGCGCCGCGCCCTGCAAGCCGACGCACATCATGACGTAGAAGCCGTTCTTCTTGAAATAGGGCACGTCGCGGAAGCCCTGCCAGGGGGTTTCGCGGTAGTTCGACCACATGCGGACGCTGCCGAAACGGAAGTCTTTGGCGAGGGCGATATAGGTTTCGGCGTTCTGGCGGGGGTCGTAGTTGATGCCGAGCCGCTCGACGGGGGCAGTTTCCGGACCGTTGACGCCGAAGTAGAAGTTGAGTTTCTCGCCGCCTGCCGTGAAGCGCCAGGTGAAGGGGCCGCGCAGCGCTTCCGGGAGCTTCAGGGTGAATTTCTTCACCACCACCTTGCCGGGCTGAAGGTCGAGCTTCGCCGTCGTGCTTTCGGCAACCTGACGGCCGAAGAAGTCGACCACTTCGTACTTCAGCTCCGCGCCCGGCAGGGGGCGCAGGGCTTCGAGGGTCAGTTCGGCTTCGAGCGGAGTTCCGGCGGTGACGTAGCTGCGCCCGGGGGTCAGTTTGCCATGGATCGAAAGAGCCGGCAGTTCCGGGTCGGCCGCAGCCCCGAGGTAATGGGCGGCGTCGTCCACCCAGATGGTGCCGCCGGAGGAGGTGATCTGCGGCATCGCCACTTTGTAGATCGCGCCGAAACCGTTCACCACGTCATTGATCCGGCTGACGCCGGGGGAGTCGCCGCCCCAGCTCGGAATCGCCAGTTCGTAGCGCTTCCACTCGGTCCCGGCCTTGAAGGTCCGGCCGTAGGCGATGCCCGAAGAGAGAAAATAAGCGAGATGGATTTCGCTGTTCGGCTTTTCGGCTTTGATCCAGGCCGAGAAGGTGGCGGGTTTGCCGGGCAGGAAGGGAACCGGGTTGAAGCTGAAACGCCCGACGCGATCCTTGCCCCCTTCGAGGCGGAAGGACCAGGCCCCGGAGCGCTTCACCTCGCGGTCGAGCATTGCACTCATGACGGCGGAGCTGATTTTGCCGCGTCCGTCGTAGATCTTGCCGTCCCAACTGGTGGCGAGGTTGTTCATGCCCCAGGTGCCGGTGTTGTACCAGCCGAACTCCGCGCCGCCGTTAGTGATGTAATTCCGGGAGGCATCGACCGCGGCGGCAACGACTTCGCCGTATTCTCCCTGAAGCAGCCGGTAGACGCCGGAATCGGCGAGATCGACCCGCATGCGGAGGGAGTTGAGGTCAGCCGGCAGCGACTGCTCGAAACGGATTTTGCCGGCGGAATCGCTGAGCACAAAGGGCTTGGCCTTCCAGTAATGCTTTTTGGCGGCGCCCTGTTCGCCTTCGAAGTAGAGCGTCCCCTTGAGTCCGCCGGGCGTTCCCATGGCGGTCAATTCGAGGTAGGTGTCCTTGAGGCGGTGCGCCTCGGTATACGGAACCTGCTGGAAGCGCAGGACGACTTTGCCGTCGGCATAGGCCTCCTTGAAGGCGCGGGTATCGATCTCAACTCCTTCGGGAGTCACTTTGACCGTCAACTTTTCCGCTCCCTCTTTGGGGGCGGCGGAGACGGAGAGAACCGCCCGCGGATTGCGGAGCCAAAGGGTATTGGCTGTGAGCGTTTCATCGGCCTTCACGCCACTCCAATCGGGGGTGAAGACAGCAGCGGAGAGGCCCCCGCCGAGAAGAGTAAGAGCAAGGGAGAAAAGAAGCTTACGCATGGATGAAGTTCCTTAGTTTTCCTGACGTCCGAACCAGACGCGGCGGTTGCGTTCGACCTCGCCCATCGTCTGCGCGTTGGCATGACCGTCGAGCCAGAGGACGTTGGAGACAGCGGAGCGCGGGATATTGACGTAATCACTTTCCGTAGCGAAATAGAGGCCGCCCGCGTGGACGTACCGGACATAGTAATTGTAGGAGACGGTATAGGTGTTTCCACCCGACTTACCGGGAACGAACCAGCCGCCATCCATCAGGTTGATCCGGGCAGCCGGTCTCTTGAAAGAAGGAGTCTTGAACGAGGTGATGCTCCAGTTGACGTAAGAACTGCCGGTGGGAAGACCGAGCATTTCACCGAAACCGACATTCATCACATAGCTCCGCTCCACGGGGACGGCGTCGGTGGGGCAGAGAAGCTGCTTGCAATTCCGGCCGTCGGCTCCCTGTGAAGTCACATTGCCTTTGATCTGCACCAGGTTGGTCAGCCAGAGGAGTCCGTACCACTTGAACGCCGCATTGCTGGCGCTGGAGACGGGACTGGCAATAGCGCTGTTTTCAGCATAGGGACGCGCCTTGTACATATCCTCATAACTGTGGAGACCGATGCCGAGCTGCTTCAGATTGTTGAGGCAGTTGGTGGAGCGGGCCCGATCCCGCGCCTTGTTGAGCGCGGGGAGGAGAATGGCGGCCAGGATGGCGATAATCGCTATCACGACCAGGAGTTCGATAAGCGTGAAATTCCGTTTCTTC
>JAVBRV010000473.1:0-7827 GCA_031547585.1 Victivallaceae bacterium
CGCCGAATTTTGGCAATCGTGTCGCAAGGGCGAAAAACCTTTTCTTCACGTGGAAGAAAAGGTTTTTCGCCCCTCCCCCGATTCCCTGATCGCCATTTACCAGAGGGAGTAGGGGAGGCGGGCGAGGGAGCCGTTGGTGTAGCGGGGGTCGTGAGAGACTTCGGGGCCGAGCCAGGGGGGAAGGGCGAAGGGGGTGTCGGGGTGGGGAGTTCGATTTCGGCGAGGAAGAGTCCGGCGTTGAGTCCGGTGAATTCGTCGATTTCCCAGGTGAGTCCTTCGGGGGAGGGGAGGCGGTAGCGGCATTTTTCGACGATGCGGCTGCCGCAGAATTCCTGGAGCATGGCTTCGGCGTCGGCGGGGGGGATGGGGTATTCGAATTCGCTGCGGGCGAAGTTTTCGGCTTGTCCTTTGATGGTGAGCCAGGCGATTTCACCGGCGAGGCGGACGCGCACGGTCGGCCCGTTGAGGGTGGTTTCGAAGTATCCCTGCTTCATGGTCACGCCCGTGCCGGCCTCGCGGCGCCAGGAGCCGGAGGCCAGCAGGAACTTGCGTTCGATCTCAATGCCCACTTATACGAACTCGCTTTCAAACACAGACGCAATGCCATGCGCTTGTACGCACTTGGCTGTGCCGGGCCCATGCCCCCGTGTTTGGAATAGCGGGGGCCAGGCCCCCGCCCCATCCAATTACGCACAATCATCAGGGCCTCCGTCTGTGTTTGAAAGCGAATTCGTATTACTTGGTGACTCCGAAGCGGAAGACGCTTTTGTGGAGGTAGGGCTTGCCCGGTTCCAGGCGGGCGCTCGGGAAGTGGGAGTGGTTGACGGCGTCCGGCCAGTTCTGGGTTTCGAGGCAGAAGGCGCTGAACTGCGGATAGCCCTTGCCGCTTTTGCCGATGGCGCTGCCGTCGAGGAAGAAGCCCATGTAGAACTGGACGCCGGGGGCGGTGGTCGACAGCGCCAGCTCGATGCCGGTGCGGTCCGAGGAGACGACGGCGACGTTCTCTTTAAAATCGCCGTCGCGGTCGTCGAGGATGAAGTTGTCGTCCAATCCCGGGGGGAGATCGTGGTGGATCTCGGCGAAGGTCTTGCCGTGGCGGAGGTCGTAGGCGGTTCCCGTTACGTCCGGACAGGCTCCGGTGAGGCCCCGGTCGGCGTTGGTTTCGGTGCGCCGCGCCGCCTCCAGCCGGATGCGATGATCCCGACAGTTCCCGGCCGCTTCGCCCGCGAGGTTGAAGTAGGCGTGGTTGGTCATATTGAAGATGGTCGGGCGGTCGGTTTCGGCCGAGTAGCTGATCGACAGGGCGTTATCTTCGGTGAATTGGTAGACCACCGTCACCTTGACTTCGCCGGGGAAGCCCGCGTCGCCGTCGGGACTGGTGAGTTCGAGCTTGAGGGTCGATTCGCCGATGGGGGTCGCCTGCCACTGGCGGCGGCCGTAGCACCAGCCGCCGTGCAGGGTGTTTTTGCCGTTGCTGTCGTTGAGGACGCACTGGTAAACCATGCCGTCGAGCTGGAAGGTTCCTTTGGAGATCCGGTTGGCGACCCGCCCGATCAGCGCGCCGAAGAAGCTGCCGTTTTTCAGGTAGTCCTGCGGATTGCCGTAGCCCAGCATCACGTCCACCGGGTTGCCGTCCCGGTCGGGGACGAAGAGATTGACGATGGCGCCGCCCCAGTCCGAAATATCCGCGCCGAATCCGGCGCGGTTGCGGAGGGAGTAGAGCGTGGCCGTGCGGCCGCCGGGGAGGGGGAAGAAGGGCTTCGTCTGCATGTTGGACCTCGTTATTGCAATTCCTGCGTGGTTTTGAAGTGAAGTTTGACGACTTTTTCGAGAACGTCGGGGCCATGCATCGACAGCAGCTTGCGCCCCGCCTCCTTGACCAGAGGACCCGCGCCGCGCGGCAGTTCGAGGCCGAACTCCTTGCCCAGCTTATCCATGCCGCGCAGAAATTCGTCGCGGGCGAGGATGCTGGCCGCCGCCACCGCGACGTCGCTCTCCGCCTTGGTTTGCTGGTCGAGCTGGATTTCGCGGCCGCGCGTCAGGAGCGCCCGGCGGATCAGCCGCTCGTCGCCGAATTTATCCGACAGCACCCGGGGGCAGCCGGGGACCTGCTCCAGCAGGTTTTCGATCACCCGCGCATGGCCCCAGGCCAGCAGGCGGTTGAGGTTGCCGATCTGGCTGTATAACCGGTTGTAGGTCGGGGGCGGCAGCGCCACCCGGACGTATTGGCCGCGGGCAATTTCGCGGATCTTCATCGCCAGCTCGGCGATTTTTCGCGAACTCTTGATCAGCTTCGAGTCGCAGCAGCCGATTTTGCGCAATAAGGGGCCGGTCCGCTCGTCGACGTAGACCCCCGCGATGATGAGGGGGCCGAAGAAGTCGCCCTTGCCGCTCTCGTCGACGCCGCCGTGCGGCAGGATCGGTCCCTCTTCGACGGCGGCGGCAGCGGCTTTCTCCTCCTCGTAGCCGAAGCCGAAGGAGTGCAGAATTTCCGGCTCCAGGATGAATTGCACGAAGTCGGCGGTGCCGCCGCCCTGTACGGTCAGTTTGCCCGAGGTGTAGGCGGCGACGTTGACCTTTTCGGCCTTGTTCGTCGCCTTCCAGTGCGCGTAGGGGATGGCGCTGAATTCCCAGCCGCGATCGCGCAGCAGCTCTTCCAAGGTCGCGATCTCATCCGGTTTGGCCGTGCAGACGTAACTGGTGACTTTGTCGCTCATTTGCTTCCATCCAGGGTGATGCGGCCGGCCAGCGCGGCGGTGATGGTGGCGCCGTCGGCGTAGGAGAGGTTGGCCCCGGCAGGGAGCCCCAAAGCGGGCCGGGTCACCTTGACGCCGGAGGGGGCGAGAAGTTCGGCGAGATAGACCGCCGTCGCCCGCCCTTCCACGTCGGTCCCGAGAGCGAGGATCACCTCGCGCAGTTTCCCGGAATTGGCGGCGTCGAGAAGCCCGGAGAGGTTCAGCCCCGCGCCGTGTTCGGAGTCGAGGGGGGAGAGCCTCCCCCCCAGCACATGGTAACGGCCGGTGAAGTTCCCGGTCGATTCGATGGCGAAAGCCTGCGGCATATGCTCGACCACGCAGATCAGCGCCGGGTCGCGGTCGGAGCGGCGGCAGATCGAGCAAAGCTCCCCCGAGTCGGCGAGAATGCCGCACTCCGGGCAGCGCCCGACGGTCTCCGGCAGCTCGCGGATCAGGGTGCCGAGAAAGGAGAGCTTGTCGCTCTCCCACTCCAGCATCGCCATCGCCAGCCGCTCGGCGCCCCGCCGCCCGATGCCGGGCAGCTGCTTCAGCGAATCGACCAGCGCTTCCACCGCTTCGGGATATCGCAGGTTGCCCGCCATTCGAGGGGATTCCTAGAAGAGCCCCGGCAGGTCGAGGCCGACGCCGCCGGTGATTTCGGCCATGCGCTCCTGCGCGGCGGCCTTGGCGGCCGCGATCGCGGAGTTGACGGCGACGGTGATCTGCTCTTCGAGCTGGACCCGGTCGGTCAATGCTTCCGGGGCGACGGTGATCGCCTTGATCCGGAAATCACCGGAGACGACCGCTTTCACCCGGCCGCCGGGACCGGTCGCCGAAAACTCCATCGTCGGCAGCTCTTCCTTGAACGTCTTCATTCCGGCCTGGATTTCCTTGGCCTTGGCCGCCATTTTGGCGAGTTCGCCTAAATTGCCGAACATAGCGCGGCTCCTTAATTCAACCGCTTTTCAGCGGGGATGATTTTGTTTTTACGGTTCTGCAGCCACAGCACGACCGGGGCCGACAGATAGACCGACGAGTAGGTTCCGACGAGGATGCCGAGCATCATCATGAAGACGAAGTCGTTGATGGCGATGCCGCCCCCGACGAAGAGCGCGAAGACCACCATGAAGGTGGTGAGGCTGGTCAGCACCGTCCGGTTCAGCGTCTGGTTGATCGACAGGTTGATCGTGTCGGAGAAATCCTTGCACACCTTGAGGTTGTTGTTCTCGCGGATGCGGTCGAAGATCACCACCGTGTTGTTGATCGAGTAGCCGATTACCGTCAGCAGCGAAGCCACCACCGACAGCGAAATCGTCCGCCCGGTCACCAGGAAGAAGGCCAGCACCAGCAGCACGTCATGCACCAGCGCGATCACTGTCGCCATCGCGAAGGTGAACTCATAGCGCAGCGAGATGTAGATGCCGATGCCGACGATCGACAGGACGACCGCCCAGACCGCCGCCTTGGCGAATTCCCGGCCGATCAGGCCGCCGACGGTGCTTTCGAGGCCGCCGCTCAGCTGGGCGTTGGGATACGCCTTGTTGAGCAGGGTCGCGAGGTCGTCCTTGGGACTCATCCCCGTGGTATCGTTGGTGAGGTCGAGGCGGGTCAGGATCTCCAGCTTCTTGTTTTCGGAAGCCGCCGCCGCGTTGAATTTGTAGGAGACGGTGGCGTCGTAACCGGCCGCCTTCAGCGTTTTTTCCAGATCGACCTGCGGAATCTGCTCGGCGTAGTTGAAGGTCACCTGGGTGCCGCCGGTGAAGTCGACGCCCATGATGCTGCTGCCGCGAACGCCCACCACCACGATCAACATGAGGATGAAGACGCTGGAAACTGAGACCATCGCCTTCCACAGCTTCAGGAAGTTGTAGTCGGTCTTCTTGAAGAACTGCAGCATGGTGATCTTATGCAATTTATTGTAGCGGAAGAGGTAGTCGAATTCCAGCCGGGTGACGAAGAGCGCCGTGAAGAGGCTGCTCAAAACGCCGATGCTGAGGGTTACCGCGAAGCCCTTGATGGCGCCGGTGCCGACGCTCATCAGGATGATCGAGGTGATCAAGGTCGTGAGGTTGGTGTCGAGCACCGCCGAGAAGGCGCGGCTGTAGCCCTGGTCGATGGCGTTCATCAGACTCTTGCCGGAGGCCAGCTCTTCGCGGATTCGCTCGAAGATCAGCACGTTGGCGTCGACCGCCATGCCGATGGTGAGGACGATGCCGGCGATGCCGGGCAGGGTCAGCGTCGCGCCGAAGGCGGCCATTGCCCCCAGGAGCAGAATCACGTTCAAGGTCAGTGCGCTGACGGCGATGACGCCGCACAGCCGGTAGTAGGCGATGAGGAAGGCGCCCATCAGGATCAGCGAAGCCACGCCGACCCAGATGCCGTTCGCCACGTTCGAAGCGCCGAGTTTCGGATCGGTGTCGAAGACCGCGTCCACCTTGATGACGAAGGGGAAGCTGCCCGACTCCAGCGCGTTGGCGATGCCCTTGGCCTCTTCTTCGGAGAAGCTGCCCGAGATTTCGGCGTTGCCGCCGGTGATGGCGCCGTTGATCGAGGGGGCGCAATAGAGTTTGCCGTCAAGCACGATGGCCAGCTGGCGGTGGATGTTCTTCCCGGTGACCCGGGCGAAGTCCTCGGCGCCCTTCTGGTTGAAGTTGAGGACGATCCGGCGCTGGCCGAATTCGTTGCGGGTCGCCATGGCGCTCGTGATGCCCTTGCCGTCCATCTCCGGAATCCGGTTGACGAAGAAGTAGGTCACTTGCGGCGCCTGGCCGGGGCGGAATTCGGAGGTGCTCATCAGCTCGTACCCCACCGGCGGCACGAAGCCGGCCGGATTCGCGAGGTACTGCTGCACCAGCGTCTGGTTGTTCTCATGCACCAGCCGGAAGGTCAGCTTGGCGCTCATCTTGATGATGTTGAGGAGCTTCAGCTTTTCATCGCGGGCCACCACCGGTGCGCGGAGCGCCACGTAGTCGCTGCCCATCGGAGTGATTTCGGCTTCGAAAATCTTCTGGCTTTCCAGCCGTTTGCGAAGGATTTCGATGGCGATGTCGCGGTAGTGGTCGAAGTTGTCGCTGATCTGCTTCTGGCGGTCCTTCTGCTCCTGCTTCTTGGCCGCGTCGGCCTCGTGGACGGGAGTGATGTCGGGAACCAGCTGCAGGACGAACTCCACGCCGCCGTTGAGGTCGAGGCCGAGGCGGATCGAACTCGAAGCGTTCTTCCGGATCAGGCTCATCACGTCGCGGTTGTCTTTGAGGTCGCTGCCGGCGATCTTTTTGGTGAGATCGATGCCCTTGGCGTCGGCGGCCTGAAGGAGCGCCTGCGACTGGTAGAGCTGTGAATCCTGTTTCTGGAGTTCGCGGGCGTCTTCGACCAGCTGCTGGGCCTGGACGTCCTTTTTATCCTTCAACATTCCGAGGAAGGTGTCGTAGTAGTCGCGCTGGAAAAGGGGATGGGTCGCCATGCCGAAGACCAGCAGCACGACCAACGTAATGATCGTACGGAGAACCAGGGGGCGTTTGTTCATCGCTGTCCGTCCTTTCAGGCCTTGGGAGCGTCGGCGGGAATCACTTCCGCGATGCCGCCCTTGATGACCTCGACCTGGGTATCTTTGGCGATTTCAACCAGGAAGGAGGCGGGGCGCACCTCGACGATGGTTCCGAACATCCCCGAATGCAGGCGCACCCGGCTGCCCTTGACCACGGTTTCGAGCATGTTCTGCTGCTTCTGCTGCTGCTTTTTCTGGCTCCGCACCATGAGGAAGATCATCGCGCCCATGATGATGACGAAGGGCAGCATCTGCATGAGCATATTGGGGGCGGGGGGGGGAGTCTGAGCCGCCGCGTCGGCCGCGGTCTGAACGACCTCGCTCCCGGCGGGAGCGGTGGCGGGGATAACCTGCGTGGCGGGGGCTTCGACGTTGGCGAAAAGAAACGGAACTTTCATCATAATCTCCAGATGGGGTTGGTGTTAACGTGGGGATAGCCCGAGCAGCGACAGGTGTTTGTCGAAGTGTTTCTCGAGGGATTGGTCATAAGCGGCTTCCAAGCGGTGCATCGCCGCGAGGAATCGTCCGCGTAACTCACTCTTCAGGATCGGCCCGTAGGTGATGTGGAGAAGCTGGCGCGCCTCGGGCATCTCCATCAGCTTCGGGAGTTCGGCGTCGGGGAGGGCGTCCACATCGGGAATCCGCTTGATGTCGGCGGTGATGTGATAGAGCTTCAGCATATCGTTGAAGTTGGCGAGCGCGCATTTATGCATGTCGCGGTAGAGCGCGGCGTCGTTCTCGGCGATGACGGTCACCGCGACCAGCCAGCTGGTTCCGGCGGTTTTGAGGTGAAGGTAACCGTCGGTCTCCCGGCCGATGGTCGGGTAGACGGCGAACTTGTCGCTGCCGGAGTGGACCGACACCTTGTAATTGCCGTAGGCCTTGGCGATTTCGGCGTGAACCTTGAACTGGCGGTCGAATTCGGCGAGGTCGCCGATGTAGTCGATCGCCTTCTGGAACTCGCCGATGAAGCGCGGCGCGAGGCTGGAGAACTCCACGTTTCGTTTCGCCAGCTCGCGGACGATGTAGAGGTGGTGCGAGGGCAGCGTCGGCGAACTGGTTTCGTCGATCGAGATTTCGAGGTCGAACTCATGGCCGCGCTTGCTCCTGAGGTGAGCGTGAACCTTGGCGGCGAAGTCGAGCGCGGCGGTGTACATCACCAGGCAGCGCTTCGCGGTCAGGGCGTCGATCTTGATTTCGCTCGAACCGACCACGAAGGTGCGGTCGGCGTACTCCTTCTGGAGGAGCTGCCGCTCGGTTTCCCCGAAGGCGGCGAAGGCCTCTTCGACTTTGGCCGCGTCCCAGTCGCCGGCGGCGGCGTTCATCACTTCGGAGAGGTCGAGGGTAATCATCGGCATCCCCGCGGCCAGCGCGGTGTCGATGTCGGCAAGGTTCTTGAGGTGGTCGCCGTCGGCGCCGAAGCCGTGGCGGAAGTCGCTTTCGAAGACCATGAAGACGGCGTCGTCCACCACGGCGCGGTAGGTCCGGCCGGTCATCGAGAGTTCGCGCATCGACTGCTGGGCGAGAACCGGCGACACCGCGAACTTG
>JAVBRV010000299.1:0-10995 GCA_031547585.1 Victivallaceae bacterium
ACGGCCTCAGTCGGCCACTCTCCCCGCTTTTTTGCGGGGAGAGGGCAAGCGACTGAAACCGTTTGGCGCCAAGGGGCTCCGCGCCCCCTGGACCCTCGGCAGGACGGGGGTCCTGCACCCTGGCCGACTCAGGTCGGCCGACCCCCGCAGGCGGTAGAGACATCATGAGAGAGGTCAAACATTACCGAGCTGGCAGCGTCATCGGCTTTTCTTCTCCGTGCGACTCCGTGTTTCTACTACGTTTCTGTACGGCACATAACTACAAATCTACCCGCAACCTACAGCGCCCTTGACCGCGAACAGCGAGCGCCAGCTGGCTGTGCGCGCATCCCTGCGTCGGCAAAAAAGCCGGCGCAGCGGTGCGTGGCACTGCCTGCCAGACTTTTGTCGGGGACCCAAACTGTTTTCAAAGAAAACAGTGTGGGCACAAAAGTCGTCGCGCTCGCAACCCGTACTGGGGTCAAGGGCGGTAGCCCTTGCGGGTGCAGGGCGGAGCCCGCCGGAGGGTCTGGGGCGGGCCGCCCCAGCGAAAACCGTCGTTAAACCACATCAGACATAGAATTTTGCAATTGGCTCTATGTTTGAAAGCGGATTCGCATAACGCACAAAAGGTATAGGAATCGACTTTTTCTGTTATTGATTAAGCCTTTATTCGAAGTATTTTGAATAGCAGTCAACCATAGGAGACTACTATGAGCCGTTATTCGCATGAAGCGTTCCGTCCTCTTCCCATCGCTGCCGGGCAGGAGGTTTCGACCCGTCGTCACCAGGGGATTCCGGGGGTGGAGATCCTGCCGTCGGGACGTCTTTTCGCCACCTGGTACGGCGGCGAATTGGAAGGTGAGGGTCCGGGGAACTACCAGATTCTCTCCACCAGCGCCGACGGCGGGCGGAGCTGGAAGGAGATCCAGACTGTAACGCCGATTCGCCCCGATGAGCGCGCGTATGACGGCGCGCTCTGGCTCGACCCCGAGGGGCGTCTCTGGTGGTTCTGGTGCCAGTGCCTCACCCTCGGCAAATGGGATATTTTCGATGGCCGCGCCGGGGTCTGGGCGGTGGTCTGCGACCAGCCCGACACCGATTCCCCTATCTGGAGCGAACCCCGCCGGTTGTGGGAAGGGGTGATGCTGAATAAGCCGACGGTTCTCGCGGATGGTTCCTGGGCGTTCCCGGTGGCGCTCTGGGGGCAGTTCAAAGAGAAAATTCTGCCGGAATTCGCCGAAGTCAGCCGCGCCAACCTTCTGATTACCCGTGACCGGGGGGAGAATTTCGAGCTGGTGGTGGGTCCGGATATGCCGGGGAAGGTGTTCGACGAGCACATGCTGGTGGAGCGCCGTGACGGGAGTTTTCAC
The DNA here is from genome assembly GCA_031547585.1 of Victivallaceae bacterium. Lineage (GTDB taxonomy): Bacteria > Verrucomicrobiota > Lentisphaeria > Victivallales > Victivallaceae > Victivallis. The sequence continues at coordinate 1,353 of JAVBRV010000299.1, forward strand.
GTGCTGGTGCGGACCGGTTACGGAATCGGTCAGAGCTTCAGCTACGACCGGGGCAAAACTTGGGTGGATACGGGGGATTCGGGTTTGGGGGGGCCGAATTCGCGATTCGTGTTCCGGCGGCTGAGGTCGGGGCGGATTCTGCTCGTGAATCACCAGACGACGCTGCCGTTGCCGGGTGAGGGAGCGGGTGAGGTCTGGCGGGCGCGGGAAAAGTTGACGGCGTGGTTGTCGGAGGACGACGGGGTGAGCTGGCACGGACGGCTGATGCTGGATGAGCGGATGGGGGTGTCGTATCCGGATGTGGCGGAGGGGGACGACGGATTTTTGTATGTGATTTACGACCGTGAGCGGGTGAAGTTGGGGCAGGTGCTGCTGATGCGCTTTACGGAGGAGGATGTGAAGAGGGGGGAACTGTGCACGCCCGGAGCGGCGCGGATGGTGGTAAGCGCCTTCCCGACAAAAAAATACACAAACTAAAAAAATAGGCCGCAAAGCGGCCGTGCGCACCCGGCCGAGCCGGGACGCAGTCCAGCGCGCGGACAGCGCTGGTCGCTCACCGCAGGGCGGCGCAGGCGCCCGCCCGGAGGGGAGCGAAATCTAAGGTTTGCGAATGCAAACCGCACCGGTACAGTACCGACCGGCGGAGCGCTGCCGATAAACGGCTCTGGCAGAGCCAGGCCTTTTATCGAGCCCAGCGCGCGGAGCCGCAGCCGGAAACCGTGGTTTTCTCGCCCTGCCCGATATCCTCTCGACTATCGGCCAACACGGAGGAACACGGAGGAACACGGAGGAACACGGAGATGGGTGTAGTTCGACCCCAAAGACCATACAACGTGAACGGCGCTCTGGGGACAGAGCGCCCTACCCAATATCATTTCGCCCACAACCGAAACCGAAATTACATAGATAAGGAAGTCCGTTTACCATGAAAATCGCACATGACCCGAATAAGGAGAAGCCATGAGAAACAAACACTTCACCCTGATCGAACTCCTGGTCGTTATCGCGATCATCGCGATTCTGGCCTCCCTCCTCCTCCCGGCCTTGAACAAGGCGCGGAACACGGCGCGCGCCTCACAGTGCGTTTCGCAGGAGAAACAGGTCATGTCGGCGGTGCAGCTGTACTCCAACGAGTACCGTTTCGGGCCGGGCTTCGGCAACACCAACCAGATGATTCTCGACAGCACCAAGAACTCCACCGATGGGACGATCCTTCACCGGCATTTGATGCCATATCTGGGGAACAAGGTGGAAGTGTTTCACTGCCCGTCGGATACGGATGATTTCTGGCGGACCTCCAAAGTGATCGGATACAGCGTCAATTACTCCACCAGCTACGGTCACGCAATGCTTCAGCCGACCGGCACCACGCTGGGCTGGGCGGTTACGGCGGCTTGGACTCTTGAACAGCGTCCGATCAACAACCAGAACCGAAACAACGCCGCACAGAGCAAATCCGCTTCGAAGATCGCCTTTATGGGCGACGTCGGCTGGGTGTACAATTCGCTGGCTTACCTGCCCTATCAGTATCATTCGCGCGGCTACAACGTCGGCTTCCTCGACGGGCACGTGGCGAATTACCGGGCGGAGCTGTACGGGAACGAGTGGAACAAAGGCTACTACAGGGTCAACTGGTAAGATGATGAAACGACTTCTTTTTCTCGCGGCGCTCCTGGCCGGAACGGTTTCGGCGGCGGAACCCGCCTGGGAGGCGCTGAAGATCGGCGGCGGCGGCAACAATTTGAAGCTGACCTTCGACCCCTCCGATCCGGACCGGATCTACCTTGCCATCGACGTGGCCGGGGTGGTCCGGAGCCTGGACGGCGGCGAAAGCTGGCGCAACCACAATAAGGGACTCCACGGCCTCGCCGACGGCAACTACCCGTGCGGCGACATCGCCGTCGCGCCGCAGAACCCGAATCTTCTCTATGCCTCGTTCGGGCGGGAGTTCCGCGCGCAGAGCGGCATCATCCGCTCGACCGACCGCGGCGAGAGCTGGCAGCTCATCTCCACCGAAGTCTGCGGCTACGGCGAAGGCAGCCACCACCGCAAGCACGGCGACACCGGGCTCCTCATCGACCCCGCCGACTCCAACCATTTGTATGTAATTGACCTCAAGCACAACAACGGCGCGGGCGGACTCTGGGAGAGCGTCGACGGCGGCGTTCACTGGAAGCAGACGGGCCTCGCGGAACGCAAGATCAACACCGTCCGCTTCCACCCCGCCGACCCCAAACGGATCTATGCGGCCTGCGCCAACCATACGGCAAACCCGGGCGGCTTTTTGATCAGCGTCGACGGCGGGAAAACCTGGGCCGAACGCGGCCTTGCCGGCAAAAACGTGGTCAACTTCCGCTTCGACCCCACCGAACCGCGCACGATCTACGCCGTCGCCGGACTCGACGGCTTCTTCCGCAGCGACGACGACGGCGTCAGTTGGCGCGAATTCAACCGGGGGCTGCCGCTGGCCTGCGACGGGGCGCGGGGGAAGTTCTATGAGTACCGCTACCGGGCGCTGGCGACCGATCCCTTCCGCCCGGGGCGGCTGGTAATCGCGGCCGACCCCATCCGCGCCTTCTACGAGTCGACCGACCGCGGCGAAACCTGGCGCAAGCTGGAGACCGTGCGCCAGGCGCCCCCCGGCTGGATGCTCTCGGGCGAGCATATGGGCTGGCACACCGGCAACATCTACTTTCACCCGACGCGGAAAGACACCCTCTTCCTCAACGACTTCTTCGGCACCTGGAAGAGCACCGACAACGGCCGCACCTGGCGGATCAACCCCTACGGCCAGGAGTCGAGCTGCATGGTGACGGTGCTGCCCGACCGGAGCGTTCCGGGCCGCCTCTACCTCGGCATCTGGGATCATTTCATGCTGATTCAGGAGATCACTCCCAAAGGGGAGGTCTCCCGCCGCCCCTCCGGGCTCTTCCACCGCGTTCCCGTCAACAAGCACCTGAGCAGCATCGTCCAGTTCGCCGAGCAGCAGGACCGCCTGATCGGCGTGACCAATTCGACCCACCTCTTCGTCAGCAAAGACAGGGGCATGGCCTGGCGCGAAATTACGGAGGGGCTCCCCCTTGACAGCAAATTCCGCCTCGGCGCGCCGGTGACCGGCAACGGCTTGCACGCCTTCATCCCGGTGAACGGCAAAGAGAGCGAGGATGGCGGCGTCTACCGGACGCGCGACGGCGGCGAAACCTGGAGCCGCCCGGCCAACCGCGGCGTGGGCGAAGTCTCCGTCTGCGGCCCCTACGATCCGCGCCGCGATACGCTGGCCCTGACGACGGCGGGCAAGCTCTATCTCGCCACCGGCGGGAAGCTGCAGCTCTCCGCCGACCAGGCCGAGAGCTGGCGCGAACTCGCCACCCCTGCCCCTGCGCTCTCGATCGTCGCCTTCGGCAAGGAGCTGCTGCTGGGTACCGAAACCCGCGGTCTCTGGAAGAGCCTCGACGGCGGCGAAACCTGGCAGCCGACCCCGATCGAGACGGGAAGGGTGCGCCACATCGCCGCCCAGGGCGACCGGCGGCTGGTCTACACCATCACCCGCCATAAAGACGGACGGCTGGAATACCACCTCCTCGGCAGCCGCGACGGCGGCAAGAGCTTCCAGGAGCTGCTCAATGATTCGCTGCCGGTCTGGAATATTCAGGGAATCGCCCTCGACCCTTTCAGCAACCGGATCTACGCCAACACCTATTGGAGCGGTTCCTGGAGCGCGGCATGGTAAAATACTTCACCGCCCTTCTCCTCCTCGCGGCGCTGCCGCTGGCGGCGGTTGAGCTCACCGAAACCGCCGCCGGACAATGGCTGGTGAAGTTCCCCGGCGGGCAGGCGACCGTGGCGAACCCGAACCGGCCGGAAGAACGGGGAACCCGCTTCTCGCGCGGCGGCTGGGTCGACTCCCTCCGCGACCGGCAGGGGCGCGAACTCCTCGCGCAAACCGCCATCTTCCCCTGGCACCCCGCCTGGGGCATGCCGCTGGAGTTTCAGATCTCGCCGGAGCTGGGTAAAAGCGCCGCACGCGGCTCCCTCCGCCTCCGCCCCGGCGTGGGCGTGGTGGAGCTGATCGACCGCGACGTACTCCGCGAAGCCTTCCCGTGGAAAACCGAGGTTCTCCGCGAAGGCGAGCGCCTCCGGCTCCGTTTCCTTCAGGAGGGCCGGAGCGGCCCCTACGCCTACCAGCTCGCCATCGAGCTTTCCTTCGGTAACGAAGCCTTTTTCACCGTGGCGGTTCAGCTGAAAAACCAGGGCTCCGTCGAGCTCCGGGTCGAAAGCGCCCTGCACCCCTTCCTGGAACCGGCGGTGAACTTCGATTCTACCTTTATCTCCCTGCCTTCCAACGTGAAAGATCCTCATCTCTTCCGCCTGACGGAGCTGCCGTTCCGGCTGGCCTTCCAGCGCCGCGAACCCGGCTGGATGTCCGCGCGCAACCTGAAAAGCGGCGGAACGCTGCTCGTGAAAAGCACCCCCGCCGCCGATGAATGGGTCTTCTGGCGCTCGCACGACACCGCCAACTTCGCCATCGAACCGGTGATGAAACGGCTGATTCCACCCGGTGAAACCGCCGGCTGGAGCTTCGAAATTCATCTATAACTCAATCAGGTTAAAAACTTGAAATGATTTTTGAGTTGCTTTGGCATGGATTTTTTTCTTTTCCCGCAGAGCGATACAGAGTATCGCGCGAGGACAAAAGGAAAAAATACATTCAAAGCGGCCAAAAAGAGTTCAAGTTTTTAACCTGATTAGGTATAAATCTGTAACGGAAGTCTTGCAATCGGGACCTCCCGAGTGTATGTTTCATGCAGGAGGTCCCTTATGAAACATCTCATTCTTGCTCTCGCCTTTTTCGGTATCGCCCTCTCCCTCCCCGCCGCCGCCTGGCGCGAAGATTTCGAAAAAGGCGACGCCGCCAATAAAGATTTCCCCGTCGGCTGGAAAAGCGAAGGCGTCCTCCCCGGCGTCACCGCCAGCAAAGTCTTCGTCAAAGACGGCGTCCTCCGTCTCGAATCCGACAACTCCAGCGGCGGCGCCCTCATCGAAATGAAGGGAATCGACCTCAAAAAAACACCCATCCTCCGCTGGCGCTGGCGCACCGTAACCCTCCCCCCCGACGGCGACGGACGCAACCCCGACAAAGACGACCAGGCCGTCGGCGTCTATGTCGGACTTCCCGGCCTCCTCGTCCGCAAATCCGTCTCCTATCACTACGACACCCTCGCCCCCAAAGGCATCTGGGGCGACACCAGCTACTACCTCGGCGTCGTCAAAGTCAAATTCACCATCCTCCGCAATCAAGACGATAAAGTCGGCGAATGGTTCGTCGAAGAACGAAACATCGCCGACGATCTCAAAAAATGTTACAGCGAAATCCCCGAACATTTCGCCATCAGCATCATCACCAACAGTCACAACACCCACACCAAAGCCGTCGCCGAAGTCGACTGGATCGAACTCTCCGCCAAATAATCCTTTATCTTGCAAGGTTGAAATAGCGATGGTATTTTATATATATGAGTGGCAAACTGATTAAAGAGCTGGCACGGTTGACGGGCGAAGCGGTGGGGCTTTACCGGATGATCGGTGAAGGGGACCGTATTCTGGTGGGGTTGTCGGGGGGGAAGGACAGTTATGTTCTTCTCTGGATGCTTCATTATCTGCGGCGGCGCGCGCCGATTTCGTTTGAGGTGATTGCGGCGACGTTCGACCCGGGATTTCCGGATTTCGGGTTGGAGGTGATTGCCGGGTACTGCCGCGAAATGGGTTGGGAACACCATGTGGCGGCGCTCCCCATCGGGAAGATCATCGAGGAGCGAAATTGGGAGGGGTCCCCTTGCGTCCTTTGCTCGCGACTGCGTCGGGGGAAGCTGTATGGGCTGGCGCGGGAGCTCTGCTGCAATAAGTTGGCGCTCGGGCAGCACTTCGACGATATCGCGGCTTCGTTCTGGATGAGCCTTTGCCGGGGGCAGGGATTATCGACGATGGCTCCGAATACGGCGCCGCAGAATGAGGGGAATTTGCGGATTATCCGGCCGTTGGCGCTGGCGCCCGAAGCGTTGATCCGGGAATTTTCCATCGCGATGGAGTTCCCGATCGCGGGGCGCTGCCGCTATGAGGAGACGTTGAAGGAGGGCGACCGGGCTTTCTTCGCCGGACTCCTCGGGGAATTGGAGAAACGGATTCCCGATCTTCGTTCGAACCTTCGCCGTTCGCTGTCGAAGATCGAGCCGGAACACCTTATGGATCCGCGGTTTCTGCGTCTCCCGGGTGATGAAGAAAAGTGTCGATGAAGCTGCCGAGGTAGCTGAGGAAGCCGACGACTCCGGCGGCGGCGAATTCGCCCCGGCAGAGCAATACCAGCGCGCCGATCCAGGCGAAGAGGATTCCCGCCCCGGCGAAGAAGCGTCCCCATTCGAGTTCGGCGAGAAAGCGCAGGAAAAAGCCCGCGAGGTTGCCGCCGGGAATCAGCAGCAACGCCCACGAGAGCTTCTCTTCGGCGAGAAAGCGCCCGTCGTAGATGCCGCCGAGCCAGGTGAGGAACCAGACACCCGCCCCGACGGCGGCCAGCCAGCCGATTCCGGAATAGAGTCCGTAGCCGATGGCGAAGAGCGCCGCGAGTTCGAACCCCGCCAGCAGCACCACCAGAAGGCACGGCATCGCCGCGTCGAGCATCATCTTCCCGGCGTACAGCAGGTGAAGCGCAGGGATCCGCCCCATGGTGAGGAGGGAGGCGTTGGCCAGCATCGGCTCCAGCCACTTCTCCAGCGCCGTGGGCTCGGGTGGGGGCGCGGCAGGAGCGGGGGCCGGTTCCTTCGTTTTTTCGACCTTCCCGGCTTTCTCTACTTTTTCGCCCCCTTCTTCCTTCTCTTCCGCCGGAGGTTTGGCGGGCTTGGCGGGTTTCGGCTTCGTTTTGGGGGCGGGTTCGCCCAGCTCCTCCAACACCACCTGGACGGCCTCCTCGAAGAGCGCGAACTCTTCGCGGGAGACCACCGCGTCCTCCTCATGGGCGACGCGGTTGCGGATGCTGCCGATAAAGGCGAGCAACCGCGCCGATTCCGGCGGCAGCCGGTCGCCGAGAGATTCGGATTTCTCGCGGAGGCCGGTGCCTTCCGCGCCCAATGCGCTCATCCGGCTCTCGATCTGGCGGGTCAGCGCAATGATCCGGCCGGTCTGTTCAATATCGCGATCGTTCAGAATTTCCATTATTTCCCTATTGATCCGGGGGTCAACATCAAAAGAAGCTGTTCGGGGAGAGGTGCTTCGCCCAGGAAGTCCGGCGCTTCCGGAATTCCCCCCTCCAGCGGAGCCTCAAGGTCCGTCAGCAGCCGGAACCAGGCGATCCGCCGCGCCGCCGGCGAAGAAACCCGCCGCAGCGCGTCATAATCCGCATCGATCTGGAAGGCGATGCCCACGGCGGAAGCCTGCCGCGCCACTTTGCCCGACCCCGCCCCCGACACCTCCTCGAGCGCCAAACGGCGGGGCAGCCGGAACAGCGCCTCCGATAAGAGGAGGTCAAGCGCCGGGTCGTTGCCGAAGAGCAATTCGACCTTCTGCGCGCTCCCGGGGGCGAAATCCGTCAGCCTCGATTCGCTCCGCCGGTACGCGGCCAGCTGCTGCAATTTGCCGGACGGCGGCAGTGTCTCCGCCGGTTCCGGCAGGGTCCCGGGGTCGAAGCGCTCGAGAGCGGCGTCGTCGAACCCGGTCAAAAGCCGGAGCTCCATGCGGCTGCCGGCGGCATCGTCCTTATCCGCGGCGGCCAGCGAACGCACCAGGAGCGAAGCTACTTCAAAGTCGAGCCGCCGCCGCGCCACCGCCCGGACCAGCGTCCCCTGATCTTCGTCGCCGATCCGGTTCAGCACCCGGTTGTACAAAATCGCGTCGTCCAGAAAGCCGCGCCGGACTTCGGAGATGGCGTGCCGCCCCTCGGCGCGCACCCGGTCGATAATGCCCGGCAGCCGGAGCAAAGTCGAATGCTCCACATGCTCCTTCGCCATCCGGGCGAAGAGCTCGGCGGCACGCACGTCGAGGACGTTCCGCCGCGCCGCTTCCAGCACCATCCCGAAGGAGAGCGCTTTTGGCGCTTCCGCCGGTTTCGGCACGGCGCAGCCCGCGAGAAAAGAGAGAGATAAAAGCAGGAATCCGAAGCGAATCATGGTGTTACGCCCGCAGCAATTCCAAGGCCGCCTGGAAGATCGCTTCAGGCTCGGCCATCCGCCCCGGACCATCCGCCCCGCAGGCCACCCGCCCCGTCTCCGGGCCGATGAAGGAGACGCCGCGCTTCCGCAGGCGCTCCACATTCTCCACGCACGCCGGATGCGCGTACATCTTGGGATTCATCGCCGGTGCCAGCAACGTCGGCCCCGCATAGGTCGCGCCGAAGGTGGTCAAAGCATCGTCGGCAATGCCGTTCGCCAATTTAGCCAGCGAATTCGCCGTCGCCGGAGCCACCACGAAAAGGATGCACGCATCCGCCAGCGCCACATGCTCCGGCTGCCAGTCGGCCGTCTCCCAGAGCGAGGTAATCACCGGACGCCGCGACAGCGTCTGAAAGGTCAGGGGCGTCACGAAACGGGTGCTGTTTTCGGTCATCACCACCTGAAGCGCATACCCCGCCTTCATAAACAATCCCGCCAGCGCGGCGCTCTTGTAAGCGGCAATGCCGCCCGTCACCCCGAGAACAACAGCACCCTCACGCATCGAACACCTCCCCCTCGAGCGAAGCCGTGCGCAATGCAAACGAACGGAATAGCCCCGTCATTTCCTCCGCCGCCCGCTCCAGGTCGTCGTTAATCACCAGATAATCGTAATGCTTCCAGCAGCTGAGTTCGCGCCGCGCACCCTCGATCCGCAATCGAAGCTGCTCCTCCGACTCGGTGGCGCGGTTCCGCAACCTCTCCTCCAGCGTTTTCAAGGAGGGCGGTCCCAGGAACACAAACATCGCCGCCCGCGCCAGTTCCGGGTCGTGCTTCGCCCGCTCCCGGATGCCCAGGGCCCCCTGCGTATCGATATCCAGCAGCACCGGGTTCCCCCGCCGGATCCGCTCCATCACCTCGCTCTGCAAGGTCCCATAGAAATTCGCGAACACCTCCGCGTACTCAATAAATTCCCCGCGCGCGATCCGCTCCTGGAATTCCGTCCGCTCCAGAAAGTAATAGTGTTCCCCGTGCTTCTCCCCCGGGCGCGGTTTCCGCGTCGTACAGGAAACCGAAAACTCCAGCTCCGGAATCCGCTCGCGCACCCGCGACACCAGCGTCGACTTGCCGACGCCGCTCGGTCCCGACAGAACAATGATCGTGCCGTTTCTTTTCATATCTACCTTTATCGTAAAAAAATTTCAATGTTGCTCGCCGACTGCCGGACTTGTCCGGCAGTTCCCAACGCGATATACGTACCACGCTTTGGGAGTCAGGAGGGGCCTAACTCCCCTCCTGAAACCACCCCCGCCCTTGGGCAGAGATGCGCAGCTAAGGGCGACCCCGATTCCGGATCGTAGCGGTCGCTGTCGCGACCTTACTTTCGCTGCTGCGCAGCGACTCTCAGACGGCGAGGCCTTCGCTCGACTACGTTCGACTGCGTCGCATTCGCTCCTTGCTCGTTTGCTGCCGCAAACGAGTTCTCTCACATCCGCTCGCGGCGCTTGCCG
>JAVBRV010000166.1:0-8558 GCA_031547585.1 Victivallaceae bacterium
GGGGAGGGGCGGAAAATCCCCTTTTTTTCTCGGGAAAAAAAGGGTTTTCCGCCCCTCCCCCAGATCCCACGGCGACTTAGCGCTGGAAGGGGGTGATGGAGGCGAGGAGGTCGTCGACGTGGGCGGTGGCGAGACATTCGACGGTGTCGGCGGCTCCGTAGTAGAGTTTGACTTCGCCGTTGTCTTCGAGGATCATGCCGCCCGGGAAGATGACGCTGCCGCGGAATCCTTCGAGTTCGCATTTGGTTTCCGCTTTGAGGAGGGGTTCGCGGGAGATGCCGATGACTTTGGTGGGGTCATTGAGGTCGAGGAGCATGAGTCCGGCGAGATATTCCTTGCGCCATATGGCTTTGGGGTTGTTGGCGGTTTCCCAGCCGTGGAGGGCGCGTTCGGAGTCTTTGTAAGTGGCATGGAAGCTGGTGAGCCATCCTTCGGCGGTTTTGACGGGGGGTGCGGCGGGGCCGATTTTGGCGTTGGCGAAGGGGACGTCTTCGACGGCGAGGACGAGCTCGGTATCGCCCCAGTAGCGGCAGTCGGGGGATTGGCTGGCCCAGACGTCGAACATCTCTTTATAGCCGCGGCTGTATTCGGGGAAGGGACGTTCGAGGCGGACGAAGTTGCCGCCGATTTTTTCGGGGAAGAGGACCATATTGCGGTTGTCGGGGGCGGAGAGGGAGAGGAGTTCGAAGTGGTCGAAGTCGTCGGTGACGGCGATGCCGCCGCGCACGCCGTGGAGGGTGTCGACGGCGAAGCAGAGGTAGCAGCGCCCGTCGATGACGGTGAGGCGGGGGTCATAGAAGCGGCGGAATTCAGGATTGCTGCGGATGATCTGGCCGGGAATGCCCCAGGGTTTGGGTTGGACTTCCCATTTGACGCCGTCGTTGCTGTAGGCGATGCCGAGGTTGGTGCTGGTTTTGCTGTTGTCCCAGCCATCGGGGGAGAAGCCGATGTCGTTGCGGAAGACCATCACGTAGCGCCCGGCGAATTTGCACACGCCCGCGTTGAAGACCAGTGAGGATTCGAACGGAATGTCCTTGGCGGAAAGGACCGGATTCGTCTGGCAGCGGGTCATGCCCATGATGCGTTTTCTCCTGAAAGTTATGAAACCGTTTCATGACGTACTAACTACAAGATACACCCGGCAGGAGTGAAATGCCAGCCGGGTGCGGAATATTTTTCGGATTTGTTTGAATTTATATCAGTTGCGGATCAGCTCGTAGACGAAGACCTGTCCTTCGGGGCGGAAGACTTTCGCCTGGAAGGTGATCGCGCCTTTTTCGCCGGTGACGAGGGGAACTTCCGCGAGGCGCTTGCCGGCGGTGTCGCAGCTGTAGAGTTGGTATTTCCCGGCGGGGAGGGCGAGGCGGACCGCCGCTTCGCCGCGGGCCGCGAGATGAGGGGCCTTGCCCCAGGTGGAGTGCTGCTGCATCAGGGCGTTGTCGAATTTCAATAGACTCGCCTGAGAGTCGGTCAGGTGGAGGAAGAGCATCCGCCGCGACTCTTTGAGGGGCTTGCCGTCAACCGCCTGGAGCGAGAAGACACCCCGGCTGATCCGGTTATCGACGGCAAGGAGCGTGCCGGAAGCGGATTGCTTGGCGGGAAGGATCAGGACTTCGATGCCGGGGGCGGCGGCCCGGAAGGTTTCGCGGGCGGTGTCGAGCGCGAGCTGGCCGCCTTCGGAGCGGAAGACTTTGCGGGCGGCGTCGACGGATTCCGGCGAGAGAATTTTGCGTTTCTGCAAATCGGCGAAGGGATCGGCGTCGTGACCGGCGGTTCGGATGACAGGGGTAGTTCCGGCGGCGGCCCGGGGGAAGTTGATGCCGGCGTCGAGAAAGGCGTCGAGCTTCGCGGGCAGCCGCGCCGGGTCGCGCTTGCCGTCGGGGAGCACTGCGAGGCCGATCCGGGCGACCAGCCCGAGGTTCCGCAAGTCGCGCGAGGGCACCTGGCTGAAATCCATTCCTTCGCCACCCGTCACCGTCAGCGCGAAGGCGACCGGCGCGGGTTTGATCTCGTTCCCGAGGAAGAGTTTGACGCCGATCCGGTGGGAGAGGGCCTTCACCACGTCGGTGGTGAGGTCGAAGGGGTTGGCGACGGCCTGGTCGGCGGTGATGTTGAAGCCGCCGTGCGAATAGGCGAATTGCACCAGCGCGTCCCAATCCTGGAGGCCCGCGTAGGCTCCGGTCAGGACCGCCCCCTCGGCCCGGTAGAAGTTCGGCTTGGCGTAGTCGAATTCGGTGATGGTGAAGGGTTTGTTCCAGATGCGGGTGGGGAACATCCAGGCGAGATCGGAGCATTCACGCGAGAGGGTGGAGACGTTGTCGATCCGGGCGGGGAGCCGCCACGCCTGTTCCGGGTAGCGCGGATGGTCGAAGTAGTAGTGGTTGTCCACATAGTCGTAGGCGTCGCGGAAGATCGAGGAGAGCAATTCGGAGCGGTGATTCTGGTCGGAGATGAGCGTCTTCATGCCGAGCTCGTCGCGGAGGAAAGAACGCATTTCCGCGAAGCCCTTCCGGTAGAGGTCGGCGAGGTAGTCGGCCATCCGGACCCCCGGATTTCCTGCCTTGTATTTCTCGAAGGTGCGGAGGTGGAGTTCTTTGGCGGTTCCATTCCAGCTGGTGCCGATGTTGCCTTCGTTGATCAGGTTGACGGCGACGAGGACGGGGTCGTCCTTCAACGCCAGACCGGTATAGGGGTTGACGGCGGTGAACCAGTTTCGGGTGAAGGATTTCCAGTTCTCCATGGCGGCTTGGTCGAGGAAGATCAGGTGTTTGAAGCCGCCGTCCTTCAGCGCCGGGAGCTCTTCGGGGGTGATGACGCGCGAACAGTAGCAGTCGGTGATGACGTAGATGCCTTTTTGTTTCAGGCAGTGGATCAGGTAGTTCAGCCGTTCGAGATTGACCGGGTCGAGCTCGGTGCTTTTGCCGGGAGTCCGGTTGGAGAGGCCGTTGTCGTGGTGGTGGATGCGGACCAGGTTGAAGCCGCTCGCGGCCATGCGCTCCGTGAGCTTCTCCGACCATTCGTGGGTCTGGTACTGGGCGGTATCGACCAGATTGGTTCCATAGAACCGAACCGGCACGCCGGGGCGGTCGCGGAACTCCAGGCGGCCGTTCCAGGCCACCACCGGACCGTATTTCCCGGCGGGCGCGTCGAGCACGCCCGAGAAATCCAGCACCGAACCGGGGAGGACGTCCTTCTCATTGCGGATCGATTTCCAATTCTCCCCCTCCTCGATGTAGACGGGGCCGCCGATCTTCTTTTCGGGCAGCCGCTCCGAAGCGAGCGTCGCGCCGATGATGGCCCAGACGGATTTGCCGGTCGAGGTGAAGGTGAGCTTCCGCACCGGTTTGTCTTCGATGGGGAAGGCTGACTGGTAGAGGCCGACGATGGCGGAGCGGTTCTCCCCCGTCCAGACGACTTTGCCGTTCGCGAGAGGTTGCGGATTGTGCCAGTTGCCGACGTCGCTGCCGCCGGAGACGGCGAGGCGGGAGCGGCTGCCGTCGCTGTATTCCAGCTCGATGTCGCCCGTTTTCTCCGGCCCACTCCAGGCGGTGGCGTGGAGAAGGTAGAGCCACTTCCCTTGCGCGGGCTGCCGCAGCTCGGCGGCGGCGGTTTGGGGGAAGTAGTCGCGGAAAGGACCGCGCAAGACGATGCAGCTTTTGTTCCCTGCCGCAATATCGAAGGGAATCCGCTCGAAGGTCTGTATTTTGCCGGTTGGGAGCTGGCGCAGATCGTTGCCGCTGCCCTGATCGGTCCAACCGCCTTCGCGGTCGTCGGGCCGGTCGTCGGTGAAGCCGGTGGTGAAGGCCCCCCGGAGGTCGAGCGGAGTCAGGGTGTAAGGAGCTTCCTGGAAGTCCAGCTTGACATGGCACTCTTTCTCGGTTTGCGGCCAGACGAGGCGGAGCTCGAAGGTGGTCCAGCCGGAGGTCCGGTTGTCGTGCAGCAGCAGCACGAAGTCTCCGCTGACGGTCAGCCTGCCGTCGGGACCGGGAATCGTCACCTTGCCGACTTTTTTCATGAAGAGGGTGTAGGGATCCTTCTCCCGCATGGCGACGGGGAGTTCGAAGGGCCGGCCGTCGATCTCCAGCTCGACGCCGGCGAAGGTCTCGACCGGCAGGCTGGCGGAGAGAGCGACCTGGCGCGGCTTCGTCCCCCCGGCGAAGCGGAATTCCCCCTCGTAGCAGCCGCCTTCAGTGAACTGTTGGCGATAGTTTCCCTGAAGAGCGGGCGTGTTGAGCGTCGCCTCCAGCGCCGTACCCTCGCGCCGGGTGACGGCGAAGTCCTTGCTCCCCGGTGCGAGGGCCTGCCACCTGTCATTGAAGCATTTGATGGAGAAGGCGAGCTTGCCGAAGCGGAAGCCGCCGTTCTCCTGAACGGTCAACTCCGCCGTCAGCGAGGATGCCGCCAGGAGGATGGCGGAGAGAAGAAACATTTTCATGATGAGACTCCGGGAGAAAGGGTTACAGGAAGAGGGCGCTGGAATGAATATTCTCGCGGATGAAACCGCGGTTGATCGCCGACACGTGGCCGTCGGCGAAGAGCGTGTTGAAGGCGTTGGGGCCGTGGATCGTCCAGAAATAGGCGGTGGTATCCCAGTATTTGCCGGTGTTTTTCTGGTTGGCGCTGAGGCTGGTTCCGTCGGTCAGGAGGAAAAAGCCGGAGGGTGTCTTGAGCTGGTTGAAGAGAAGGCAGCGGTTTTCGCCGTCGCCGCCCCAGCTGCGGGTCCACAAGCCGTGGTAGACGCTCTCGTAACAGGCTTTGTAGTTGGAGGTGTAGGGGTTGTTGCGGATGCGCATGAGGGAGATCGAATACCAGTCCTTCTGCCCCAGCGCCCATTCGCTGCCCACCGGAACCACCGGCGACGGATTCGGAGTTCCCGGGCAGAAGTACTCCTTGCCGGTTTCGCGCATGTAGCCGGAGTAGTAGAGGTATCCGGCCCAGCCCACCCAGAGGGTGGTGTCCTCCATCATCATCTGGCCCTTGTTGGCGTCGACATAGCTCATGATGGCGGTGCCGCACTGCTTCATATTGTTGACGCAGGCCGAGGCGGTCGCCCGCTGCCGCGCCTTGTTCAGCGCAGGGAGCAGAATGGCCGCCAGGATGGCGATGATCGCAATTACGACCAGGAGTTCGATAAGTGTAAATATTTTACTTGTTTTCTCCGCTGTTCCATAGTTTTTAGGAATAGGCATTTTTTACCTCCGTTGATAGTGCTTCAGTTGATCGATAATTCAATAATTACCGGGTAATGGTCGGATGCATAACCGCCGTCAACAAGAACATCGTCCGTTCGGTGCGAATATACTGTAATGCCCTCGGAAACAAAGATGAAGTCGATGGGCGGCCTATTGTCGATGCGTCCGTAGCCGTGGAACGTTGTGACAAGTCCCTGATGCTGTGTACGGGATACTTTGGCGGAGTCGTGCAGCAGGGAAGACGCCGCCGCATACGTTGCGGAGTTCGGATATGCATTGAAGTCGCCGGAAATAATCAGAGGAAGACCTGTGCTGTTCTTTTCGGCGTGTTTCACCAGCTGACGGATGCCGTTGATGCGGGACTCTTCACTGACATGGTCCAAATGCGTGTTGTAATAAACGAACTTCCGTTCGCTCCGCAGATCCTGAAAAAGTCCCCATGTCGCAATGCGCGGACAGGCTGCGCCCCATGCGCGCTTGCCGGGAGTCTCCGAGTCTTCGCCCAAAGCAAAGGTTCCATGATCCAAGACCCGAAAACGCGAGCTTTTGTAAATGATGCACGAATATTCACCTTTTTCCTTAAAATCATCGCGCCCTCCTCCGACATATTGAAATTCGGAATCCTGCAAAAGATCGAGAAGCTGTTGGTGGACCGGCTCCTGCACGCCGAAAATATCCAGCTGGTTCCGTTGGATCACCGCACGGACACGCGGCAAACGGCTCTCCCAATCGTTCGGAGCTTTGTCGCCCGGAAGCCGAAGGTTATAGGAGGCAAGAATGAATGTATCTTTGCTCCCGATATTTTGATTGCCCGCTGTACAGCCGGTCAGAAAAAGCAGGAACGGCAGGCAGAACTTGAATCCCATATTTAAAAGAGAGTTTTTCCGGTAATGCAATTTCATTGTTTTTCCTTCCCTAATGATGACAGGAGTATCAATCGTTTTTAATGATTCCGGACATAATAACCATAGTTGAGATCGAGCTGCTTTCCAGGAGTTCAATCAGGGTGAAAAGTTGCGTTTCATACTTTCATCCTCTCTTCGTTATCGGTTTTCAGGGATGGGTTGGTTTTGCCACGGTTCAATCATGAAGCCCTCCACCCAGGCGGCCGTTTCGGCGGGGGGACGGAGGAGCGAGAGACATTCATGCGGACCGTCCTCCGCCGGGAACCACCGGTGGCGATTGGCCGCTGCGTCGAAGGTGACCCGGCCGCGCCCGGAGCGCCCGGTGTAGCCCTCGCGGTCGGCGAGTCCGGCGGCGGTCAGCACCGCCAGCTGATCCCAGCTCGGACGCAGGAATCCGGGCGCGCCGCTCCCGAAACAGCGGTAGGCGATCCTCTCCGGATTCTCCGGCCCGACGGCGGCAGCCAGCTCCGTCCCGGTCAGGACGTTGCCGCCGACCGGCGAGACCAGAAGCGGCGACGGCCAGTGCGCCACCAGGAACTCCGCTGCTTCCGGGTCCATCTCCCAGTTGAACCCGGGACGGCCCTCGGGGAAGACCGCCTCCGCCATGGTGGCCAGGCGCTTCACCTTGCGGGCGACCAGCTCCGGCTCCCGGCGGAGCAGCGCCGCGAGGAGGGTGAGAAGTCCGATGGCGCAAATGGTCACCGAGCGGTCGGGCGCCGCCGCCAGTAGCCGCCGGTAAAGGGCGACCCCCTCCTCGGGCTGGAATCGCCCCGGGGCGGCTTCCGGATAGCGGCGGACGATGGCCTCGTGGTAAAGCCGCTCCTTCATCTTGTCGCAGTGCGCCCGGTAGCGCGGCGTATTCGGATAGTCGAAATTGCTCCCCACCGGAACCTCCGGCCGCCCCGCGGCAAGGTTCATGGCGCGCACGCCCGCCGCCGGCCAGGGGGAGTGAATGCTGGCGACGACGCCCAGTATTTCCGCTTCGCCGCGGTTGGCAAGCGCATGCAATACAACGAGCGCTCCCGCGTCGTCGCAGTCGGTTTCGAAATCGGTGTCGAGTATGATCGTTTCCATGCGGCCTTCCTGTTGCTACCTATATTATACTGGATAGGCTCCGTGAAACCAAGCGGGGAAGCTGTGATTTTTTGACCATAAAATAGCACAAAACGGTACTCTAGCATTGAAAAGAGAAAAAATGCAAGTAGATTGAATGCCATGAAAGAAAGCACTCTCATTTTTTCGCAGGCGTCGCTGGATAAAACCGACCGCAGCGTCCGGTTTCATTCGCACCCCGGCATTGAGATGATCCTGGTCACCGAAGGCGAAGCGGAGATCGTGGTGGAGAAAGAGCGCTGCGAATGCCGCCCGGGTTCGCTCCTCATCATTCCGCCCGAAAGCCAGCACAACCAGGTCTGCCGGGGGCACTTCGTCAACTCCTTCGTCGTCTTCTTCTGCTCGCCGGAGCTCTTCGACGATTCGTTCCGCCACCTGGACGTCACCTCCGAACCGTGGTGCACCCACCTCTTCCTCGACGTCTGCCGCCTCAGCGAGGAACGGCGGTACGAGCTCTGCGAAGGCGTCCTCCGTTCCCTCCTCCTCTGCATCTCCGGCTTCGAGAAAAAATTGAAAGGACGCAGCGGGCTCCATCCCGCCCTGCATCGGGCCGTGGAACGCTTCGAGCAGGACTTCCGCTCCCCGATCTCCATGGAAGAACTGGCCGGAGAGTGTCAGATCAGTTACACCTACTTACGCAAGCTCTTCGACCGCCAGTTCCGCATTTCACCCATGCATTACCTTCAGAATTGCCGGATGGCGCACGCCCGGAAACTCCTCCTCGACTCCTATCTCAGCGTCGGCGAAGTCGCCGAGCAATGCGGCTACCCCGACGCCAACTACTTCAGTCGCCTCTTCCACCGGATCCACCGCTGCCCCCCCAACGAATATCGCCGAATCACCCGCGAACGTCCTGAGCCTGGTGGCACTTTTATCCGCATGTAAGGTTCATACGGTTCTCGCTGGGGCAGCCTGCCCCGACTCCCCAAAAAGTGCCCCACCTTCGCCCACGGGGCTCGGTCTTTTGCTTTGCAAAAGCAAGGGGGCACTTTCCGGGGGCCCCGCTCTCCGGTACTCCGTGCGGCCTCCGGCCGTACTCGCACCTGCGAGTGAGGTACTTTTCGATTCCGGCGCTGCCCTGGACCCGCAAGGGCCGGTGGGCCCTTGACCCGACGTACGGGTTGCGAGCGCGACGACTTTTGTGCCCAACCGATTTTTTTTCAAAAAATCGGTTGGGTCCCCGACAAAAATCTGGCAGGCAGTGCCACGCACCACGACTCCCCAAAAAGTGCCCCATCTTCGCCCACGGGGCTCGATCTTTTGCTCTGCAAAAGCAAGGGGGCACTTTTCGGGGGCCCCCTCCTCCGGCATTCCGTGCGGCCTTTGGCCGTACTCATGCCTCCGGGCT
>JAVBRV010000103.1:0-4114 GCA_031547585.1 Victivallaceae bacterium
GGATGAAGCGCACTGCATCAGCCAGTGGGGGCATGACTTCCGCCCCGCCTACGGCCGGTTGGGGGAGATGGTCGACCAGTTCAACATCCGGCAGGTCTGCGCCTTCACCGCCACGGCGACGCCGCATGTGCGCGAGGATATCCGCGCCCGGCTCCACCGCCCCCGCATGGCGATCCGGGTGGCGGGGTTCAAGCGCCCGAACCTCTCCTTCCGGGTGACCGAGTGCTCCTCCGAGGGGGCCAAGCTCGAAGCGGTGGATAAACTCCTGAAGCGGAAGGTCCCGACCATCATCTACGCCTCGACCCGCAAGGCGGTCGAAGAGCTGGCGAAGAGCTTCCAGGTGATCGGCTACCACGCCGGTATGGCGGACGCCGCCCGCACCGAGGCGCAGGACCGTTTCATGAACGACGCCTGCCCGGTCCTCGTCGCCACCAACGCCTTCGGCATGGGCATCGACCGGCCCGACGTGCGGCAGGTGATCCACTACAACCTCCCCGGTTCGCCGGAGGCCTACTACCAGGAGGCCGGGCGCGCCGGGCGCGACGGCGAAGCGGCCGACTGCATCCTTCTCTTCGCTTACCGCGACCGCTTCATCCAGGAGTTCCTGATCGACCTCTCGAATCCGGAGCCGGAGATCATCGCCGGCCTCTACCGGGCGATCCGCGAAGAGGCGCGCCAATGCGGCACCCTCCACCTCGAGCGAACCATGGCCGAGTGGAAGGAGCTGGTTCCCGAAGCCAAGTCCGAGGGGCAGATTTCGGCGGCGCTGGCGATTCTGGAGAAGGCGGGGCACATCGGGCGCGGCTATCGCCAGTCCGGACGCGGCAACCTCCTCTTCACCGGCGACCTCCAGTCGCTCCGGCTGTGCCACCAGCAGGAGGAGACGCAGCGCTCGCGCTTCATCAGCCGGGTGATCCGCCACTATGGCGACAAGCTGCTGCGCGAAGCGCGTTACGACGTCGAAGAGCTGGCGCAGGTGGCCGGGCTGAAGCCGGAACAGGTTCGCCGGGTGCTCGGCGCACTGCACGACGACTGCCTCACCTGGAGCATCCCCTTCAGCGGACGCGGCACCGAGCTCCTGACCCCGGAACTGGAGGAGCCGCAGCTTGATTTCGCCGCCATCGCCGCCAAGCGCGAGTTCGAGCTGGCGCGGTTGGAGGAGGTGATCTCCTACGCCCGCACCCGGAAGTGCCGCCAGGCGGCGCTGGTCAGCTACTTCGGCGAATCGGCCGCGGGCTGGGAGTGCACCAGCTGCGACAACTGCGGAACCGTTTCGCACGACCTGAAGCGCGCTCCGGTCGAGGGCGAGGGAGAGGTGATCGACACCATCCTGGGGGCGGTGCTGGATTTCAACGGACGCTTCGGCATGAGCAAGTTAAGCCAGATCCTGGCGGGCGCGAAGAGCGCCGAACTGACCGGCCGGAACCTTCACCATTCGGAGTGGTTCGGGGTGCTGAAAGAGCTGCGCCAGAACCGGATTCTCTCGTACCTGAAGGCCTTGGAAGCCGACCGGGCGCTCGGCCGGGTCGAACGCGGTGAATACCCCTGCGTGGTCATCACCGGGCGCGGCCGGAAAATTCTGGAGGGGGAAGAAGAGCCGCAGCTCGACCTCCCGGAACCGGCGGAGAAACCCGCCCGCGCCCGCAAGGAGCGGAAGCGGGAGCGCCGCGGTTCGGCGGCCCCCGAGGCGGGCGGGTCGGATCTCTTCGAACGCCTCCGGCTGCGGCGGCTGGAGCTGGCGCGCGAGCGCGGCGTCCCCGCCTTCGGCATCCTCACCGACGCGACGCTCACCGAGCTTGCGAAGGAGCAGCCGCTCACCGTCGCGGAAGCCCAGCAGATCAAAGGCGTCGGCCCGACCCGCGCGGCCACGGTGATCCCGGAGTTTCTCGAGGTGATCCGCCAGTGGCGCAAAGACGAACTCGGCGACACCGTACTTTAGCCGCAGCCTACCGCGCGGTTAGCCTAAGTAAGCGCGGCAAGCGCCGCGAGCGAATGTGAGGGACCTCGTTTGCGGCAGCAAACGAGCGAAGGCACAAGAGTGCCGAAGCCGAACGTAGTCGAGCGAAGGCCTCGCCGTCTGAGAGCGCCCCGCAGGGGCGGCTAAGGTCGCGAGAGCGACCGCTACGATCCGGAATCGGGGTTCGACCTTACATGGCGCGTCTCTGCCCACGGGCGGGGGTGGTTTCAGGAGGGGAGTAAGGCCCCTCCTGACTCCCACGACATCAATCGCGCACATTACGTCAGCTTCTTGCAAGTAACGTTTTTTGAAACGATCTGAAGCCGCGGAAGCTGCCGGACAAGTCCGGCAGTCGGCGAGGGGTTATCCGCCCCCGATCTTCATGAAGGCGATGGGCAGGATCAGGGCTTTCCAGGCCAGCTTAAAGGGGGCGACCGCTCCCCTGGCGAGGTTGCTGACGCCGCCGTGGAGCTGCTGAAAGGGCAGTCCGATGGTGCATTGCAGAATGCCGAGCGGCAGACGGAAAATGTTGATGATTTCGACCCCCATCTCCAGCATATGGGCCCCGCCGCTCATCAGCCCCCGGATCACGTAGGGCGCGGCGATCTGCGCCCCCTTGATGGCGATCGGCGTCAGGATGGCGATGGTCACCGGGTCGATCGCCTCCGCCTTCGGCGCGAAGCCGGGCGCGAAGATGAAGAGCGCGAGAAGAAGAGTGATGAGTGTTTTCTTCATATCAGTGAAACATCCATTCCAGATAGCGGACCGTGTTGCCGGTCGGTCCCTGCCGGTTGAACCCCTCGTAACTGAAGGTCAGGCGCCGCGAGGGACGTCCGCCCTCTGCCGGCGCGCCGACCGTCACCGTATAGTTGCCGCTCTCCTGGCGCGACAGCACCCGGAGCCGCTCGTTGATCGTGGGGTCGATCTTGTCCGAGAAAATGCCGCCGTCACGTCGGAACTCCTCCAGCGCCGTCATCACCGCATCGGCGTCCTCCTCGTCGAGCCGGCAGTAGCTCCGCAGAATCCGCCGGTCGGCGGTAAAGAGGCTCGGCGCGCCCGAAAGACTCACCGTTCCCGCGGGCGGAATCAGCCGAATCAGGCTCGGCCGCCCGAAACGGTCCGTCGGGAAAAATTCCGAAATGTCCGGTATGTACAGCAGCTCCTCCCGGAACTGCATCGCCGCGTTGCGCGGCAAGGGGAACATGCCGAGCGCGTCGTATTCCGCCGTCTCCATGCCGTCGACCGCGACTTCATCCCCGGCGTCGTTGTAGTCGCCGATGCGCGCCGTGAAAATCCGCAACGTCTCGCCAAGATCGGTGTCGAAAACATCCTCCTGCCGCAGCGTATTCAAGGTCTGCCGGAACCCCTGGCTGCTCAAATCGACGCCGCTCCGGGTGTCGGTGATGATGAACTCCACCGGTACGCCGTAGTAGTCCAGCTGGTGGGTCGTCCCGTCGGCGACGTAGCGCCCCCCCTCGTAATCGGCGTACTCGATCTCCCCCAGCTCGTCGCTGTAGGGGTAGAGCGAACGATCCGCCGCAATCAGGAACTGCACCCGGTTCGCCACCCCCTCGTTGATGTAGAACGAGCGCTGCAGCGCTACATGCGCCCCCACCGTGAAGGAGTTGTATTTCGACATCGCCACCACCGCCGTGGTCAGCATTCCGGCCGAAAAGATCAGGCAAAGCACCGCGATCAGCGCCACGCCCGATTCCGATGATGTGTGAGTTTTCATATGCTTTGCCTTGGGGGTTATAGACGAGAGGGTATCTCATGGTACGAGACTACCAACGTTTCCGGCTGCGACTCGATAAAAGGCTTACTCCGTAACGCCTTTTATCGGCAGCGCTCCGCCGATTGGTACTGTTTCGGTGCGGTTTGCATTCCGCAAACCTTAGATTTCGCTCCCCTCCGGGCGGGCGCCTGCGCCGCCCTGCGGTGAGCGACCAGCGTTTCGCCGCTGGACCACGCCCCGGCTCGGCCGGGTGCGCACGACCGCTTCGCGGTCTATTTTTTACATTAATACTTTTTAAAGGGGAGTCTGCCTGCTCCCGAACGTGCTGTTCGCCGCCGATCCCGCCGTCCTCCTCAACCACACCTCAGTGCTGCCGTCCAGCCACTCCACCGTCATCTGAATCGCCAGGGGAACCGCCCGGT
>JAVBRV010000236.1:0-7417 GCA_031547585.1 Victivallaceae bacterium
TCCGGGCACCCCGACGATGTAGCCGCCGAATTGAAATCGCAGAATCTGGATGGCGTCATCGCCATCCGCCCGACTCCAAACCTTCAAGAGGCATTGAAAACCCTTCACCGGAACGGTTTCCCCGCCATTTCCATCGACGGACGGGCCGCATCAGTTCCGTCGATTGTGTTCGACCACCCGAAAGCGGGGCGGCAGATGGCCGAACTGGTACTGAAACGGAAGATCTGCAATCTCCTCTGGATGTCTTTCGACTCGGTCTGCTGCGAACAACTGGCCGGATTCCGCCAATACCTCGCCGAAACCCGGGCAAAGATCAAAATCACCGAAGTCGCCAATATGGGTGAATTCGAAGCGGAGGTCAAAGCCTGCGCCGAAACCGGCGGCCTCCCCGAAGCGGTTTATGTTCACGGAGAAACCGCCTATTCGCTCCCGATGATTCTGGAGAGCTGGGGGATCGCCGCCCCCGATTGGCTGATCTTGGCGGAAACCGCGGCCGTGCAGCAACTGACCGGTTTTCATGGAATTACCCGCGATTTCCCGTATTCACAGGCGGCCCGCCAGGCCACCCTCTGGATGACGGAGATGTTCGCGGGAGGGGTCGTTCCCGAAGAACAACTGTTGCAGCTTCAAGTTGCAGAACGATAAGAAAGGGGATTCGAAAAATGTCGAAGAAGAGATGTTTCACGCTGATTGAACTGCTGGTCGTCATAGCGATCATCGCCATTCTCGCCGCCATATTGTTGCCGGCGCTGAGCAAGGCCCGCGACCGCGCCCGGTCGACCAACTGCCTCGCGAACGAAAAGCAGATAGCCCTCCAGCTGCTGCAATACGCCGACGCTCACAAGGGGTATGGTCCGCTGGGAAATTTCGACGTGGCCCTTCCCTTCAATTATGCGAAATGGCTGGATAAACTCGCACAATACCTGTACGGCGAAAAGGCGGTCACCTCGAACAACGGATTCCGGAAATATCCGGTTTTCCTTTGTCCGGCTTCGCCCAAGTCGGCGGATGGGACTCCGTACGCGGGAAGGAATTACGGGATCAACTCCTTTATCAGCAACCACCGTAATGCCACCAGTTATCTGAACGGAACCTTTTACAACCGGGTCAAAAAACCGGCACAGCGCTTTGCCTTCGGCGATATAGAAGCAACGGGAACCGAGCCGATAATCAAAAAAAAGGGACTCCCCGGCCCAGTGTACGAGGATGCGCAGATTGGTTATCGCCACGGCAATCGCAGCGCCAACCTCGTCGTCCTCGACGGACACGCCGCCACCTGGAATTTCGATATGGTTCCGACGGAGGGATTCTACGTCTACTTCTGGGGCCAGGCGGTCGCCAACTAATTCACTTTTTGGAGAATATAACCCATGAAATTCCGTTCCTTAGCCATGCTTTTGCCGGTGGCCTCGCTTCTCGCGGCCGATCCTTTCCCCGAACTTAAAGACATCCCCGCCGCGCTCCGGCTGGAGCCGAACCCCGCCGTCGCCATCGACAAAGACGGCAACTATCTGGTCAACGGCAAGATCCGTTATCTCGCCGGCGTCCAGCTCTGCCCCGGCCCCGTGCATGACACCGGCCCCACCGAAGGCTACCCCCCGGAACTCAAATGGCTCTATGAGGCGCCGCTTCAATACGAGAGCGCCCAACGGCTCGGCTTCGACACGGTTTCCACCTTCGCTTCGCTCCGCCATCTTCTGGCGAAAAAGCCGAAGATCGTGCGGGAGAACGAACTGGCGGCGCTCGACCGGCTCCGCGCCTCCGGACTGCCGCAGCAGGTCGACTTCACCGGTTTCCCGTGGGGAGCCGGGTCCGCCAGGGAGTTCCTCCCCCCGGAAGCGGTCAACCAGTTCCACAGCGGCGAGAACAACCATTGGGTCTCCTTCAACATCTTCCACCCGGCGGGACGCGCCGCCTACTGCGATTACTGGCGAAGCGGCGCGAAAGACGCGGTCGCATCCGGTTCGCCGATCTTGATGTACGAGCTTTTCAACGAGCCCGCCTACGACGAACCGTCGGAGTACAACCGCGCCCTCTTCGCAAAATTTCTCGCGAAAAAATATGGCTCCGTCGACCGCCTGAATGCCATCTGGCGGAGCAAGTATCCCTCTTTCGAGGCGGCGGCGCAGTTCAAGACCAAGACCGAATTCCCAGGGCTCCGGGTGGATTGGTCGAAGTTCCTCGAGGAGGGCTTCGCCGACCTCTGCCGCCTCGGGGTGAAGACGATTCGAGAGGTCGATCCCTCGGCCCGTTTCTGCGTGCAGATCATGGGGCGGAACCTCTACCGCTCGTTGCCGCGCAGCAACATCAACCTCTATCTCGTCAACCAGGAGATGCAGACCGTCTCCGCCCCCACCGGCGGCGGCATCGACCGTTCGGGCGGGCTGGAAGCCGCCGCCAAGGCCGCCATCGACACCCCCGCCAACTCGCCCGGACTCCCCGAAGGCATCCTGCAGCGCCACTTCTTCCGGGCGCTGGCCGACGGCAAGCCGATACACAACGGCGAATGCTACACCGGCCGGGATTATCAGGCCACCCTCAACATCATCTGGCTCGATTTCCTGCGCGGCAGCAGCGCCACCTACCTTTTCGAGTGGTCCAAACGGGCGTGGGATTGGAAGCCGCGCGGCTCCGCCGAGGGCGGCAAGGCGGTCGCCGAACGCTATCCCTGGATGATCCTCAATCCCTATGCCTACCCGGCGGAGGGCTTCCTCTCAATCATGGCCGCAAAAAGGGAGATTTTTCAGGTGCAGGAGTACTTCGCCCGGGGCCGCCGCCATGCCGACGCCGAGACGGCGATCCTGCTCTCCTTCCCGACCGAACGCTACTCCGCCGCCGTCGGCAAGGTCGAGAAGAACGAGGTCACCCACCTCACTGCCGCGCTGGAATTCTCCCACTACGGCACCGATGTCATTCTGGAAGAACAGCTGACTGAAAACCGCCAGGAGCGCTATAAAGCGATCGCGGCCATGGGCGTCGGCTTCATCTACCCCGAAACCGCCGCCCGTCTGGAATCCTTCGTCGAAAAGGGCGGCGTGCTGATCTTGGGGCGCGACTTCATGCGCCTCGACGAATACGGAAACCCCGCGCCGTGGAAGAAGCTGCCGCCCTTTACTGTGGAGCCGCTTGCTTCGCCGGCGACCGGCGTACTCTCCATGACTTTCCCGCAAGCGAAACGGCTGCCGGGGGCGATCAAAGGACGCAACGACCGCCGCATCACCGACGCCGCCCAATGGGAGGCTATCGGCTCGTTCGAGGGAACCCCCGCCCTCTTCCGCGCCCGGCTCGGCAAAGGAACCGTCTATCTCTTCACCCCCGAAATGCAGGACTATGCCCTCGCCTCGCTGATGGGCGGCCTCCTGTCGCAGCACGGCATCGAGCCGCGGGCGGAGATCATCCGGGCGGCGGAGAAGGACCTGGCGGTCAACCTCGAGCTTCACGCCTCCTTCCAGCCGGGGAAAACCCTGCTCTATCTCTACAACTCCGACCGCTACCCGAAGCTCGTCCGGGTGAAGCCGCGCGGCCAAGCGTATTCCTCCGCCGCGGAGCTCTTCGCCGGGCGGGCGCTGCCGATGAACGCCGAGGGGGCGTTGGCCCTCGTCGAACCGCAGCAGCGGTTGGTGCTTTGCTTCGGCGACGCCACCGAATTCGGCACTTTTGCGCCGGTGACGGAGGCTGTTCTTGAAAAAGAGTACGCCGACCAGCTGAAGGTCATCGAAACCGAACGCGAAAAACGCCGCGAGGCGAACTTCCGCTATCTGGCTGATCCGGCTATGCTTAAAACCATCGATCTCAGGGCCTTCTGCAACCGGGGCTTCATCGACCAGGTGTCCGACGACGGCAAGGGCGGCTGGACCGATCAGGGGCGGGAGAATTCGCTCGTTGGCGTGCCGTGGGGCGTCACCGAACTTCTCGGCATCCCCTGCGACCTGATTCGGAACGACGAAAATGAGGACAAAACCTGCATCGTCATGGCTTCGCCGTCGCAGAAGGGCGAGCTGCCGAAGGAGGTGAAGGGGATTCCGGTGGGCGCGAAGGTGAAGGCGCTCTACTTCTTCCACACCGCCGCCTGGTGCACCAATCAGGCTCCGGCGATGAGCTACCGTATCCGCTACGCGGGCGGGAAGACGCTCGAGGTTCCGGTGATCGTCGGCGTCAATCTCTGGGATTGGTGGCTTCGCGATAAAACGCCCTTCGTCGCCTGGCGCAACCGCGAAAATCGGGGCTTTCACTGCTGGCGCTGGGAGAATCCCGAACCGGAGCTGGCGGTCGACGCGCTGGATATCGTTTCAGCGAACAGCAAAGTGGTTCCGATCGTGATCGGCGTCACCGCCGAGCTCTACGACGGCGTGCGCAAGGAAACAGTTCCCTTTGAGAAGCAGGAACTGGTCGGCTTCAGCAAAGCGGCGGTGAAGACACTGGAGGATGGTTTTGAACTTGAAGTCTCCGCCGAAACCAGTCCGTGGGCCGGAGTGCTGATCCGAAACCGCGGTCTCGCCCCCCTCGGACTCCAGGAGGGGGATGTGATCCGCTTCGAAATCCGCGGCGGCAAGGACCGCTTCGGCAACGCCAAAGGCGGCCAGAAACTGCAATTCACCGGCCGGATTTACGAGCGCGGCAAGGTGGGTTCGCCCGCCGGCAAATGGGTTTCGGTGGCGGCCGGCAACGACCCCGAAACCTTCCAACGGGTGGAGATCCCCCTGAAGGCGCTGCTGAGCGATAAACTCCCCGCTGAGCAGATCAACGGCTTCATACTCCAATTTCGCGGCACCGGCGCCGACTCGGGCGTCGTCGTTCGCAACTTTACCATCGAGCGCCGCCTGCCGTAACCCTCCGTCGCGCTTCGCGCTATGGAGGGCTAGCCGAGTTTATTACCGGCCGGCGCGCTTTTCGAGCTTCTTGATCTCTTCCTTCAAAACCATCAGACCGGGGGTCTGCATGGAACCGTGGTTGAAACCGGGGAAGCTGTAGATGCGGACGTAGGGGTGTTTGTAGTTCCGCCGCATACGGGCTTCGAGGAGCTGGTTCTCTTCGACGCGGGAGGGCCACTCGATCTCGGTGTCGCCGACCAGCAACACCAGGGGCGGCGCGTCTTTCCGCGCGTGCCAGAGCGGAGCGTACTGGTCGATCAGGACCGGCGCATTGAAATTGGGATCCTTCTCCTTATACTCCTTCATGATCCGGAAGTGGGTGGTCATCTGGCCCGAGAGGGGAAGCACCCCCGCGAGTTTGTCGGTCGAGAGGTCGAACTTTTTGAGGTACTGCGCGTCGAGGCCGATCATCGCCGCCAGGTAACCGCCCGCGGAATGGCCGGAGATGTAGACCTTGTCCGGATTGCCGCCGTACTCTTTGATATGCTTGATCGTCCAGGCCACCGCCGCCGCCGCGTCGACGATGTAGTCGGGGGCGACCGTTCCGCTCTTGCCGGAGAGGCGGTAGTTCGGGGCGACCACCGCGATTTTGCTCTCGCGCAGCACCTTATTGATTCCCTTGCTGCCGCCGGTGAGGCCGCCGCCGTGGAAGTAGACCACAGTCGCGAAATCCTTGACGTCGTCGGGGTAAAGAATATCGAGTTTGCAGCGTTCGGCGCGGTATTCGAGGTTTCCGACCTCGGGCGCACCTGCTTCGTAGTAGGGAATGTCCTTAACCAGCTTCTCTTCCGCACCGAGTCCCAGCGCAACCGTCACCAACAATACCGCCGCCAGCCAACGTCCCATCATCAAACCTCCCGCTATTTTTTATTTACTCCCAAAGGATAATGGAGTATTGTATACAATAACGCAGGTTCCGCAAAAAGCAAATTGAAAATCTCCTCTCCAGCCCGACTTCCTGAGAACTCTTCCGGAGGGCTCGAGATTTGACCAATAATTTCTCTCTCTTTTTCACTTTTCCTCTTGACATTCACTCCAAAGTATACTAAAATATAGGGAGAGCCAGTGAGAGATTTGCTGAGAGGCCAAGAGAAATGAACACAGCATCCTGCAGTACTTTGGATTTCATGAAAATCCGGCAGTATATCGTTGACCAGATCACCAGTCATGGGAATGAGCCGGTCGTTTTCCCCTCAACGCGCAAGCTGGCGGAGATGTTCGGGGTCTCGCAGCCGACGGCGCGGCGGGCGGTCCGGGACCTGATCACCGACGGATATCTGGAACCGCTCAAAAGCGGCGGCACGATTTCGCTCCGCCGGGATTCCGCGGATCGGCGCAGCACCCGGATTTTCGGGACGCTGATCATCTCCGGCGACCAGACCTTCCTGCATCACTATGCGCTCTGGCTGCTCTCCGAACTCGGCCTGGAGCTGACCGGCCGGAGCCTGCGCTATCAATTGCAGAACCTGTTGCTGGAAAGCCCCTCTCTTCTGGAGCGTGCCGTCCGCGACGCCGATCTCTCCGGGTTGCTGCTGATCGCCCCGCGTTCCAGTTTCGCCGAACCCGTCCTGGCGCTGCGCCGGCAGGGACTCGCCGTGGTCGGATTGATGGCGGATTTTCCCGGCATCAGCTGCGCCCGAGTCGATTACCGGCAGCTGATGATCACCGTCCTCGGCCGGCTGTTCCGCGAAGGCCGCACCCGGGTGGTCATCAACGATCTGCCCGATTCTGACAGAAACGAGGCCATGCGGGCGGGCATCGCCGACGCCTGCCGCGAGGCGAACATTCCTCCGGGGCAGGTGATTCTGCTCGACACCAGCCACCAGTCCAACCACGACCGGCTCCGGGAATTGCTCGACTTCGGCCTGAAGCCGGACGCGGTCATCTTCCTGATGATGAATCATTTCATCTATGAGCTGCTCTCGGAACGGCTGGATATCCGGAGCGAATGCCGATTGGTCTGCGTCAGCGACGTCGTCCGCAGGGATATGAATTTCACCGGCGAAGTGGTCCACACCGACATCGCCGGAGTCGTCCCCAAACTGGTCGACAACCTCCTGGAGCAGGAAGCTCCCGACGCCCCGGTTCTGCGTGAAACCATCGGTTTTGGTCTATACGAGTATCAGGAAGGAACCCGCAAGGAAAAGGTCCGCCTATGAAAGCCATCGCTCTCATCGCCAGTCTGCTCACCGTCCTCGCCGCCGGAGCCGGAGTCGTCCTCGAACTCCCCTTCGACCGCGCAACCCCGGAGGTCAGGGGCAAGGCCGCCGTGGTCGCCGAAGGGGATGGCAAAGCGCTCCGGGTCGACTCCGAAACCACCAATACCGTCGGCATCGACCTCCCCGCCGAACCGCTGGCCGGGCGACGCGTCACCCTCAGCTGCGAAGTGAAGCGCGAGATTCCCGAGATCCTCAAGCGTTGGCAGGGCGGCAAGCTGATGCTGACCTACCGCGACGCGGCCGGGAAAGGCCACTTCCCCGGTCACCTTATGCCGGTCGGAAACTTCGGCTGGGAGCGGCTGACCGTTACCGCCGACCTGCCGCTGG
>JAVBRV010000182.1:0-3566 GCA_031547585.1 Victivallaceae bacterium
GCCGGGAACATCGAGCTCCACAGCGCCCGGCGCGGCGACGTCACCGTTTACTTTCTGATGAATCACAGCGTCCGCCCGAAGTTCATCCGTTTCGCGACGCCGGAGAAAACGCCGGTCTTCGACCTCCTCGCCAATCGCAAACCCGCGATGGAACAGGGCGAAGCCCCGCTCTACCTCCCCGGCAAAGGCTACCTGATTCTCGGCAGCGGCCCCGAAGCGCAGCTGGTGAAAGAGTTCGGTGCCTTCACCGCGGAGACGACTGACGCCCCTGCCAGGGCTTTCGCCGCCGCCCAGGAAGCATATGACAAAGCGGCGGAAGAGGCGGCGCAAGGCGCTTTCCGCTTCACCCCCGACCCCGCCCAGACCCGGACCATCGACCTCCGGAACTACTGCAACCGCGGTTTCATCGACAGCGTCGCCGACGACGGCAAGGGCGGCTGGACCGACCAGGGGCACCAGAATAGCCTGACCGGCGTACCGTGGGGCGTGACGACCTTGCTCGGCGTCCCCTGCGACCTCATCCGTTTCGACATGAACAACGACCGTACCTGCATCGTGCTCGCCTCGAAATCCCAGAAAGGGGAGTTGCCGGAGGCGGTACGCAATATTCCGGTCGGCGGCAAGGTGGCGCGACTCTACTTCTTTCAGACGGCGGCCTGGGTGTCGAACAACGCCAAGGCGGTCACCTACCGGATGCATTACGCTTCGGGAAAAACCGTCGACGCCGACGCGGTCTGCGGCGTCAATATCGACAACTGGTGGCTCGGCGGAGCGGCTTCGAAATTCATCGCCTTCCGCAACCGCGACAACCGGGGCTTCTACTGCATGGAGTGGGAGAACCCGACTCCGGAGGACGACGTCGTCTCGCTCGACATCCTGTCGCCGAATAGCCGGGTGGTTCCCATCGTCATCGGCATCACGGCCGAAAACTACGTCAAACGCGAAATCGTCAAATGGACGCAGCTCGACTCCGCCTCCTGGGGCGGCGTCGCCATCCGCAACACCGGCGCGGAAACCGAGGCGGGCATCAGCGAGAAAACCGATGAATGGGCGGGCATCGACATCCGCCCGGCGGATAAATCCAGCCTGAAGCTGACGCCCGAGCAGTGGAAGAAGGGCAAGCTGGTCTTCCACGTCAGCGGCGGCAAGGATAAATTCGGCAATGCCAAAGGCGGCCAACAGCTGAAGGTTTCGCTCCGCACCGTCCGGGAGAAAAAGTACCTCTCCACCGGAACCGTCAACCTCGCCCCCTATCTCCTGCCGCTGCGCAAGATCGACAGCGACCCGGAGAGCTTTCAGAAGGCCGAGATTCCCCTCGCCCTCTTCAAAGACGGTGATAAACTAGACTACACCATCTCCCGCGTCGGCCTCCAGTTCCTCGGGACGGGCAAGGATTCCGGCGTCATCCTCAAGGACTTCGCCTTCATCCTCCCCGAAGCGCAGTAATCTAGAAGAACAACTTCCAGAGGAACTCCTCCGCCGTCGCCGGGTGGCAGGTGACGCGGAGAAGGTTGCCTTCAACGGAGGTTTCGACGGGGCACGGCGCTTCCGCCTTCCGGAAGGTTGTTCCTTCGGGCAGCAGGATCGTCATGCTCCAGGCTTCGCCCGGGACCGTCGCGGCGGCGACGCCGGTCAGCGTCTTCTCCGCGAAACGGACCTCTTTCAGCTCCACCACGCCCTGGAGGAGGTGGCGCGAGGTGCCGACGACCACCGGCGCATCACCGACCGGCGTGATCCGCAAGGCCGCCGTGTCGAGGGCTCCGATTTCCACCGTGAAGGCATCGCCGCAGACCCCGAGGAAGCGCTGGTTCCAGAAGTCGTAGACCGCGTACCGGCCCTGCGGCAGGTGAAGATCCTTCTTGAGGTCGAGCGTGAACGGGCGGGATTCGTTCGCGAGGTTGCCGACGGCGGCGACCGTCCAGGAACCGAACTCCCGGCAGACGGCGAGGTTGACGAACGACCAATCGCCGGTGCGCTGCTTGTGGCGGAGGTCCATCGGGTGGACGTCCGCCGTCGGCAGGATGCGCCGCAACAATTCGCAGCGCTCCAAAGGCAGCGTCCGGAGGTCATCGCCAATGGTCACCGGGAGGCCCGTCAGCCCGTAGAACGAGACCCGCGTACGGGCCTGCGCCATGGTGTTCAACTCCTCGCGCAGCACCAGGTTATCGGCGTCGGCGTAGAAGATGACGTTATGCCAGGCGTAGAAGTGGTAGACCCGGTCAAGCGCCGAAGCGAGGAAGTGATCCCAGCAGAAAACGTCGCCGCCGATCCGGGCCGCGCTGAAGATATCCGAGGCGAAACCGATGTCGCGCTCGTTATCCCCGGAGCACGAAAGCATGTAGACATCCGGCCCCAGCGTCTCGCGCGCCGCCCGGATCACCTTCCGCATCGCCATCTCGGTGGTCAGCGAAGGATCGTGGAAGCGCCCGTGAAACTCATCGCAGTTGCCGAGGGTGGCGGGGAGGCAATCCCACTTGACCACCTTGTACCCCATGTCGAGAATATTTTGAAAAACAGCGGGAATATATTCGCCCGTCACACCGGGGTGCGAGGGGTCGACCCAGTACCTTCCACACCACTCTTTCTTATCGCCCAGGATCCATTCGGGGTGTTCGCGGTAGCTTCGGCAGAGCTGGCCGTCGTTGGTCGCGCCGATCCAGAGGGCGGGGATGAGGCCCAGCTTCTCGATGGCGGCGGCGACGGGGGCGAGTCCGTTGGGGTAAACGTCGGGATTGGGGGTGAAGGAATCCACGCCGGGGATGCCGCAGCTGTCCCAGCCCCGGTGGTTCCACTCCCAATCGACCCACAAACAGAGCTGCGGTGAATAGGCCTTGAAAAGCTCGGCGAGGCGGCTGGCATTGGCCAGCACGCTCTCCTCATTGGTTCCAAATTGGATCGCATACCAGGTCATCCACCCGGCGGGCGGCGTTTCGAAGCCGTGCGTCTTGCTGATCGGCTGATACGGCAGGTGGAACTTGTCGCGGCAGTAGTTCTCATGGCAGCGCAAGGTGAACTCCCGCCCGTAGTCGAGACCGTTGACATAGTCGAAGCGGTAGGCTTTCGCTCCCCAGTCGTAGCCGACCTGGAACTTGCCCGCCGAGCCGTATTCCAGCACCCGATCGGTCAGGCGGTCGAATAGAGCGTTGTCGCAGGGAGCGACCGCCGGGCCGCAGGCGGCGCGGAGCGCCTCCTCCCCGTCGCGGAGGCGGACGCCGAAGGTCGAGCGCTCCGGCTCCGCCCCCCACTCGAAGAATCCTGAAATATGAAGGTCGGCCCGCGCCATGAAGCTGACGGTGAGCCCCTCTGCCCCCAGACGGAAGTAGAGCTGAAGGTCCGGCAACGGTCCCTTCGAGTAGTAGAGGCAGCCGGTCAGGCTGTCGATCCCTCGGGAAATATTCCGGCTGCGTTCGGTGTAATCGGTCAATTCATAGCGCTTATCGCCATGCATCAGGTACATGGAGCCGTCGCGGAGAAAAAGCCCCTGCTTCCCCTCCCCCCCCGCCGCGTAAAAACAGCGGAAAGCACCGTTCACTTCAGAAACTTCAACCGAGAATTGACGATAGTTG
>JAVBRV010000280.1:0-5799 GCA_031547585.1 Victivallaceae bacterium
CCGTTCTCGCTGTATGGTCTTCAGGGTATGAATTTGTGATAAAAGGTATTGGGCTCTCTCTTCCCCGGCGTAGATCGGGGCGCGGTTTCACCCCAAAGCCCCTGCAACGTGAACGGCTGTCTGAGGACAGACAGCCCTACCTACCTTGTTACGTCACCGCCGATTCCGGCGAACTCCCTGATACCTCGCCCCTCTGGGGCGGGGTAGTTCATTGATCATCGCCTGTGCTTTCGGGCCGATTTCAAAAGTCAGTCCTGATTTTTGAAATCGGCTCTTCCGTTCCAGGAAAATACGCATTTTTTTTGCTTTCCCCCTTGACAAAACCATTGCGATCAGTCATAATATAAATAGCGATAAGATTTGCGATAAAGATGGACAGGGTTTGCGAAAAGATGAACATGGAAAACAGCCGGGCCGACTTCATGCGGATTCGCCGCCATGTGGTGGACGCCATTGCCGCCGCGGGCGGGCGGACGCTCCGTTTCCCGCCCACGCGGAAGCTGGGGGAGATGTTCGGGGTGTCACAGCCGACGGCGCTGCGGGCGGTTCGCGACCTCATCGCCGAGGGCTACCTCGAAGCCTGCAAGGGGGGCGGAACCATCTCCCGGCAGGCGGGGTTCTTCCATCAGGAGTACGAAGCGAAGCTCTTCGGCTTCGTCACCTATCTCGGGACCCAGTCCTTCGATGATTACTTCTTTCTCAAGAACCGCACGGCGCTGGGGTTGGAACTGGTCCGCCGCAGCGGCGCCCATCGCGTCGTCGACTTGCAGCTGGAATCCCCGTCGGAGCTGGAGCGGGTTGTCCGCGAAAGCAGCGTCGCCGGGTTGGTCTTGCTCTGCGCCGGTCCGTCGATCGTCGAGGCCGCCCGGCGGCTCCGCGAAGGCGGCATACCGGTGGTTTCCTTTGTCCGGCCATTTGAAGGTTTGAGTTCGGTCCGCGATGCGCATGAATTCCGGTTCGAGGCGATTTTGAAGCGGCTTTTCGCCGAAGGGCGCAAACGGGTGTTGGTTTACAGCCGCCCGGAGCCCCTGGTGTCGGAGAAGATCCGGGAAGGGATGGATGCCGCCTGCCGCGCGGCGGAAGTCCCGGCGGGGCAGGTGATTTTGCTCGACGGCATGTATGAGGAGAACCGGCGGCGGGTGGCCGAAATGCTCGATTTCGGCATGACTTTCGACGCGGTGATCTTCCTCGCCATGCCGCCGTCGATTTACAAGCTGATTGCTTCCCGGCTCGACGTTGCGGAACAATGCCGGATGATCTGCGACGACACCAGCATTTACGATGATTTCCCCTTTACCGGTTATGTGGTTCACTACGATCTGGAAGAGGCGGCGAAGAGGGTTGCGGACAGCCTCTTCCGGCAGATGGATCACCCGGAAGAGCCGCCGCTCGACGCGGCGATCGATTTTTCCCTCGAACTCTACCGCGACGGTCACCCCGTCGGCGGATAATTCGACCCGATTTTCTGTATGCGTATGGATCGGGTTTTATCATGGTATTTAGTAAGGAGTCGGGTATGAGATTCATTAGTTTGGCGTTGTTGCTGGTCGCGCTGCGGTTGGGGGGAGGGGAGCTTTTGACGCTTTCCTTTCAGTCGGAAGAGGATATCCCGAAGTGGCAGCGGGAAAACGCGGCGGTGGTTTCGCTGGAGGACGGTTCGAAAGCGCTCCGGGTGATGCTCGACGACGACACGATGATGCGGCAGATCGGCTTTCCGCTCGACCTCGCCGCCGTCGCCGGGAAGCGGCTTACCGCCACCGTCTCGCTCCGTTACGACCTTGCTCCCCCCAGCGTCAAGTGGCAGGGCGGCAAGTTCGTCTTCTCCGTGCAGAAGAAGGACGGCACCTGGGATTGGCCCGGCGTCTACCTCCCTCCGGGCAAGACTGAATGGTCCGGGCGCATCCTCGGTTACGATATGCCCGGAGCATTGGCGGCGGCGCAACTCGGCCTCGGCATCCAGAAGGCGAAAGGGGAAATCTTCTACCGCAACCTCACCGTGACCGCCGGAGACGACCTCTTCGATTTCGCGGAGGCGGCGAATATGGGCTTCCGCGACCCCGTGGCGGGCGACGGCAAGGGCGGCTGGTCCGACCAGGGGCCGGATAACGATGCGGCGAAATTTCCCTTGAAACGCAGGGAGTTCGCCAATGTGCCCTTCCGCATCACCGACCCGGCGAAGAATGACGGGAAGAGCATCCTGGTCTTCCGTTCGGCGAAGTTCCCCGCCGGGCTGGAACAGGCGGCGATCGATTTCACCCAGGCAAAGTGCTCCGGCAGCTGGTTCTACCTTCTCCACACCCTGACCTGGGGGAGCGGCGTCAAGGGAGCGATCGGCACGGTCACGTTGACCGGCAAGAACGGCAAAGCACAGGTGATCGAAGTGGTCGGCGGGCGCGACGTCGCCGACTGGTGGACCCCCGGACGCCAGCCGAACGCTTTCCCCGGCGCGGTCTGGTCCAACGGCAGCGCCAGCGTCGGCTGCTACGTCTCGCGCTTCAAGCTCGACCCGGGGCTGGGCGAACTGGCGCGGGCGGAGTTCCGCCCGGCGGCCGACGCCACGGCGACCTGGCTGGTGGTGGCGGCGACGGTGAGCCGGAACGAATATGCCTTCCCGGAAGCGGAGAAGGTGGTGATTACCGAGGGGAACACGTGGAAAACCTATCCGATTCCGGCGGTGGCGGGCGTTCGCGAGGGGACGGCGCTCGACCTCGCCCCGATTTTCCCGGCGGAACCGGCGGGGACCTACGGCCGGGTGATCGTCAATGCCGACGGGCGCTTCGCCTTCGAAAAGCGTCCGAATGAGGCGGTCCGCTTCTTCTCTACCCTCGAACTTACCGACCCCTTCATGGGGCGCGGCAAGGCCAAGCCGGAATTCACCTCCAAAGAGCGCATCGAGGAGTACGTCCGCCAGATCCGGCGGCGCGGCTACAACATGGTGCGGCTGCACTACATCGATGCGGTCTTGCTGAGGGGCGCGAAGGAAGATCTCACCTTCCGCGCCGACTATCTTGATATGCTCGATTACTTCGCCTACTGTCTCAAAGCGAACGGAATTTATATCAATTTCGACGCCATGAGCAGTCGGATCGGCTACTCCGCCGGGTACGCCTGGGCGCCGAGCAAGACCGACCAGCGCAATTTCAAGCTGGAGATCCACTTCGACCCGGTCGTGCGCGACAACTGGTTCCGGGGCGTGGAGAAGTGGCTGACCCGGGTCAACCCCTACACGAAAACCCGGCTGGTCGATGACCCGGTGCTGGCGCTGGCGGTCTGCTTCAACGAACAGGAGTTCGCCTTCGGACGCAGCGGCGAGTATCCGGCGGCCACCCCCCGCTGGCGCGCCTTCCTCGAAGCGAAATACGGTTCCATCGAAGCGCTGCAGAAGAGCTGGGGGACGAAGGAAATCGCTTTCTCCGGCATCGCCGGGCTGGTTGACGCGGATCTTCACGGCAGCACCCCCCGCTCTCGCGACGCGGCGGAGTTCCTGACCGGCGTGGAGCGCGAATTCTACGACTGGTGCCGCGTCTCGCTCCGCAAGATCGGTTTCGCGGGACCCGTCGCCAACTACAATATGGGGCAGTCGCTGCGGTACATCGACGTGCGCAAGGAGGCGGATTTCGTCGCCCTCAACGGTTATCACGCCCATCCGCACGGCGACTCGATCACGCAGCAGAGTTCGATTGAGCTGGCCGGGCAGATTGCGCGCGGCTTCTCCTCGGTTAAGCCTTACCGCAAGCCCCTGATGAACACCGAGGCCGGACACGCCTTCTGGAACAATTACCGTTACGAGCAGGCCTTCGTCACCGCCGGCTACGCCGCCTTCAACGACTTCGGCGGACTCACCCCCTTCGCCACCCAGATCACCACGTTTTCGGAACCGTTGGCGGCCTCCACCTTCCTCATCAAGACCGACCCGGTTCTGGTGGCGGAGGACTTCCTAATGGCGCTCCTCTTCCGGCGCGGCGACGTCGCCACGGCTCCGAATCCGGTGCGCCTCACCTTCTCCTCAAAGGGGATCTACGGCAGCAACTCCTGGAGCGACGCCGTCGATTCGAACCAGTCGCGCCTCGCTCTCGTCACCGGCATCACCGCCGAATGCGATTCGAAGCTGCCGAAAGAGCCGGGGCAGGTGCTGCTCGCCGGAACCGGCGGCGCGGCGATCACGGTTCAGGCGGTCGGCGCCATGGCGGGCTACACGCAGGCCGGGGAGTCGACCAAAGGTCCCTTCAACCTCGACGCCACGCTGGCGGCCTGGAAGAAGGAGGGGGTGATCCCCGCCGGGAACAGCTCGTCGCGGGCGAAGGAGTTCTACGAGAGCGTCACCGGCGAACTCCGCATGGATTGCAAAAAGAACTTCCTCTCGATCGACACTCCGCGCCTTCAGGGGGTCTGCGCCGAGGCGGGAACCCGGGCGGCGCTGAAGGATTTCACCGTCGAAGCGATGAGCGTGCGCGGCAATCTCGCGCTGGCCGCCGTGGACGGAATGAAGCCCATCGCCGAGGCGGAGCGGCTGGTCCTCGTCTACGCCACCAATGCCCTCAACAGCGGCATGGCCTTTGAGAGCGCCGATCGGCGGGTGCGCCTCGCCAAAGGGGACGTCCCGGTGCTGATCGAAACGGGGAAGTTCACCGTCACCCTCCGCCACCCGCAAGCGGTCAAATTCAAGGCGTGGGCGCTCGGTTTCGACGGCGTCCGCCGCCAGGAGCTGCCGCTCTCCGTCGAAGGAGGCCAGGTGAAGCTCACGGTCGACACCGCCGCCATCTCCGGCGGCCCCGCTTTATTCTTCGAACTCTCAACCCGATAGGAGGATATCTCTATGAAACAGAACCGTAATTTTACTCTCATTGAACTCCTCGTAGTAATCGCCATCATCGCCATTCTGGCGGCCCTGCTGCTGCCGGCATTGAATCAGGCGCGCGATCGCGGCATGCAAGCCAAATGCACCGCTTCCCTGAAGCAGATGGCCACCGGCGTCGCCATGTATGCCAGTCTGTATCAGGATTGGGCTCCTCCCTGCAAGATGCCGACCACCGCTTCCGGCCCGCGCTGGTACCTGAATCTCGAATTTACCAAAGCCGTCGGCGTCACCATCCGCGACCCAAGCTGGGGAATCTCTTTCTGGGACAAGAACTTTGTTTGCCCGAAGGCCACCCGCAGCCTCAACAACGAAGCGTTGAATCGTTTTCGCGGCATTGATTACGCCTACGGCATGACCTGCTGGGGGGCCACTTACACGGGAACCCTTGCCTCTCCCGAGAACTGGCGCGAGGAACGGGCGACCAAACTGTCCATGGTGCGCCGTCCCGGGCAGCGCTTTCTTTTCACGGAAATAACCAACGACGGCGCCTCGAAACCCAATGGATGGGACCCCGCCATCTCCGGCTGGTGGACCGACGGAAACAATTCCGACTCCGGTATTGTGGCTTACCGCCACGGCGGCGACAAGACTGTCAACACCGTCTTTCACGACGGTCACACGGCCAACTACGACTACAGAAAGTTCATGAATCTTTCAAAGCAGTGTTGGTATCCCTACTCGGTCGAGCCCTGAAAAGAATGAAGCGCTCTTCGAGCATGAAGCGTTCTCGCTTCGCTGCGAACATGAAGCGCTCTTTGAGCATGAAGCGTTCTTGCTTCGCTGCGAACATGATGTGAAATCTGTTCCATAAGCGAAACGCCGCCAACGAGCGGCGCTAATCAACGTTGCATCTCGTTCCTGACGCCCTACCCCCGCTTCTTTAGCGGGGATGGGGTGGGGTTCGGGGAGGGGCAGGGGGGGGTTGGCAGAGGGGGAGCGAA
>JAVBRV010000190.1:0-4431 GCA_031547585.1 Victivallaceae bacterium
CCGGCGGTAGGCATCGAACTGCTCCTGCCCGGTGGTAATCATCATATAGTAGAAGGGCTGCTCCCCGGGGGAGGGCGGCGGCATGATCCCGAGTTCACTGCTGACGGCGGCATCCGCAAATAACCGGGCCGGACCGTGGAACTCCTCTCCGGCCGGAATGGCGGCCCGGCTCCAGCCGGCTGCGAAGTTCCCGGAGGCGGTCAGCTTGATCTCTCCCGCCGCCAGCCGCTTGGCGCCTTTCTGCAATTCCAGCTTGGCGGAATATCCCGCCGGCGGCGGAACGGCGGA
The DNA here is from genome assembly GCA_031547585.1 of Victivallaceae bacterium. Classification (GTDB taxonomy): domain Bacteria; phylum Verrucomicrobiota; class Lentisphaeria; order Victivallales; family Victivallaceae; genus Victivallis. The sequence goes on from JAVBRV010000190.1 coordinate 289, forward strand.
GTAGACCATCGCGGCGAGGGGAACCCCCCCGCCCGCGGGTACTACGGCGCGCTCCGGCTCGATCAGTCCATACCGGGTGGTTTCCGGCGTCCGCAGCGTTACTCCGGCGAGGATGAACTCTTGTCCGGGCTGCGCCGTCACGACAATCCGGCTGACGCTCTTCTCCGGATGCGGATTGAAGTTGCGGGTCTGGTAAAGGGCGTTCCAGGTTACGCCGTGCGGTTTCTTCGGCAGATAGATCACCTTCGCATAAGCGAAACCGGTCGGTCCCCACCAGGTATGATCGCCATCGGCATAAGGTTGATATTCATTGCGGGTCACGCCGCAATTCCAGCGGTTGACCGCGAAAATGTTTTCTTCGGAGCCATCCTCGTAGACAATCCGGTAAGTCGCCGTAAAAGGCGAGCGCTTTCGGCTGTCTCCGGAGACATGCAGCAAGTGAAATTCGCCGACCGTCCGCCCCACTTTGAGTTCGACGGAGGGCAATTGGTCGTTCAAAGCGATCGGCTCGACCAGAAACGGAACTTCGTGGAACTCCAGTTTCCCGGAGACTTCCGGCTCGGCGGGCTTGGCGGGCGTCTGCCATTGCAGCAGCTGATAGCCGTCTCCGGCGGGTTGGAGCGCGACTTGAAGAGCGGTTGCCGGCCGCTCCGGCGGCGCCTGGGTCAGCGGACGGCCGAGCAATTGCAGTTTATCGACGGTGACGGTGACGTTCGTCGTTGGGGAGAGCGTACAGAAAAACAGATTGCCGCCGCTGACGTGCGGAAATTTCCATTTGCGCAGCGAGGCGTAACGCTCCTGAATATTGTTGATGTCCAACTTGCCCGGCGCGGCCGGTGCGACGCAGGTGTCGCCGATCTCCAGGGACTCCGCCGTTCCCAGGGGAATGACGGAGATTCGCAACGCCCCGTCCGCTTTCCAATCCAGCCGGGGATTCCGCAGATTCAGCGGGCCGTCAAGTACGAACATGGCCCGGCCGCCGGCCTCGATGGAGAGGCTTCCGTCACGGTTCACCCGGCTTTTTTCGCTGCAAAGCAGCCGGGCGGCGGCAACGGCCCGAAAGTCTTTACTGTATTCGCCTTCCGGTGCATGATCCGCTGCTTTCGCTTCCTGCTTCATCGAGAAATTTCCTTCGAGTGAACACTCCACCAGCTTGACGGCGGCGTTGGAGCGTTTGGGACAATCAAAATTGATGGAGAGCGAAACCGGGGTGAAAAAGTCTCCGGCAAACGTCCACAACTCCTCGGTGCCGGCTTCCGTGATCAGGCGGCAATGGATCGTTTTGCCTTTTTGAACCATTTCAAAGGCGCCGTCGTTAAACGGCCGGTCAATGGTTTTGTTTTCCTTGACCTCTTTCCCGATCCGGAAATAACCGTAAACCTGCTGTTTGCCGCCGGAATTGACCCGGGTCATGCCGACGACCTGTTTCGCCGCGCCGTTGATTCGAATTCCGAAATTCGCCCAGCGGGCCAGTTGAGCGGCGCTGAATTTGAAGCGGAAGGCGAAGTCTCCCTCCGGCGTCACCGGCAGCGCCATGACCGCGTACCGGTAATTGTTCTCATCGATACCGACCGAAGAAAATTGCCAACCGTTTTCATACCGGAACATCCCTTCGGCGCTGCCGCCGGATGGAAGCGGGATTTCCCGGTTGGAGAAATCGACCTTGAATTCCTTCGCCATGGTGGCGATTCCGGTGAACAGCAAGCCGCAAAGCAGCAGTCGATATATTGTATTCATCATTTTTCCTATGTTCTGATTTCTTAATCTGCCAACCCCAGCAGACGATTGTAGGCCGGGTTCGCCAGGATGAGATACTGACGTGAAGTTACATGGAGATCCTGGCATAATACATTTTGACTGTTGCCATTCCGGTGAAAGTTGCTCTGTTCCGGTGTTGGATTCATGGCGGAGGTGCCAATCCAGGTTGAGGTGCGGATGCTGCGGAAACCGCCTTCCAGCAGCAGGGTGAGTCGCGAGGGGGGGTGGTTCGGGAATTTACGCCCGTAGCGCACCCATGCGGCATTCCCGAACGCTTCCGATTCGGAGTACGAGGTGATCTTGGTGAAATTCTGCTGCTTTGCCACCGGGCAATAGCCGATCGTGTCTTTCAGGTTTCTGTAACCGGGAAGCCGTTCCAGACCGTGCTGAAACCAGTTGCAGCCCGCCGTTTCCGTCCAATAGGCCGGCGGGTAGAACTGGTAGGTATCCCCGTAGAACGCCGTGGCGTTCCCCAGTTGTTTCAGATTGTTGACGCAAGTGGCGTCACGCGCTTTTTCGCGTGCTTTATTCAATGCCGGCAACAGAATGGCCGCCAGGATGGCGATGATCGCGATTACAACCAGAAGCTCGATCAGTGTAAATCTTGTTCTCATGGCAAACTCCTCGATTAAGGTATTTTCGTTGTGGAAAGGGGATGTTCGTTTGGGGTGGCCGACAGACTTTCCCGTCGCAATACGACGCCCTGCCGCCGCTCGAGGAATTCCAGGGGATATTTCGCCAATGGCGCCGTATCTGCGGGTTCTTCTCCCTGGAGGAGTATGTCCATCAGCATCGAGACTTGCCGGGCATGAGTGGAGAAAGGCGGTTCAAAAGTGATGCCGCAATAGTCGTAATCGGCGCGAATGGCGTCGCGCTGGATTACCCGGCAACCGGTTTGGAGGTCGACGCCGGCTTCTTGCAGAATCGTCATCACCGCGCCGCCGTCGAAGGCGTGATTGAAAACGGCGTCGACCGGCGCTCGGAAAGCGAGCAATTTCGTCAACTCATCCAATGCGCTTTCCGGATCGGAGAAAAAGAGATTCGGGTTCAGTTCGACTCCGGCTTCCCGGTACGCCCGTTGAAGTCCCTGGAGGGGACGCAGCCAGGGAGCCTGTGCCGGCAGGAAAACTACATTTTTGCGCCCTTCGGCCAGCAGCAGTTTGCCGCAGCGGTACCCCAGGTCTTCCGCATCCAGGTTGGCGTTCCAGGGGAGGTTGGAATTCATTTCAGTGGTTATCACCTTCAGGCCTTTTCCCCGCAGAACCGTCAGCAGTTCAGGTTCCGGCATGGCTTGCCAGATCAGAACATCGAGCATTTCATTTTCGATTTCGCGGATCATGACTTCGGGTTTGTGGCTGGTCAGGTTGAAGAAGTGAATCATCACCGGTTGATTGCCGAGCTCCTCCAGCAGCGCCGCCAGATAGCGGGCGAGATAGCTGCTGATGTGAACGCTCATACCGTCGCCCATCAGTATACCGATGACCTTCGGTTTCGGAGCATTCCCCAGCGTACACGTCGGTTGCTTGGCGGGGTTGGTGAAGCAGCCGAGGCCCGGCTTGCCGATCACCAGCCCGTCCTCGGTCAGGGACTTCATCGCCTTGCTGACGGTCGGGCGGCTGACTTCGAACTGCTTCGACAGCTCCATGATCGAAGGAATCCGGGTCGACTTCCCCTCCGAGCGCAGAATCAGGTTCAACACATAGCGCCGGATCTTCATATATTCCGTAACCGGCGTCTCCACGGGCGGCGTCATTTTTACCTCGACAGTTAGCAACCATTAGCAATCAGTGAGCAACTATTAATAGTATAGCAAAAAAGAACCCTCTTGTCAAGAGCTTTTGGGAGAAAAATCGTCTTTTTACCCCCTTGAATCCATAGAAGTGCCATTTGAAAAAGTAAACGCATATCAGAAAAAGGGCATCTGTGCATTTAATTTTACAAAGAGAGGTAGCGAAACCAACAAAAGGTATGTTGACAGACCAACCAAGACTGAAAAACGGAGGGAACGGAGGTGGGGCAGGCAAAGACGCTTTTGGTCGGCACCCGGACCAGTACCATCCGAATCTCCGAAATCTGCGGTTTCAATGACGTCACCACCTTCTGCCGGCGCTTCAAGCAGAGAATGCGCACGACTCCGACCCGGTACCGCGTCTGCGGAGGCGGCGGAACCGTCGCCCCCTCCTCGGAAGATTCATCCGGAGAATTTCGCGCTCCGCATTCCGCGACCGACCGCGACTCCGGGGAAGGTAAGGGGTCGTTAAAAAATAAAGTTTACAAAATTTTGCGGAAATCGCCATGCGATTTTTACCGAATCAACGAGGAGCATAACGAGTTATGTGACGAGTTGATTTGGCAAAAAGCGCCGGTGAGAACGCAAAACTGTAA
>JAVBRV010000151.1:0-5710 GCA_031547585.1 Victivallaceae bacterium
ATTACGCGTTTATCCGTGTACGGAGAAAAGCAACCCATAAACGAATGACCAGGAATCATGAACACCGAAACGACACAACTTCTGAAGGGCAGCGAAATCGCGATCAAATCTCTTGAGCTCCTCGGTGTCGATGTTGTATTCGGATATCCCGGCGGTCAGGCGATCGAACTTCACCAGGCGCTCAGCCGCTCGACCATGCGGACGATCCTGCCCCGCCACGAACAGGGCGGCGCTTTCGCCGCCGGCGGCTACGCCCGCGCCACCGGCAAGGTCGGCGTCTGCATGGCCACCTCGGGACCCGGAGCGACCAACCTCGTCTCCGGCATCGCCGACGCCTATATGGATTCGGTGCCGACCCTCTTCATCACCGGGCAGGTCCCGAGTACGATGATCGGCAAGAACGTCTTTCAGGAGACCGACATCATCGGCGTCACCCGCCCGATCGTGAAGCACAGCTTCCTCGTCCTCGACGTCAGGGAGCTGCCCCGGATCATGCACGAAGCCTACCTCCTCGCGGGGAGCGGACGGCCCGGTCCGGTGGTGGTCGATATTCCGAAGGACGTCCAGCAGGCGAAACTTGAAATCGACCTCGCCGCGGCGATCCGCGAAGGCTCCTGCCGCCCGAAACCGGCGCTGGATCCCGAGGCGATCACCCGCATCAAGCGGATGATCCGCGAGTCACAGCGCCCCTGCATTTACGCGGGCGGCGGCATCATCACCGCCGAGGCTTCCGCCGAACTCGTCAAGTTCGCCGAGAGCTACCATCTGCCGGTGGTGACGACGCTGATGGGCATCGGCGCGATTCCGAACCGCCACCCCCTGTCGCTGCGCTGGCTGGGGATGCACGGCGCGGTCTACGCCAATTACGCGGCCAACGAGTGCGACCTTCTGATCGCCCTCGGCGCGCGTTTCGACGACCGGGTGACCGGAAAACCGCAGAATTTTGCGACCGGGGCGAAGATTATCCACGTCGATATCGACGACTCCGAGATCAATAAGAACAAACCGGCCGCGCTCGGCGTGATCGCCGATGTGCGCGACGTGCTGGAAGCCCTGAACGCCGACCCCGAACCCCGCGAATACGCCGAGTGGTTCGCCCGGATCGACGGCTGGAAGGCGGCTCACCCCTTCAAATACGTGAAGCGGGAGGACGCCATTCAGCCGCAGTACGTGATGGAGTGCCTGTCGCGCCTGACGGACGGCAAAGCGATCATCGTCCCCGGCGTGGGCCAGCATCAGATGTGGGCGGCGCAGTTCTACGACTACAGCTATCCGCGCCAGCTCCTCACTTCGGGGGGGCTCGGGGCCATGGGCTTCGGTCTGCCGGCGGCGATGGGGGCGAAGGTGGCGCGTCCGGAGGCATTGGTCATCAACATCGACGGCGACGGCAGCTTCCAGATGAACATCCAGGAGCTGGGGACCTTGTTCGTCGAGGAGATCAATCTCAAGATGGTGATCCTCAACAACCAGCACCTCGGCATGGTGGCCCAGTGGGAGGACCGCTTCTACGGTTCGAACCGGGGCAACACGGTGTTGGGACGCGCCAAGGGCGGCGTCGGCATGCCGGGCAAGGATTGCTCGAATTGCACCAAATGCACCGGCCTGCCGTATCCCGATTTCGTCACCATTGCCAGCGGCTACGGCATTCCCGGCCGCTGCGTGACCAAGCCGGAAGAACTGCTCCCGGCGCTGGAGGAGATGCTGGCGGCGGAGGGCTCCTTCCTCCTCGACATCCACACCGGCTACGAAGAGCACGTGCTGCCGATGATTCCCCCGGGCGGCGACTACCGTTCGATCATCATGGAGTAATCCATATAAAAAAAGCGGGGCGCAAAACCCCGCTTTTTTTATCGATAAGCTGCTTCCGGTTATTTCCCAACCATGCCTGAGGGGAGATAATAGTAGTCTTTGGCTGCGCCGGTGTAGCCGGCTGGGCTCAACCCCTTTATCAGGAAACGCTGCGGATTCCAGGTGGCGTGCATATCTCCCCACAGCGTGTTTGCTCCGGCCCGGTGGACGTCGCTGATGATGACTTCGGGCAGCGTGACTCCCGTATACCAGGAGGGAGCGCGGATGGTCACCCCGGCGGGGGAGTTGACGGCGGCGAACCGCTCCGGGTAATTGGTTCCGTCCTGGAAGAAAACGGTTTGGCTGAGTTTGCGAAGCGTGCCGAGCTTGCGCCGGGGGAGGGCGCCGTCGAGATTGTCAACCGCGCCCAACATCCGGTTCCAGGCGATTCCGCCCCTGAAGTCCTCGCGGGAGTCTTCATAATGCTTCCAGGCGGGGCAGAGGTACGTGCCCCGGTTTACGCCCTCGAAGACCCCCGAGAACGGCGCGTGGGCAATGCCGAGGTAGGGGGCCAGCTGGTTCTTCCAGTTGGTGTCCGGGTAGCCGACATCCCGGTACTGCGCCACGATCATCCAGCCGCCGTTGTTATTGGTGTACATGGATAGCCCGGTGCCGAGCTGCTTCTGGTTGTTGAGGCACTGGATCGAATGCGCCCGGCTCCGGGCGGCGGAGAGCGCCGGCAGCAGAAGAGCGGCCAGAATGGCGATGATTGCGATTACAACCAGTAGTTCGATGAGGGTAAAATTCTGTTTTCTCATGTCAGTCTCCATTTATTTCAATGAAAAGATAGGGAACCGGAGCCGGATCTTGCTTGGGTCGTAGTACTCGGAGACTGAGGTCCTCCGGAACCGCTTTGAAGCGGCGTCCCTGGCGTCCGACACGCAGATATCCAGCCCGAGCAAACTGTTTTTAAGCTGAAGCGTCGCCAGCGGCAGATGCAAGAGAATCCGGTAGCCGCCGGCTTGATTTTCCACCCGGCAGTCGATGCTTTCGCGTTTCAGGCCGGGGAGGGGGGTCCAGATTTGAAGTTGCTCTTCCTTCCAGCGCGGCAGGATGAAGAGACGCATCACGTTTTCGGTGTAGAATTCGGTTTCAAGCCCCAGGGGACGGGTGTCGAAGAAAAGTTCCACGCAGTCCTGTTCCCAGAAGTCACGCCCGTTCTTCTCCCCCGAATCGGTGGTGTCATTGACCCAGATGTAGATTTCCAGCTGGTCGCCGCGGCGGGAAGCCCGGTAATCGATCTTCAGGTCATCTCCCTTGCGTTGAGCGGAGTAGGATTCGCCGCCGGTGCGCCACCAGGTCGGATAAAGCGTCATGGCCTTTTTTTCCGCCCGTCCGCCGTCGAAAGTAAAGGACGCTTCGGCGGGGCGGTCGATCCTGATGTTCCGGAAGGCGGTTTCGACCGTTCCGTGCTGAAGCGGCTGAAGAGTAAGACTTCTGGTTTCACCACGCAACGTGACATCGAGCTTGACGGTTTTATCCTGATTGTTGGACAAGTGGAACAACAGCGTATTCCGGCCGCGGAGGACGCGGGCGAAGGCCGGAGTGTCCACCGGGTCCACCCAGTCCGCTTCCATTTTTTTCAGCTTGGCGGCGAACTCGGCCTCCGACAGTTTCCCCGGCAGGAGATACAAGGGAGCCGAACGTACCCTCCACTCGTCCGCCGCAACCGGATTCCCATACAGGTCGAGCACTTCGAAACCGCTGAAGTCGGCGGAGATTTCTTTGTCGTTCAAGTAGTTCCAGATGGCGGCAATCGGTTTCCCGTCTTTCTCGTAGCGGTAAGAGATTACGCCGTTAGCGCGTTTGAAGCTGCTGACCGGACGGGCCCCTTCGAACAGCCGGGCCAGCGCGTTGTAGGCGACACAGACGTTCCCCGGCAGACGGATGTTTCTCCGCTGGTTCATTGACGTCAGAGGCCAGAAGGGGGCGAAGAGTGAGGAAATGTGGAGAGCAGTGGATTGGGCGCAACCTTCGCCGAGGTCGGTCAGGAACCGCCAGGCCGCGTAATGCGGCAGCTGGAAGCACTGCATGCCCCTGGTGGGATCGTTGGGCTTCTCGTTGAGAGGCGGGTCCGCCGGGAAAAAGAGTTCGGTATTCCAGAGGGGTACGCCGGGGACGGCCTTGTGCAAGCCGCGAATGTAAAGATCGGCGGGTGCTTTTGGGGAGGCCAGGGTTCGGGGGCCGTACGGGTGGAAGCCGATCGCATCGAGCCATTTGGCGCAGTCGAGAGCCATTGCGTCCCGACAGAACTGCCCCATATTTCCGCCGAAGTCGCTGGTCAGGCAGAGTCCGATGACCTTCGCCGCCGGATCGGCTTGGCGAATCGCTTCTGAAGCGCTTTTCAGATATCCGGAGTAATCGGCGGCGCTCATGTAGAGCTGCGGTTCGTTGATGACTTCGTAATAGGGAATCCGGCCTTTGGCGTGGAGAGCCGCCGCATAGATGAAGTTGTGCCAGCGGTCGTATGGCGGCAGGGACATCGGCTTATCGTTCAATTTGACATGGTTGCCCGGCGACGGTTTTACCCGGCACAGCGGCGCCAGCCACGTTGGCCAGCTTTGCAACCAGGGTAACTGGGTAAAATGGCTGCGTCCGAGAACCGGCAGGAGCTGGATTTGATGCCGCTCGTAGAGGGACAGCAGTTGATCAAGACGGCGGAAGTTGAATTTGCCCGGTTCCGGCTCGACATAACACCAGTTGAAGGCTTCGTAGCCGGCGTCATGGTCGCGCAGCATTCGGATGCCGACGCGGGCCATCAGCTTCAGGCGGTCGTCGGGACTGCCTTCCGTACAGCGGTAGCCGCGAACGGTATCCCTCCACTGACCCGGCGGACAGTCGAACATATCCGTCCCGCCGTTGACGGCGACGCAGAAATCCCGCCCGAAATCCCATGGTTTAGCCGTATAGCGGCCGATCACGCAGTAGGCGAATTTCGCCGAGGTCAGCGGAAAATCGGTGGTCTTCAGCTCGGCCTGAAAGCGACCGTTCCGCGAACGCGGCAGTTCCAGCGGCAGCGCGGCGACTTCGCCGGGCGCGAGATCGATGGAAAATTCGCGTTCCGCGAGGACCTTCCCGGTATAATCGTCGCGAAAGAGTACGTTGATTTTGCCGGTGCTGCGGGCATGGGCCGCCAGGCGGAGTTGCGCCGTAGCTGGGGAGTCGTCGCGATCAAACAGTACTTCCGGTGTTACGATGGCGGCTTCCAAGGGCGTCGGTTTCGCGTCGCCGGTTTTGACCAGCCGAATCCAACTGATCGATACTTCGCCGAACGGCGTTTTCGGCGTTATCGAGCGGAGTTCCAGATGGCGGACCAGCTGCCCTCTTTCGGTCTTGAATTTCAGGCGATGGACTTTGAACTCTTGCTCCAGGGGGAAATCCAGGTGATTGATGGTGAATTTCAGATCCGCGGGCGACCGGTGGCGGAGGGAAAAGCGTATTGTTCCGCTTTGCCCCTTCACTTTGGCTCGCGTCGAAAACTCATACTCGGTCTCCGGTTCCAACGTAAATTCCTGTCCGTAAAGCTCCCAGTTTTCCGCATAGGGGTTGAGGATGGTTAATCCTTCCGAATCGACTGTGACGGGGAGGAACTTCAACTCCGCGTTGATCTCCGGATTCAGGTAACGGGTCAACTCGAAGCCTGCGCTGCCCAGTTTGAACTCGCCGTTGAAGATATGGTTGCCCTCGCCGGCGGCAGTGGAAAGCACACCCGTCACAAAGAGAAGAAGCTGAATCAGTCGTTTCATGGACGTCTTTCGTTGGTTTTTGTTATCTTATGAATTTGCTTTCCGGTTTGTCGTGGTTATAGTATACTCGATTTAAGGCGTTTTCGGAATAGTGTAATTTTGCAACAAGATGTACT
>JAVBRV010000252.1:0-4445 GCA_031547585.1 Victivallaceae bacterium
CTCTGCCCAGCCCCATCTCTCCCCACACCCCGTCAACCCCTCGCGATCAACGCTTTTCAAGAAGGAAGCAAAACCGCAAAAATAATCAAACGCCATGGGAGCCGCCGGACAAGTCCGGCAGTCAGCGAGGCGTCTCAGCACACAAAAAACGCCACCGGAACCAGCATTTCTGGCTCGGGTGGCGTTTCTCTCGGCCGAACTTAGAGGAGTTCGGCGATCTGGACCGCGTTGAGGGCGGCGCCCTTCAGGACCTGGTCTCCGGAGATGAAGATGTCGAGTCCCTTCTTGTCGTTGCGCGAGATGTCCTGACGGATGCGCCCGACGAGAACGTTGTACTGTTCGGTAGCGTCGACGGGCATCGGGTAGGACTTGTTGGCGATGTCGTCCACCAGCTTGACGCCCTTGGCGGTGCTGAGGATGGCGCGGGCCTCTTCGGGGGTGATATCGTTTTCGAATTCGATATTCAGGGCCTCGGAATGGGCGCGGAGCACCGGGATGCGCACACAGGTGCAGCTGATCTGAAGGGAGGGATCGTGCAGCATTTTGCGCGATTCCTTGACCATCTTCATCTCTTCCTTGGTGTAGCCGTTGTCGCCGAAGACGTCGATATGGGGGATCAGGTTGAAGGCGATGCGGTGCGCGAAATGCTTCGGCGCGATCGCTTCGCCGTCGAGGACCCGACGGGTCTGAAGAACGAGCTCATCCATGCCCTTCTGGCCCGCTCCCGAGGCGGCCTGATAGGTGGCGGCCACGAGGCGCTTCATCTTCCTGGCGCGGTGGAGGGGGGCGACGGCGACCAGCATGATGATGGTGGTGCAGTTCGGGTTGGCGATGACGCCCTTGTGCCACTTGATATCCTCGGGGTTGACCTCGGGGACGACGAGGGGAACATCGTCTTCCATGCGGAAGGCGCTGGAGTTGTCGACCATGATGGCGCCCGCCTTGACCACGGCCGGGCGGAAAGCCTTGGAGATGTCTCCGCCGGCGCTGAAGAGGGCGATATCGACGCCTTTGAAGCTGTCTTCGGTGAGCTCTTCGACGGTGATTTCGGTGCCTTTGAAAGTCATCTTCTTACCGACCGAGCGGGCCGAGGCGAGAAGCTTCAGGTTCTTCACCGGGAAATTGCGCTGTTCGAGCGTCTTCAACATTTCGACGCCGACTGCGCCGGTCGCTCCTGCGACCGCGACATTGTAGCCGTTGGACATGATTGACTTTCCTTTCAATAAGACACAAAGTTCTTATTAACATACCATGAAAAGGGAAAATTACAATACCCCGATTGCAAAAAAATGCAGAGGAGTGTACAGTAAAAGAACACTACTTACTCCCCGGGGGATTTCATGGCTACTGTTGACTTCGACGTTTCAACTCTCGACCGCGACGAACTCGTCCGGCTGATCGAATACCACAACCGCCGCTACTGGGAGCTGGGAGAGCCGGAGATTTCCGACGTCCGCTACGACGAGCTGGTGCGCGCGCTCACTCGTCTCGACCCCGGTCATGAGCTCCTGCTGCAAGTCAACGAACCCCGGGTGGCGGGCGCGGGGAAGGTCCGCCACAAGTCGCCGATGCTGTCGCTCGACAAGGCCTACTCCTTCGCCGAGGTGCTGGAGTGGGCGGCGAAGTACAAACGCTCCGACGACGAGGGGTTCCGGATCGAGCCGAAATACGACGGCATCTCCGCCTCCTTCGACGGCAAGGTGCTGGCCACCCGGGGCGACGGCGAACTCGGGGAGAACGTCACCGACAAGATCCCCTTGATCGAGCTGGAAGCCGCCGGCTACACCGGTCCCCTCGACCGCCCGGCGCGGGGGGAGATCGTCATCCGCAGCGACGACTTTCGCGATCTCTACAGCCATATCCGCAAGAAGGGCGGCGGCCAGTACAAGAACCCGCGCAACGCCGTGGCCGGAATCATGGGCCTCAAAGAGATCACCGAGATGCAGCTCCAGGGGGCCAAGCTGACGCTGGTCGATTACGAACTCGTCTCTCACCGGGTCGCCTTCCGCGATCTCGAACGCGAATGGCCGGTGCTTCTCGCCGCCATCGAAGCGCTGCCCTACCCCGAGGACGGCCTGGTCATCAAGCTTGACGACCTCGAATACAGCCGTTCACTGGGAAACACCGCCCACCATCCGCGCGGGGAGATCGCCTTCAAATTCACCAATATCCGCCGCGAAACCCGTTTGCTCGGGGTCGAATGGAGCTTCGGCAAGAACTGCCTGACCCCGGTGGCGCAGCTGGAACCGGTGGAAATTTCCGGCATCACCATCAAGCGGGCGACCTTGCACAACGTCCAGAATATTCTTGACCTTGGGGTCGAGATCGGCGACACGGTCACCGTCGAACGCGCCGGGGACGTGATCCCCTACATCGTCAGTTCAACGCCGGGGGAGGAGCGGCGCTCCCCCCTGATCGACCGCTGCCCCTCTTGTGAATCCGAACTCGTCCGGCGCGGACCCGAGCTCTGCTGCCCCAACCCGGAGTGCCGCGAAACCGAATTGCAGCGGCTGCTGGCGGCGGTCCGGAGCCTCGGCATCGAGCGCCTCGGCGAACCGACGCTGCGGAAAATGATGGAAACTTCGGGCGTCCGCCGCCTCGCCCACCTCTTCGAGCTCTCGGTCAAAGACGTGCTTCAGCTCGAAGGCTTCGCCGCGAAATCGGCGGCGAACCTGATTGAAGAGATCCGCAAAGCGCGCCGGGTCAATGATTACCAGCTGCTCGCCGCGCTCAACATCCCCCACATCGGGGTTAACGTGGCGCGGGTGATTTTCGAACACTGCGATTTCGCCCGGCTGCGGCGGATGAACGCCGAGGAGCTGGCGGAGATTCCGGGGATCGGTCCGGAGCGAGGGAAGGGCTTGGTCGCCGAACTCGCGGCGCAATCCGACTACCTCGACGAACTTCTCGCGGCGCTTCAGGTGATTCACCGCGAACCGGAGGCGGCGGGGAGCGAGAAGAAGACCATTTGCTTCACCGGCAAGATGCCCGAAAAGCGTTCCCACTACGAAAAACTCGCCGCCGCCGCCGGGTACGAAGCGGTGAGCGACGCCACGGCGTCGCTGTCGCTCTTAGTGGCCGCCGACGTAAACGAGAACAGCTCCAAATTGAAGAACGCCCGCAAGCACGGCACCCGCATCCTCGCGCTCGACGAGTTCCTGAAAGAACTCGAGGGGAAGGATGAAACCACCCTTCTCCCCGAAGAAACCGCTCCGGCCGAACCAGAGCAGCTCACGCTTTTTTAATCAGCGGTGAAATCCGCCTCCACCTCCGTGGAAGCCCCCGCCCCCATGGAAGCCGCCGCCGCCGCGCGGCGCGGCCATACGGGGAGCCGCCGGACTGCGGACCACGTTCCCGGGGCGGCTGCCGGTCCGGTATAGCGGATGCGGCTGGGGATGCGGTCCCGGCCTCGGTCCGGGGTGCGGACCCGGTCCCCAGGGATGCAGCGGGCGCGGCCCGTACGGGCGGTGGTTCCACCACCAGTTGACCGGCGCGTAATTGGGGCCGATGAAGTAGCAGCCGCCGCCGTAATACCCCCAATCGTCGTTATAGCCGCCGTCGGCGGGGTAATAGTAGTTGTTGGTACTGCCGGAATCCGCCGTCTGTTGCTGCTGCGTCGTCGTCAGCGTATCGTCGGCCGTGGATTGATCGGGCGGCGTCGCGGCGGCGGTCTCCGTCTGCTGCGGAGCCTCGGCGGCATATTCGCCGTAGATATTGAGGTGGTAGTTGAGCAGCTCCGCCGCCCGCTGCACGGTGTCGGCGAAAACCGGAACGGTCTCATTCTTGTACTTGGTCTTGAGCCCCGTCGGGTAGAGGAAGCCGCTCCAGTCGCCGTCGAGCGGCAGCGCCTGGGCGTCGATCTGAATCAGCGAATCCTTGATGGGGTCGCCCGAAACCACCTCTTTCACCTTGACCACGCAGCCGGTCCGGGTGGCCGCCACGGGAGTCACCACCGCCGAGCGGCGCTTGGCATAGATGGCGTATTGCAGGTCATCGGGAGAGATCTTGACGTTCTCCCCGGCGAACTTGGCCTTGATTTCGCGGGTGATGCGCTCCAGGCGCTCCTTTTCGGCGGTGACGGTCCGGTCGAAATCGGAACCGGCGTGCGGGCGCAGCTTCGCCGCGAACGCCTCCGCGACCTTCGGGTCGTACTTGAATTTCTTCTGCATGTCGGGCGGCAGCTTCTCGAAGCTCACCCCCCGGAGAACGAAATTCCCCTTGGCGTCGACAAAACCGATATCGATTCCGTCGGGATTGACGTTCTCGACCACGGCATCGGTGTACTGGGTTCCGTCGGTGGTCTTGAAAGTGATTTTCTCCTCGTCATCGGCCATGGCGGTCAACGACAACAACAGGGCGGCAAAAAGCAGTCTACGCATAACGGCTCTCCTTTCCTCTCTATCTATACAGTAACCCGAAAAAATGAAAATGCAAATTCCCGATTC
>JAVBRV010000330.1:0-18582 GCA_031547585.1 Victivallaceae bacterium
TGCCCAAAGAGTGTCGTCCAGATACGGCGAACTCGGCAAAAATGCGCGACGGGGATCGTGCAAAAGAATCGCTTCCGGAAGAATTTCCCGGGAAATCCGGTTGAACGACGGAGGAAGTGTTTTGCTGATGCCGCAAAACGAAAGTTCATCGCACTCGTTATCGCCACACCAAAGGGCGAGTGAAGCGTGGTTGCGCAACCGGCGAATCACCACAGAGGCTTCGTCGCGGATCGTTTGCAGAAAAAATTCGTCATGCGGCGGCGTTTCGCAAGCGAACATGAAATCCTGCCAGACAAGAAGGCCGTTACGGTCACAATATGCAAAGAAATCGTCGCTTTCATAGACGTTGCCGCCCCAGCACCGAACCATATTGCATCCGAGATCTGAGAACAATTTCAACGCTTCGACCACTCGTTCAGGCTTTTCGCCGTGCAGCGCATCGGCGGGAACCCAGTTCGAACCCTTGATAAAGATCGGCACGCCGTTGACCTTGAACTGGAATTTCCCTTGGAGATCATCGGTCAAATACTTCGTCCGGTCGAGTTCGATCACACGGATTCCGCACTCCCACCGACGTGTATCGACGGTTTCGCCGCGATAGCGTAATTCCAGGCAAACGTGGTACAAGGGAGATTCACCGGTTCCAACGGGGAACCACAATTTCGGATTTTTCACCTCAAAAGAGAAGTGTCCGGAGGTAAACCGCAGCGGAAAAACCTGTTCCACACAAGAATCACCGCAGGTGAGCGTCAGTCTGGCGTCGAACCCGGAGAGACTGGCGCGATCGGAAATAAAATTCCAATCCAGAAACATTTTTGCGGCATTTTTCTCCAAAGTCTCAGTCGTCAGATAAAGATCGCTCCAACGGTCACCGGGGCGGGTCTCGAGTTCGACCTCGCGCCAAAGCCCGGCGCCGACGAGCCGCGGGGAGATATCCCACCCGTAGGTGTGGCGCGGCCGCCGCATATACGAGGACTCGAATTGCCCGCGAACCACGGCCGGACGGGGAAAATTTCGCGCATAATTTACCGGGCTGGCCAACTCCACCCGAAGGGTGTTGTTCGCGTTTTTTTGTACCAGATCCGTGACATCGAACTCAAACGGAATAAACATATTGCAGGTTTCAGCAAAGCGTTTTTCGTTCAGAAACAACTTCGCCACGGTATCGACTCCGCCGAACTTCAGGAATATCCGTTCGCGGGGAGCTGAATCCGGAACGAAAAATGTTGTTTCATATTCCCAGTCGATGAACTCATATTCGCGTAAATCATCGGAGTTGGTTCCAAAATATGGATCCGGAATCACTCCGGCGCGAAATAAATCGCCGATAACATTACCAGGTACTTGTGCGGGGATTTGACAGACTTCGCCGGACCCGGGATCCGTATAGGTCAAATACCAGTTGCCATTCAGGGGGAGATTCATAAGCGGCTTAATCCTAATTTATGGTATGACAATTTCAAAATATCAACTTTTCACTCTTCCAACATGGCAGTACCCCATAATCCGCGCTGAAAGTAATTGTTTTCCAGTCCGTTCCAGACGAGTTTATTGCCCTGGACATCATGGCTTGCGCCGTTGAAATTGATGGCGACATCGAACCGGAACTTCAATCCCGGACGCGGAGTAATCCCGACTTCCTTCCACGGGAACGCGATTTCCATACTGTAACTTTTGCGATCAGAGGCAATTCGGACACAGGTCTGCGGGCGAGTGGAGGTTTCCACGCCTATGCCGTTGCAATCCCAGCGCATGTCCGGATTCGCCTCCGTGTTGACCCTGATTCCCAGTTGCCGGTCGGTTGCCTTCATCTTTCCGTCCGCTTTCGGATCTGCGCCGACAAAAATCTCCACGCAATCCCCCATCCATATCGGTCGCCGGTGAGTATTGGTCGCCGGAGTGTCGTCCACGACGGTCAACAGGATATAAAGATATTGTTCATCCCAGCCGCAAATCATATCGGCGCTGTCCGTGCTCTTCGGGCTTACGCCCGCCACCGAGCGGTTGATGAGTTCACCGGGACGCCCCGGGTATTTGTCTCGCAAAGCCGTTACGGCGATACCGGGCTTGACCTTCCCGATCAAGAGGGTTTGCTCTTCGGCAACCGTGCTTTGGCCGGTATGCGGCAAAACAGGTTTTACCGTTCCGGACATCAACTCATAAAGATTGCTGTTGGCGGCATAAGCGTGGGAGATCAGCTTCTTGAACGGACGGTCGCAGACATTGAGAAAACCCATATTGTACCGTTCTCCAACGGTGGTGTAGCCGCGTCCGGTATTGGGTTCATCCAGCAGCGCATACCATTGTACTCCGACTACGTGCGGGGATGCCATCGCATTTTCCGCATAACGGCGGTAAGCCTTGCCGCGCTCATCGTCGTTGGTCTTGTTGCGGCATCCGAACAAGCCTTGCTCCGGACTGCCGAAGCTCCATTCCGACAACAGTAAAGGGCGTCCGGTAATTCGGGCGTAACGCTCGATGTCTTTCGGATCGTACTCGTTGACATAGTAGTTAACGCTGAAGATGTCGCAATATTTTGCCAACGCTTTGACCGCCGCCTCGTGATATGTCTGCGCAGGCAGCAAACGTTCGCCCAGATACAAATGATCGGGATCGGCCTTCTTCAAGGTGGAACGGATCAATTTATAGTAATCGTCGAAGAAAACATGCTCAAACGCGGCGGCATCGGCCTCGCCCCGCGCCGTGCGCGGTTCCGGCATGGCATGAGAGGCGACATCGTTGAAATGATTCCACTTTGCACCCCACGCTTCGTTGAATCCGGCTATATCGTTTTGATAACGCTGCTTCATCATTTCGGCAAATTTCCGTTTTGCGGGAATCTCTTTCGGCAGCGCCAACAGTGCGGGCAGCACGACGTTATAGTGGCGTTCATTCTCCGTATAGTACCCGATGAGCATGGGCTTCCCCTTCCAGGGGGCGGTCTTTTGGGCAAAATCCTTTTCCAGCAACGGGAAGTTGTACTCGTCATAGGGATCGATGAAGTCCTTGGTGATCAAGTGGAACGGCTGACGTTTCGCGTAGTGTTCAAGACAGTGGGTGATGGCGAAGCCGGATTTGTCATTGTCTCCGGCAATCCAGGTGAATTCGCCGAAAGCATTGAACCCCCAGCTCCGCATGCGGTCAATCATCCGTTTCTGCCACTCCGCGGCATCGTACGCGCCGAACTTGCGAATGTAGTTCGCCAGATAGAACGATACCGCAATCCGTTGCTGACCACGCCACGCTTGAGAGAATTTTCCGGATTTCTCCGGCAGCCACTCGAAGAGTCCCTCGCGTCCGGCGACGCAGGTGGTATCAATTCCGCCGGCATTCATTCCGCATATGCCCAGGTGGAAATACAGGTTTCCCTCAGGATCGACCAGCACCTCGCGGCCATTCCATTTTTCCAAATGAAAGAATCCGGTAGCCTTGAAGCCGTATTTTTCTTTGGAGCCGGGCAATCCTCCCCAGAAGGAGCGTTCCAGTTCTGGGAATGAAGCGTAATAGGCTTCATCTTTGGGCACATCGGAACGCAGTTCCGCTTCGTCGCGAACCTTGTCGGCAAAATCTACATTGATGAATTGCCCGAAGCGATCCAATAAAGCGGCGGTTTTGTCGCCTTTTTTGAAGGTGAACGCAATCCAGGACTCCCCATCCCAATCATCGGGGAAACAGGTGAGGGTGAACCAATATCTCCACAACCGTTCGTCTTTCATATAGTACTGCGATTTGGAGTGCAACGTCAGCTTGTCACCCTTACCGTCGGCCACGGAGATCGTGCAGGACTCGGCAAACCCCGAAAAAGAGAACCACTTCTCCGCTCTTTCCGTTGGGAAGACAGATTCCGCTTCCCCTTGAAAATCCCAGGGATTGTTGAATCGCCAAGATGCTCCGTTATAGCAAAAATCCTGCATCAGACGCAATTCCACCGGTGGTTTTCCTGTTTCCACACCTGTTTTGCCGTAGTTGAAAATTACGGTATTATCCTCAATCCGGCAATCGATCAGGCGATCAGGTTCGTCGTATTCCAGCACGGCGCTTTGGCCGTCGGGCGCGATCTTCGCTTTCGCGTGGAGTCTGTTTTTGCCATAATTGTATTGCGGATAACTCAATACGGTATCAAACGCGCCGACCTTGACTTCAATGCCATTTGGGATGAGCTTGAGAAACCCTGCCGTGGCCGTCTGTTCGGCGATGTATGCCGCTTTGCTCATGAATTCGATGGTGACCGGCCTGCCGCCCTCCACCTTGAGGTTATAGCTCAGTTGATTGTCGTGATTGACAAGAACCGCTCCGCTGCCGTTTGGACCTCCCCCGGCAACATGAGAGGCTCCTCCATTAAGCGTGAAGCCGTCAGGAACCGGTTTCCCGTTTTTTACCGTGGTCTTGGCGAAGTCGGAATTCGCGATGGGGTTGCCGTCAACCATGAGTCCGCTGATGGCAATCCATCCACGATCGTCTTTCGACCTGGAATTTTCCCCCATGATTGAAAGGGTTACACTGCCGGCACTTTCCGGAATGAAAGAAAATTTGCATTTGCGCCAATCTCCCTCCATCGGGGCCCGAGACCTGGCGATGAGTCGAAAGGGACGAGTTGTTTTATCTCCCCAATTCTGGTTGCGTACCGCAAATCCACCTTCCGTTTTTTCGGGAGTCAGCTTGATTCCGCCCTCTTTTTGTACTGCGGAAAGATCTACCCGGGCAAAGGATACCGCAAGAAGCGAAGTTGTCGATAAAAGTGCGACGGCAAGTGCAAAAATGCGTTTCATTATCATTCCGTTCTACGTTAAGGGGTGCGAACACCGAACCAATCGTTTTCGTTATTCCTGTTTACCAAAAATTGAGAATAAGTCAGCGATTTACTGTGTCCATCCATACAGGTGATATTGGTTCGATTTCTATTTTCATGAGGCGTAGCTACGTTAGGACTGATTACACTGATTCGATACCAGAGGGGAAGTCCCCAGTCGGTTTGGAACAAGGGCGCTCCACTCACCGTGCTTTCCGCCAACAAACACCGCTGAGAAGGACGGCGGGTCTTGGTCAACTTATATCCCACCGCCAAAGTAGGATTACTGTCGTAACCCGGATTCCAGGAGTTTGAATCCCATGCATAGCACATGGCGTATTGCGTACCCGTGTCGGCTGTAAACTCCTCCCAGCATCCCAAAATTCCAGGCTTGGCGGCCTGCTTGCGGCTGATGTAGCCGTCTTTCATAAAATTACTGTGATCCTGGTAGTTATACTGAACGTATCCTTCCCGGCAGAGCAGATAATTCCACGCTATCGAATTACTCTTCCCCCAACCGGTTGGATCCCCCATGACACTCATAATGAAATCCCGGTTGTCATTGGCATAAAACAGAAGACTTTTCCCCAGTTGACCTTGCGAATTCATGCAACCGGTTAATCTGGCTTTGCTGCGGGCTTTGTTCAAACCAGGCAGCAATATGGCGGCCAGGATGGCGATAATGACAATAACCACCAACAACTCTATCAGCGTAAAAAATATTTTCTTTTCCATAACACTCTCCCTGCTTTGTTGACGGTGCAACTTCTTCATACGGTACCTCTCTCTTTCAGGGTTGTTTTGAGTTGCATATTGACGACACTGGTCTTCGGGTTGCGGATTTTCTCAAGGACATACTCTACGGCAAGTTCGCCGGCTTCCTCCAACATCTGGTGTACCGTGGTAAGTCCCGGATTGAACATGTCGACATCGGGATCGTCATCGAAACCAATGATTCCGAGTTGTTCCGGGACTTTGATTCCAAGTTCGAGTGCCCGTTTCAGAACAGCGGCGGCAATAGCATCGCTGCCGCATACGATGCAACGCGGAACCGTTCCGCGCCGGTAAAGAATATCCATTGCGGTTTGACCATCCATCCGGGCATAAGCGCCAACGCGGGGAATTTCCGGGACATCTCCTCCGGCCCGGAACACACTTCCCCGTTCGTTCAGTGCGATGTTGTGGAGAGCGAGACGGCGGCGGAGTTCCTCCAGCCTCTGCTGGTGATCATACTGCGGATTCAAGGTCAACTCACCCACAAATCCAACATCGGTAATTCCTTTGCGTTGGAGCAGTTCCACGATCTGTTGCATGCCGCCGGCGTTGTCTGCGTAAAAACAGGGAATGGAGCTCTCGGCGCCGTGACCGCCAATCACCGCAAACGGATAGTCATGCCGCATAAAATGAGCGAACAGTTCGTCCATCTCCTGCTGCCGGGGGTTGTTGACCGGAGCAAAGCCGTTGATGATCAAGGCATCCAATCGCTTAACGTCGAGAAATCTCCGGTAATCAATGCCGTTCAGCAACAAGATTTGATAACCCTGTTCACTGGCAGCCCGTCCCACTCCGTTCAGCAGTCGAAGAATATACCGCGACAGGTAGGCGTAACTGTGGTCGCCGGGCAGCGACATGGCAAAACCGATGGTTTGAGAACTCTCGCCCCGCAATAACTTGGCCCCGTAACTCGCCTGATAATTCAGCTTTGTCGCAGCTTCCTGCACCTTCCGGCGGGTCGCGGCGGAAACGTTGATATTATTCGCGGAGTTTGGATTCATGATCTTAGACACAGTTCCAATTGATACTCCGGCTTCCTCGGCCACCATGCGAATTCCAACTTTTGGCATTGCAAACTCCATATCCCGATAAAAACGTTTTATCCAATGTATATATTATGACAGAGAAGAGTGGATTTGTCAAGAGATAAAACGTTTTTTTCCAAATATAATACGGTTATTGCGAGCAGTTGTCGGATTTTGTCATCATTGCCGCTACGCCTCACGAGAGGTAATTGCAGAAATCAACGTTTTTGGCGGCATGATAAAAATTGAACTCGCCATGGCGATCGGCTCACACGGAGTTACACGGAGAAGCACGGAGCTACACGGAGAAGCACGGAGCTACACGGAGAAGCACGGAGCTACACGGAGGCCGAAGCCGCCGCTGCGTGGTGTGCCGCATTTCGGCCTCCGTGTCCCTCCGTGTAACTCCGTGTTTCTCCGTGTGGGCCAGCCGCCATAGCTCATCGTCTCTCGCCCCCCCTCCAAAACGTTGCCCGCGAGCTGCCCGATGATTTTTGCAATTATCTCACCCGCCGAAAATCAGAGCGTAAACTCCTGTTTGCCAGGGTGAATGGCGAAGGCGCGTCCGTCCGCCAGCAGCAACCGGCAACTGCCGGTGGAGACCGCTTCAATGACGCCGTTCTCATAAATGAGATCGAGATGGATGCCGCCGAAGGAGAGGTTGCGCACGCCGAGCTTCCCCTTGATTTCCGCGGGGAGCGCCCAATGCACCTCTTTGCGGAAAGCATCCACCTTATGCAAGCCGATCACGAATTCGAGAAAGATCGAAATCGGCCCCAGGGCCGACCAGCCGCAGAAATCCGGACGTACAATCCGGTTGCTCTCGTCGCAGGAGCGGGCCGGTTCGCAGGAATTCGGGCTGTAACACTCCCAGATGGTATGCGGTTCGTAGTTGCACCAGGTGCGGTACATCTGCCCGACCAGCCGCCGCGCGGTGGCGTTGGCGGTCTCGAATTTGCCGTACTTCGCCAAGCCGCGGAGTCCGGCGTAGGCGGTCGGCAGCCAGACCGCGCCGCGCCAGTAATGCCCGTCGGCCGGATTGAAATCGGCGTCGTCGCGCGACAGGGAGACCCAGGGGTATTCGCCGCCCAGCTTCTCCGGCGATTCGATGATCTTCAGCATCGCTTCGGTCTGCGCCGCGTCGGCCATGCCGGCGGTCAGGGGCCAGAAGCTCGCGGGCGTCAGCACCCGGATCGGACGCCGGGTGATGGAGTCGACGTCGTAGTAGCAGCCATCCGCCGGATCCCAGTAGAGGCGGTTGACGATCTCCTTTTTCGCTTCGTAGCGCGCCAGCCACTCGCTTTCGAGCGCGGCGTCGCCGGTCAGGGCGGCCAGCCGGGCGATGGAGAGGGCGGCGAGCCCCTGCTGGACGATGGCGTCCAGCCAGTACATCACGGGGTTGTTCGGCCGCTCCATGGGGGCGGAGGCGCCGAGGCGTCCGCGCGGTGTGTTGTCCATGCCGCTGCGGCCGCCCTCCCAGAAATAGCCTTCAGGATGGCTCACCCAGCAGGTTTTGCAGCGGACCCCGGGGGGAACCTCCGCTGCGGTCAGTGATTCCAGCCAGTGCCAGTGCTTCTGGAGGTACTCCTTTTTCAGCACCCGCCGGACACGGCCGAGGTCGCCGGTGAAGAGGGCGTTCTCGTATTCGGCCCAGGCGAAGAGCGGCGGATTGTCGGCGATATGGACGACCATCTCCTGCCGGGTTCCGGGGGCGGGGCAGGCCCATTTGGGGGCGTTCCAGGAGGTGATGACGGGCAGCCGGGCGCCGCCGTAGAGAACGCGGTAGAAATTCTCCAGCGTTTCGACGCCGGGGAATTCCGAGGGGGCGTACTTGCAGAATAAGCTCATGAAGCAGCTGTCCCAGATCCAGATATCGGTATCGCAGAAGCCTTCATCCATGTAAGGAGTGACCGGCATGCCGGGGAGGTCGAGACGGTGCTGCCGCGCCAGCTCCCAGGCGGTCCGGTAGAGCTCGAGGTAGCCGGGTTCTTCATCGAAAACAGGAACCGGCAGTTGCCGCTGCCAGGAGGCGTAATCGTCGGGCATATGCATCAAATAACTCCATTTCTTATCTCGCTATTTTATAAGATATCACCATGGAGCCGTGAAAACAAGAGAAAGTCGCCTTGCGCGAAACACAAAACGGCTGTATATTGTGGTTAGTATAATTGAAGGGAAGAGAACGATGGGATCGATTCGAATCCGGGTGCTGCTGCTGATGCTGGCCGACTTTCTGGCCGTTTACGCGGCGCTGCTCTTTACTGCCTGGTTTTATCTGGCCATCGGCATCGGCGACTACGAGCTCCTGACCTACGTTCAGCTCTGGCCGATCGGACTGGTGTTCATCTTCACCGGGATGCTCTTCCGGGTGTATCACGGCAACGTGCTGTATCCGGGGCTGGCCTTCAACCAGATTGAGGAGTTCCGGCGGACGACGCTGTCGCTCTGCATGACCTTCCTCCTCCTCATTTTATATGTCTTCCTCGCAAGGAACATCGGCAACTATTCGCGTTTCATCCTGATTTTCGGCTGCGTCCCGGCGCTGGTCCTCGTCCCTTTCGGCCGCTGGCTGGTTCACCTGGCGCTGGCCCTCAGCCGTTTCGGAACTATTCCGGCGGTGATCTTCGGCGCGGGACGCACCGGCCGGATGGTCTATGACGAATTGATCCGCAGCTCCAGCCTCGGACTGACGCCGGTCGCCTTTTTCGACGACGACGAAAGCCGGGCGGAGGGACTGGAGGTTCCGCTGCTGGGAAAACTCGACGAAGCGCCGAAGCTGCTCCCCCACCGACACTTCCAATACGCGATCTTCTGCCTGCCGCTGCCGCTGGTGAAGGTGCTGCTGGGGAAATATTCAAAGTTCTTCCGTCACATCCTCATTGTTCCGGACGACAAGGTATTCCCCTCGGCCTGGACCTCGCTGCATGACTTGAACGGCTTCTTCGCGCTGGAGTTGAAGGTCGCCCTGCTCCTCGCCTGGCCGCGTTTTCTCAAGCGGATGCTGGAGGTGTTCTTCGCGCTCTTCGCGCTCCTGACGCTCTGGCCGCTGTTCCTGGTGCTGGCGCTTCTCATCAAGCTGACGAGCCCGGGGCCGGTCCTCTTCTCCTCGATCCGCCTGGGGCTGGACGGGCGGGCGATCCCCGTCCTCAAATTCCGCACCATGTATAAGGACGCCAACCAGCGGCTCCGCGAACTCATCAAGGCCAATCCCGATATCAAGCAGGAGTGGCGGCGGAATTTCAAGCTCGAAAACGACCCCCGCATCACCAAAATCGGCCTCTTCCTCCGCCGCACCAGCCTCGATGAGCTGCCCCAATTCTGGAACGTCCTCCTCGGGCATATGTCGGTGATCGGCCCGCGCCCGATCATCCGCGCCGAAGTGAAGCAGTACGGCGACTACTACGACATCTTCAAACGGGTCAAGCCCGGCATCACCGGTCTGTGGCAGGTCTCCGGCCGGAGCGCCACCACCTACGAACGCCGGGTGCACCTCGATATGTATTACATCATGAACTGGTCGATCTGGATGGATCTCTTCATCTTCCTCAAAACCATCAAGGAAGTGCTGCTCTGCCGGGGCGCCAGGTAATTTTCACAATTTCAACCGGGAGGACCCGTTATGAAACCGATTCGTCTCTTCTTTCTTCTTTTCGCCCTCGCCCTTTTCCCCCTCCTTCCGGCAGTGGAGCCGGGGAAGGCGGAAATCCTCGCCATCCCCGCCGACAGCGAACGCTACCCGGACGCCAAATCGGTTCTCCTCTACAACCTTGAAACCATCGTCTACCAGGCCGACGGCCTCGATGTCTCCATCGATGAATTCTACCAGAAGGTTCTTACGGAAACCGGCCGCGCCGAACTGCGCGAACTGAAATTTTACTACAACACCAGCTACGGCAAGCTCGAAGTGCCGACCCTTGAAGTCATCAAACCCGACGGCCGGGTAATCTCCGTCGACGCCAAGCTCCACGGCAAGGAGACCATCAGCGCGAGCCAGATGAGCGAAAACATCTACGACCCCGCCCAGAAAGTGCTCTCCGTCACCCTGCCGGAGCTGGAGATCGGCGACATCCTCCACGTCCTGTCGAAGCGCACCGAAATCAAAGCGCGGATCCCCAATGTCTGGACCGAAATCACGCTGCTCCAATCGGACATCCCCGTCCTCCACTACGAAGTCCGGATCGACGGCCCCGCCGCGCGCCCCCTCGCGGTCAAAACGATCAAGAACGAAGTCCCCGGAACCGTCGAATACAACGAGGAGAAAGCAGGCGACCGCATCCGCTACACCTGGATCGCCCGCAACGTGCCGCAGGCGATCCCCGAGCCCTCCATGCCCGCCCTCTACACGGCGGTCCAACGCCTCTTGGTCAGCACCGCGAAGGACTGGCGCGAAATCTCCCGCTGGTACTACAATCTGTCGCGGCCCCGCCTCGACGCGGTCACCCCGGCGATCCGCGAAAAGACCGCCGAGCTCATCAAGAACTGTAAAAACGACGACGAGAAGATCATGGCGCTCTTCCAGTTCGTTTCGCAGAACATCCGCTACATGGGCATCACCGCCGAGGCCGAAGCCCCCGGCTATGAACCTCACGACGTCTCCATGACCTTCGATCGCCGCTACGGCGTCTGCCGCGACAAGGCGGCGCTTCTCGTGGCCATGCTGGAACTTGCCGGATTCAAGGCCTACCCCGTCCTCTTCATGGCGGGCGACCCCAAAGACAGCGAGGTCCCGAACACCTACTTCAACCACGCCATCGCCTGCGTTGAGCGCGCCCCCGGCGACTACCAGCTGATGGACCCGACCTATGAAACCACCACCGAACTCCTGCCCTCGACCCTCTCCAACATGAGCTACCTGGTGGCCAAGCCGGAAGGGGAGACGCTGCTGCGTTCGCCGGTTCCCCCGGCCGCGCAGAACCTTCTCCGCATCGTCACCCGCGCCGCCGTCTCCCCCGACGGCACCCTCTCCGGCGGCAGCACCTTCCACTTCGACGGCGTCAACGACCAGATGTACCGCGCCGCCTTCTCGCGCTGGCAGCCGGAGTTCCGCCGCCAGTTCTTCGCCCGCCAGCTGAAAGCGGCGATTCCGGGGGCGGAGCTGAAGAAGCTCGAAATCACCCCCGCCGACGTCCGCGACATGGCGACGCCGCTCTCGGTCGAACTCACCTTCGAAGCGGGGAACAGCCTCCCCGCCGGCGGCACCGCCGAATTCCTCCTCCAGACGCCCGATTACGGCGCCAACTTCGGCGCGGCGGGATTCGTCCTCGACGCGGTGGATCTCGAAAGCCGCCGCTACGACCTTCAGCTCTTCTCGACCTGCGGCATCACCGAGGAGTTCACCCTGGAGCTGCCCCCCGCCTGCCGGGTCCTCCAGCTCCCCTCCCCCGGCCGGGGCGGCACGCCGAACCTCCTTGAATGGAGCCGTGAATTTTCGCTCGAGGGAACCCTCCTCTCCGGCAAAAAGCGCTTTACCGTCGACAGCGTCGAAGTGAAGCCCGTTGATTACCTGAAGCTGAAAGCGGCGCTCCGCGAACTCGACGCCGCCGAACGCGCCCTCCCCATCGCCCGGATCGATTTCGCCAAACTCACCACCGAAGAGCTGACGAAAGCCTTCCCCGGGGCCGACTCCTTCGTCCTCGATGCCGAGAACTCCTACGAGCTTCAGAGCGCCACCGACTGGGTTCGCCGCCATTCGGAGAGACGGCGGATCCTCAACTATGCCGGAGTCAAGAACCACTCCGAACTCCGGATCAGCTACAATCCCGTCTGGGAGGAGGCCGACATCGAGGCCACCGTCACCGCCCCCGACGGTTCAATCCGCAAGCTCGGCCCCGAAGAGCTGAACCGCATGGACGCCCCCGGCGCCGGAGCCGCCCCCCGCTACCCCGGCGCGAAGATCCTGGTCGCCAGCCTGCCCGGCGTGGTTCCGGGCGCGGTGGTCGAAAGCAGCATCACCCTGCGGGTCAAAGGGAAGCCGTTTTTCTCGGGCTACACCTCGCTGCCGGACCCCGCGCCGCAGCAGTCGCAGAAGGTGATTCTCCGGCCGGGCAGCGTCCCCGTCAAAACCTCCCCCGCGCCTTTCGGCGTCCGTGAGCTCTCCGACGGGAAGAACCGCCTGTGGCAGATGGAGAACCTGCCCGCCATTCCCCGCGAACCCAACGCCGCCCCGGCCCGCTTTTTCGCGCCGACCATTTTCCTCTCGTCCGGGGACTACACCCTCTACGCCCGACAGCTCCGGGAAGCGCTGGCAGCGCGCCTCGCCGAACCAATGCCCGAGGTCGACCGCCTGGCCGTTCAACTGCTGGCCGAAGCGAAGAAGCCCGGCGACGAGATTCCAATCATCCGCGACTGGGTCGCCAAGCGGATCCGCGCCGCCGGACCGGCGCTCAACGCCCTCCCCCTCACCGCCCTCTCCAACCCCGAGGTCACGCTGCAATCGGGCTACGGCAACTCCGCCGACCGGGCGCTGCTGCTGGCGGCGCTGCTGAAACGGGCGAAGGTCGACTTCAACTTCGTCGCCGCCTCCGACCTCGCGGCCCTGCCGGAAGAGCTGACCCGGCTCGGGGAGTATCCCCTTCTGGCCTTCGGTTCACTGCTCCTCCACCTGCCGGGGAGCGACTGCTACCTCAACGACACCAGCTGGTACGCCCAACTCGGGGCGGTGAACGCCGAAAACAACATCGGCCTCGACCTCGGCTCCGGGCGATTGCTGACCATCACCCCCCGCAAGGGCGAAGCCACCGCCAATGAAAGCCGCTGCGACATCCGCCTCGCCGCCGACGGTTCGGCGGTGATCGACGTGATCAATCGCTATACGGGAAGCGGCTTCGAAAGTGAAAACCGCCGGTACAGCGAATTCACCCCCGAATTGAAGAAGCAGTACCGCCAGGAGCTGGCGGCGGCCTTCTCGCAATCGGCCGTGCTGGAAGCCGGTCCGGAGTTCAAGGAGCGGGATGGCGCAGGCGTGGTCGCCTACCGGGTCAGGGTTCCCGATTTCGCCTCGGCTTCCGGCAGCTACCTCAGCTTCGCGCTGCCGGGCTTCTCCGACTTGGCCGGACTCGTGCGCACCGCCGAAAAGAGCCGCAAGACCCCCGTCCTTTGCGGCGACCGCTATGAGTATAAGCGGAATTACCGGATCACGCTGCCCGAAGGCTACCGGGCGGTCGAAGATCGTCCGCGCCGCAGCGCCTCCGGAGAGGCCGGCACCACTGAATACGTTTGCGAATTCGAGCCGGGCAAGCGCGTCCTCCGGGTGGAGGCGTCGCTGACGCGCCCCATTGAGCTCATCCGGCCGGAAGAGTACGGCAAACTCGTCGCCCTTCAGGAAGAGCTCTCGAAGCTCTCCAGCGAACGGGTCATCCTTACCCGCGAGGCCGAATAATGCGCATCGTCACCATCCCCGCCGGACTCCTCGAAACCAACTGCTATCTGGTATACCTTGAGGAGAAGCACCGCCTCTACGTCATCGACCCGGGCGGCGACGCGCCGGAGATCATCGACGCGGCGCATGAATTCCCCTTCTCCGAGGCGCGCATTCTCCTCACCCACGCTCACATCGACCATATCGCGGCGGCGGGCGAAGTGGCGAAGGCGCTGAAAATCGACCGTGCCTCCATCGGCGCGCCCGACCAGGCCTTCTACCGGAGTCCCGAGAACGCCTTGCCCCCCTGGCTCCCCGCCGCGAAGAACCTCCCCGCGCCGGTCGATTTCGGCGAAGAAGAGGACTTCCGGGTGCTCCCCCTCCCCGGGCATACGCCGGGCGGGCGCGGGCTCCTCTTCGGGACCGACTGCTTCGTGGGCGACACCATTTTCGCGGGTTCGGTCGGCCGGACCGACCTCCCCGGCGGCGACACCGACACTCTTTTGGAGTCGATCAAAACCCGGATACTCACCCTGCCGGATTCGACCCGGCTTTACCCCGGCCACGGCCCGGCGACCACAGTCGCCCGGGAGCGGGCCGCCAACCCTTACCTTCAGGATCTGTAAATGAAGAGTGGCGAAATCATCACCAACGAGCGGCTGAAGGGCGATTACCACCTCGTCCGCTTCCACGCGCCGGAGCTGTGCCGCACGGCCAGGGCGGGGCAGTTCGTCCATGTCCGCATCGGCGATCACCTCGACCGCATCCTGCGGCGTCCCTTCAGCATTCACAACACCGCCAACGGGGCGCTCTCGGTGGTCTACAAAGTAGTCGGCACCGGTACGGCGGCGCTGGCAGGCTTGCAGCCCGGCGCGGTCTGCGACCTTCTCGGCCCCCTCGGCAAGGGCTTCGGCCCCCTCCCCCCCCACACCACGCCGGTGATCGTGGCGGGCGGCTACGGCGCGGCGGCGACCTACCTGCTTACCCATGAATTCGGCGAAGAGAAAGGCTACTTCCTGATGGGTGCGCGCTCCGACGGCGACATCATTCTCGACGATCTCTACCGCGAGGCGGGGATGGACGTCCGGCTCGCCACCAACGACGGTTCGCGCGGCGCCAAAGGCTTCGTCACCCGGCTGGTGGAGGAGCTGCTTTGCGAGAACCCCGGCAAGCGCTTTCACTTCTACGCCTGCGGACCGCACCCGATGCTGATGGCGCTGGCGAAGCTGCTCCGCATGCACGGGCTGGATGGCGAGCTCAGCATCGACCACCTGATGTGCTGCGGCGTCGGCGCCTGCTTCAGCTGCGTCATCAAGGTCAAGGCGGATACCGCCGAAGGCTGGCGCTACGCCCGGACCTGTTCCGAGGGTCCGGTTTTCCCACTCAACGACGTCTGGACGGAGGATTGATCCATGGCCGACCTTACCACCAACCTCGGTTTCCTCACCCTCAAAAACCCGGTGATGACCGCCTCCGGAACCTTCGGGTACGGCTTCGAATACCATAAATACTACGACATCGCCCGCCTCGGCGCGGTGGTGGTGAAGGGCATCCGCATGACCCCCTCGCACGGCAACCCCACGCCGCGCGTCGCCGAAGTCACCGGCGGCATGATGAACGCCATCGGCCTCCAGGGGCCGGGAGTGGAAAAATTCCTTCACGGCGAAGAGTATATGCCCTTCCTGCGGAAGACCGGCGCCGCCGTGATCGTCAACATTTGGGGCAACTCCATCGCCGAATACGGCGAAGTGGCCGCCCGCCTCGAAAGTGAAAAGGAGGGCATCGCCGCCCTCGAAATCAATATCTCCTGCCCCAACGTCAAGGCGGGCGGCGTCGCTTTCGGGACCGACCCGAAGCTCGCCGCCGAAGTGGTGGCGACGGTGCGCAAGGCGACCAGACTTCCCCTCATCACCAAGCTCAGCCCGAACGTCTCCAACATCGGCGAATTCGCCAAGACGGTCGAAGGGGCGGGCAGCGACGCGGTCTCCCTCATCAACACCCTGACGGCGATGGCCATCGATATCGAGACGCGCAAGTTCAAGATCGCCAACAAGACCGGCGGACTCTCGGGCCCGGCGGTGAAACCGGTGGCGGTGCGGATGGTTTACGAAGCGAGCCGGGCGGTGAAAATTCCGGTTATCGGCATGGGCGGCATCATGACCGGCGAGGACGCGGTGGAGTTCCTGCTGGCGGGCGCGACGGCGGTGGCGGTGGGAACGGCCAACTTCGTCGACCCCTTCGCCCCCCTCAAGGTGATCGAAGGGATCAACGCCTACCTCGACCGCCACGGCTACGCTTCGGTGTCGGAAATCATCGGCCAGGTGCGCGCTTGAGTGAATTCTGGCCGGGCCCGATGGAGGGGGTGATGACCGACTCCCTCCTCCGGGCGGCGAATGAATTGCAGCTCGTCAAGCGCTGGATGACGCCGTTTCTGCGGCTCTCCAACGCCTGCCCGCGCACGAAACATCTGGAAGCCTTTTACGCGCCTTTCCGGGCGGAGGGGGTTCCCGTGACGGTGCAGCTGATGGGGGTGGATGCGCCCATCATCGCCGAAGCCGCGAAAGCCTTCGTCGATCTCGGCGCGGCGGGGATCAACCTCAACTTCGGCTGCCCCAGCCGTCAGGTGACCTCGGGCGGCGCGGGCGCCGGGGCTTTGCGGAATCCCCCCCGGATGGCCGAACTCGCGAAGGTCGTCAAGGAGGCGATTCCCGATACGCCCTTGTCGATCAAGCTGCGCACCGGCTGGGAGTCGCCCGAGGAGATGGAGACGATTCTGCCGCTTCTGGCCGAAACCGGGGCCGTGTCGCAATTCTTCCTCCACTACCGGACCGCCCGCGAACAGTACCTCCCGGCGGAGGGCCGCCTGGAACGATTGAAGCGCGGCGTGGAGCTGGTTGCCCCCCTCCCCCTCGTCGTCAACGGTGACCTGGAAACCGCCGCCGGGATGGCGGAGCTGGTGCACGAAACCGGCGCGGCGGGGGCGATGGCGGCGCGCGGCTGGCTGCGCGACCCCGATCTCTTTCGCCGGGCCGCCGGTGAAGAATCCCCCGCCGACGGCCGCGAGCGCTTCTTCGAAGCCGTCCTCTCGCACGGACTCATCGTCGCGAAAGCGATCGAGCTCTCGATCTTCCTCTGGGGCAAAGGCAACCCCGTCTTCGAGCGCCTGAAAACCCTGCCGCGCCACCAATCAGCTCAATAGAGCCAGTTCGTGGATCACGTTCTCGGCGTAGAAGAACGCCGCGTAGTGGAGCCGGGAACAATCGAGGGAGAGCAGCAGCTCTTCGATGGCGGGGAGGTTCCGCTCGATCAAAGCGGCGTCTTCGGAGAGCAGCACGATCCAGGCGGCGGAGAGCGCCGGCATCAGGGTGGCCTTTTCCATCCGAATCGCGGGCGAGGCTTCTTCCCAGAGAGCGATCTCCTCATAGGCGCAGGCCTGCGCTTCCTCGCAGTTGGTCTGTTCCCGCCAGGGAGCGAGCATGACGCGCCACTCCGGCGTGAACACGAGGCCGGGCCGGTAATCCTTCCAGAGCGGAATGTGGCGGGAAGCCGCTTCCCCGGTAGCGGCAAGGGCGCGGCGGTAACTCTCATTTTCCTCCCCCCGCAGCAGCTCCCGCAGGGCGTAAACACTGTGGGAGGTAAACCAGCATTGCCAGGGTTTCAGCGCCGGGAAACCTTCGCCGAGAAACTCCCGGCGCGTCTTCCCGCATTTGAACGGCAGATCGAGATACTGCGTATGAAGCGAAAAGTCGCCGTCCAGCTCCCCCAGAATCCGGGTCGCGATGGCGATATGAACCGCGGAGAGGCGGCACTCCAGCTCATTGTGGTCGTTGAGAAGACTCCCCCGGTCGAACCCGGGGAGGTCCCCCGGAACCTTCCAGTCGTTTGCCCGCAGGCCGTCCAGCAGCCACCGAAGGCGGTCGCGGCACTCCAGCGCCTCGACTTCATCCGGAATGCCGCTCGCCAAATAGGCGCGAAGCCCGAGCATCCAGGGCACCACCTGATCGTTGGAGGAGGCGGGGTAATGGCACTGCCCGTCACTGCCGAGGCCGCGGGCAATGCACCCCTCAACGGAACAGACGTTCTGCAACTGGTACAAGCCGAGGACCAGGCGGCGAATTTTGTCGCGCAACTCCGGCTCCGGATTCGCCCGGTATCCGGCGCAAAGACCAATGAGATAGTCGCCGTTGAAGAAGCCGCCGTTTTCGATCGGCGACCACCAACCGAGCGCGTTCGGTTGATTC
This sequence comes from Victivallaceae bacterium, assembly GCA_031547585.1. Lineage (GTDB taxonomy): Bacteria > Verrucomicrobiota > Lentisphaeria > Victivallales > Victivallaceae > Victivallis. The sequence continues at coordinate 18,187 of JAVBRV010000330.1, forward strand.
AGCCGGCACTCCCCCGGCGTCGGCAGGGAGACTTCGCCGTTCAATCCGACGTAATCGAGCAGCACGGAATCTTCGCCGATAAAGCGGTTCCACAGGTTCTCCTGAACCGATTGCAGGACGGAATCGAACTTTTTCATCACCTTCTCCGAGGTTGGGAATTCCATAAAAGATAGCACGACCCGGAGAAAAAGCAATAGCCTGAAGTTTGAAGTTCCCACAGTTTCTTGGAATTTCAATTTGTAATTCCCTTGGTGGAGAATTATATTTCAAGTTCACCGATGTGATTTCCGAAACTGCAACGACTGAAAACCGGACCGAGTTTTGCAAGAGGTTCTGCATGGCGGACATACCCGATTTTAATAAAAATTTATTGCCGTTCCTGACCTCGACGAATAC
>JAVBRV010000449.1:0-7920 GCA_031547585.1 Victivallaceae bacterium
CCGTTCACGTTGCAGGGGCTTTGGGGTGAAACCGCGCCCCCAACCTACGCCGGAGAAGAGAGAGACCAATACGTTTTATCACAAATTCATACCCTGAAGACCGTACAGCGAGAACGGCTGTCTGAGGACAGACAGCCCTACCCGACAAAAGCTCTACCAAACATCTACACTGAATTTCACTGAAGTCGACCCAAAGGGTCGAGGTATTGAACCCAACTTGAATCAAAGCAACGAAAAAATTCTCTTCCGGGTCAAAGGCAACCGCCTTCTTTTCATCATCAAAAACGTCTGGAACACCATCTGGTTCGCCATCGGAATCCTGTTGAGCATCGGTCTTGGAACACTGCTTGCCGGGGGCCTCGCCAGAACCCTTTTAAACGGCGGGGAAATGAACCAGGGAATCATCACCCTCGGTATGCTCCTGATTCCGCTGCTCACCTCGATCCGGATTCTTCACATCGTTCTCCTGCGCAAGAATCAATTCTACATCGTTTCGACCAAGGGAGTTACCAGCGAAGGCGGCGTTCTGACCCGCTTCAGCCAGACTTTGCGACTGAACGAAATTCAGAGCGTCAGTTACACCCAGACGCTGATCCAGCAAATCCTCGGCTGCGGCAACATCGTCATCAGCTCCGCCGCAACCCACCCCTCTGCAACGTCGATCGCGTCAAAGAAATCTACCAAATCATCAACAACCATCGCTGAAAGGAATCACACCATGAAAATCAACGAAATGACCATCGCCGAAATCCTCGAAGAAGCGGTAAAGCGCGGATTCAACCCCGAGCCCTGGAAACACAGCTGGTTCAGCTGGAACAACGGCGTTGAAGTCGCCGCCATCCGCTTCCTCGAAGCCAACGCCCCCGATCTTTACGAAGAAGGGGAATGGGAATGAACCTTCCCGAAATGATCCGTTCCGAGAAGTATCTACTTTGGGAATCCGAAACCATTTCCGATTTCGGATTTTCCAATCCGGAGCTCTCCCTCCGCATCAACGAAGCTGCGGAAGACGGAATCAATGGCCGCACCCATGCTGAAATCATCGACGCCCGCGTACCCAACCCGTTTTTTGCACGTTTTTTCTTCACGATCATCGCGTAAATGGCAACCGGAACTTTCTCTTCAACGAAAACATTGGATGCTCAGGGAAACATCATTTCTGACTGGATCTTTCCACGGACGTCCGAAACCACTCCCACGTAATGCTTCCAGTGGGACGAATGAACCATTTTAAGAATCCGTGAAAACACCTCTATTCGTCCAATTTTTCTCCCAGCATTGGAAAAAGATACGTTTCAATGGTAAAGTAAAGCCTCGGTAGATCGTTAATTACGCCTCTCACTTTGAAATTAACCCAGCTGATGAGGATTTTATCTTGCAAACCGATTGCGGATGGGACGCCGGGCGAAACCGGAAGAACGGAGCGGAATCTGCCGATTCCCTGATCCGTCTCAACGCCGTGTTCAACTCCCTCCACGACTTCAAGGAGCTGTTTCCGGTGGGGAAGCTCCAGCTTCAGCCGCACGTGATGCACCTGGGCAATCCCCTGGGCAGCGAGAGAAACCGCAGCCATACGCACCGGACCTGCGAATACTCCCTCTTGCTCGACGGGAAAGTGACCTACACCATCGAAGAATCCGGTATCGAGATCGAACTCGGCGCAGGGGATGCCGTCGTGATTCCGGCGGAGGTATCGCACCACTGGCAGCTCCGGACGCCGGGCGCCCTGGTGTTCGGATTCATGTTTTACATCATCTGCCGGGATGAAGAGGCGCGCGCCGCGCAACGGCAATTTTGCGACCATATCCGGCAGGCCGTTTACCATGTCTCCGGGTTTGCGGCATTCGCCGGAATCGTCGATGAAATGATCCGGACCGTCCTGAATAACGCCGGTTACCTGGAAGAAAAACTGCGCTCTCTGTCGCAACAGGCATTGCTTGAACTCTTCAACCTCATGCTCCCCGCCGGGAACGCCTCTTCGAAAACGCCGGACGGGGCCGAACCGGATGGCGCCAACTCCCGCGGCCTGGTGGACGCGGTGAAGTTCTTCGTGAACGACAACTCCTACCGCCCCCTCACGCCCGGCGAAGTAAGCGCGCATGTCGGCGTCGGCGTCAACTCCTTGAATGCAATTTTGAAACGCTATTGCGGCCGCACCATCGGGCAACTGATCTGGGATCGGAAAATGACGCTCGCCTGCAAGCTTCTCAATGGCACGAACCGCCAGATCAAAGACATTGCCGCCTCGCTCGGCATCGACGACGCCGCCTATTTCTGCCGCCGGTTCAAACAGAGCAAAGGCGTCTCCCCCGCCGCCTACCGGAGTGAAAACCGTTCGTAACCTTGGCGAAATTCGAGCGGCGTGCATCCGGTCAGTTGCTTGAAGCGGTGACAGAAGTAGTTTACATCGTCAATGCCGAGCAAAGCGGAAATCTCCCGGACGGTCTGCTGCGAATGGGTCAAATGGTTGCAGGCCAGGGAAATTTTACTCTCCCAGATGATCTTGAGCAGTGTGCGCTTTTCATATTTTCGGCAGATCTGATTGAGGTGGTTCAGCGTCAGGCCGAAGTGGCCGCTCACTTCCGAGGGACGCAAGAACCGGTGAGCGTTGTCGTGAATGTAAAACTTGACCGCTTCAATCAACTTCTCGGGATTGCCGCCGCGCAAGTGCTGCCGTGTCTGCGAATCCTCGCCGGATTGCGGCAGCTCCGGCAGGATCCCCCGCAGGAGTTCGATCAGCAGCTCCTCCACCAGACAGCGCAGCTGTTCGTCGAAATAGGGCGGCTTTCGCCGGGTCGCGAACATAATCCGGCGAGTGATGGCGTCAAAGCCGGAGAGCCGGTACCGAATGCGCAGGATGCCTCGATTCAGCTCCTCCAGCAACCGGCGGCTTTCGTTTTCCTTGCCGTGAACCTGAAAAGGGAGCCGGAGCACCGCAAGTCCTTCCGCCGGTTTATGACTGCGGAACTTCCTCGTTGCGGGGAGGACGGCCGCGTCGCCGGGAACCAGCGCCAATTCGACCCCATTCATCTCCGCTGCCACACTCCCGGCTATGAGGATGGCCAGCTCGAGGGTGTTGCCGGTAAAACCGGGCCGCCGCCGGGCAAGGCTCCGCATCACGCCCATCTCCTGCGGCTGCACCAGGCAACGGCCGATCAGGACACTGCGGCGATATGCGGTATTCCCGCGAAACAGCTGGTTGCACTGCCGGATTTCGGCGGAAGTCATCGTTTGATCCATACGGGAAACATAGCTTCGTATCTTGATTTTGTCAAATCAAACATGATTTTTTTCTATTGCCATCCTCCTCTTTTTGTCGTATAATTAACATAAGAGGCAATTGCAAAAGTCAGTTCGAGTGGATTTTATCGGCATCGTTAAGGATGAAAGCCGCCGGACTGACTTTTGAAATTGGCACATTAGATAAATTTAACTCTGGAGGAATCATGACGCCCGGAAAGAAAATAACCTGTGAAGTTCAAGCGGAGGTGCTCCCCCCGGTCGATGTCGTGGTCGCCGGCGGCGGCACCGCCGGAGTCGCCGCGGCGCTGGCCTCCGCCCGGAACGGCGCTCGAACCTTGCTGGTGGAAAAGGCCGGATTCCTCGGCGGCATGCTCACCGGGGGAAATGCCGGAATCACCATGTTCACCAAGTTTTCGGGCCGCGCCGAAGCGCATGCCGCCGACCTGGAAGAGTTGGCCCGGAACCCTGCGGAGCTGCATATCGCCGGCGGCATCCCGATGGAGATCGTCAAGCGCCTGCAGGGGGGCGGCTACGCCATCGGCAACTCCAATACCGCCGGGAGCTACGTATTCACCTCACCGGAAGACTTCAAACGGGAGCTGCTTCAGATGATGGCCGAAGCGGGCGTGCAACTGCGCCTCCACACGCTGCTGGTCGACGTCGTCGGGAAAAAAGGCAAGATTGAAGGAGTCGTGCTGGAATCCAAGTCCGGCCGCCAGATCGTCCCTGCGACTCAGTTCGTCGATGCCACCGGCGACGGCGACCTCGCCGTGCGCGCCGGGGCGGAATATACCGTCGGCGTCACCAGACAGGACCTCTGCTTCACCCCGGAGCGGGACGGCAAGACGCAACCCATGGGCGTCATGTTCCGGGTCGGCAATGTGACGCTGGCGGAGACCTTCGACTGGCTCGAACGCCGCCCCGAACACTTCTCCATGCAGCCCTTCGCCCGTTTCACGCTGGCGGAGGCCCGGAAGCGCTTTGAAAAGGGCGAGATGGCCACCATCAATATCCGCAGTCCGCAGGCCATCGAATATGTGGAGAAGGTTCCGGCCCGCTGGTTCCAGGTCTACAACCTCCCGCTGCCCGGCGTGGTCACGCTCTGCTGCCCCAGCGTCAACGGACTGGACGGCTGCCGGGCGGAGGATCTGAGCTGCGCCGAAAAACTCATCGCCGGGCGGGTCGGCCGCTGGATGAAAAGCATCCGGCAGGTGCCCGGCTTCCAGGAGTCGTTTCTGCTTCAGATTCCGGAGATCGGCGTACGCGAAAGCCGCCATATCACCGGCGACCTCCTGCTGGAAATCGAAAGCCTTTACCATGCCGAAGCGTTCCCGGACTGCATCGGCTTCGGCGCGCATCCGATCGATATCGACCCCAGGCCGGCATGGATGGAGGATCCGGAAGAGGCCTATCCCTCGCGCTGGTTCTTCCAAATCCCCTTCCGCAGCCTGATCGTGAAGGGGGTCGAGAACCTGCTGGTCGCCGGCCGATGCCTGTCGGCCACGCATGAAGCCTCGGGCTGCATCCGGCCGACGGTGCAATGCATGATTACCGGGGAGGCGGCGGGAACGGCGGCGGCGCTGGCGGTCCGGACTGGGGAAACGCCCCGCCAACTCGACCCGGAGGTGATCCGCGAACAGCTGAAGAAACAAGGAGCCCTGTGCTGATGAGCTGCAACGTCAAAAACGGTGAGGTTATTATGAATAAGCGTTTTACGTTAATCGAACTCCTGGTCGTAATAGCGATTATCGCCATTTTGGCCGCGATGCTGCTGCCCGCTTTGCAGCAGGCGCGGGAGAGAGGGCGCGCCGCCAACTGCGTCGGCAACCTGAAGCAGCTGGGGCAGGCAATCAACATCTACGCCGACGACCAGTTGGGGTACTGCATCCCGGTCGCCGGTCCGGTCAGCCTCCGGCCGCATTGGAACGAGGCGCTGCGGGACGCGGAGTACCTGAAAAGCGAAGCGGTCTACCGCTGCCCATCCTTCCCCAGCGGCACACTGTTCGATATGAAGAACTTCCCCGATTACGGCATGAATTATCGGCTGGACAGCCCTGAAAGCGTGTCGATAAAAATCAGCAAAGTGAAGAAACCGACCCAGCTGATCTCGATTCTGGACGGACGGCGCACCTCCGCCTCGGGGATCAACCCCGAACCGCAGGGCTTCTGGCGGGTCGATCCGTATCAGATGAGCGCCGGCGGCGCTTACGCCTATCCGGATGCCCGGCACAGCGTCCGGGTCAACATCCAGTGGCTCGACGGGCATGTGAGCAGTGAGAAAGGCTCCACGATCAATCCGTATGACATCTACCCCTTCGGCACGACTCATTCCATCTATCAATCCGCCGGTTGGCAGAAGTAGGCACAATGAAAACGGCTCCAACTGTACTGTGCGCGCTGCTGGCCGTGACGGCGGCGGCGGAGAAACTGGTCTGGCAGCTCGGACGCGAAGACGGGAAAAGCGGGGAGTTCCTCGCCTTCTCCAACGCGGAGTTCCAGGAGAATCCGGCGATCCGGGAGAATCCGGGGTTCGACCGGAAAACCGGCGTATTCTCGTTTACAATCAGGAAAGGCGGCATCGAGGAGACTCCGGCGATTCCGGCCGGCGTCGCCGGGGAGAACACCGGCAACAACACCATCGTCCGGCAGCAGGACCTGATTTGGAACGACCCCTCCGGCGGCTGGCGTGAGTTGGAGCTGCGGATCATCCCCGCCAATCATCGCGTCTTCCCGAAGGCGGATTCGAGCTTGCAAGGCTCCGGCGTGCACCTCGACCGCGACGACAGCGACGTGCCGAAGGGGTTCCTCAAGATCACCCTGCCGGGCGGGCGGCTGGTGCGTGAATATCTGCCCTATAACCTGGGAGCGTATCTGGAAAAACGGGAGCCGATGATCCTCCGGATGTGCTTTAAGGCGGAAAAGGGTGAGAACCGGGTTTCCATCCGCGAAGACTCCGGTTTCACCTATGGCCGCTGCTATCATTTCGACTACTTGAAATTGCGCGAGATCGATCAACCCTATTTCAACCCGCCGGTCGTCGAAGCACTACCCGAAACCGGTTTTCTTTACCAAACGGTCTATGACTCTCAAGTGCCCGCCCGCCTGACCATCAAGGTTGCCAATCTTGACCCGTCGCTGAACTACGAATTGAAAGTCAGCTTTCTCGACTATTTCGACCGGGTGGTGAAAGAGGAATCGCGAAAACCGGCTCCGGGCGCCGACGGAGCCGCCGCCTTCACGGTGGAGTGCCCCAGGGGCGTCAACGGGCATTTTCGGGTTTCGGCCGCCCTCTACCGGAACGGGGAAGAGGTGAAGCTGCCGGGAAACGACCGCTACCTCACCCGCCTGGCGGCGGTGCGGATGATTGCGCCGCTCGACGACCGCGAAATCAAAGCGAGCTTTATCGGGCTTTGCGGCCTCTCCTCCAGCCAGACCTTCGATCCGTATTCGTTCCGCGACAAGGAGGAAGCGCGAATCGCTGACTACCGGCGGTTCCGGCGGATTCTGCAAATTCATAACGAGCGCCTGCACTCCCTCCCCTGGCATTGGCTGGAGAAGGAGAAAGGCGTTCTGCGCTGGGAGTTCTGGGACGCACTGCTCGCCGGGGAGAAAGAGGAGCGCATTCGCGTTCAGCTCGGCATCACCGGTACGCCGCAATGGATGTTCCGGGAGCGGCATCCCGGCGTGAAGACCACCCATCTTTGGCAAGAGATCTTTTCCGTTCCCGACCTCGAGGCGTGGAGCCGAATCTGCGCCATGACCGCCGAGCGCTACCGCGGCAAAGTCGCCGATATCGAATTCTGGAACGAACCCTCCGGCCATTCGATCTTCTGGCAGAAAGGCACCGCCCGCGAATACGCCGACTTGATCAAGCACGGCGCGTTGGCGGTCCGGAAAGCGGCTCCGGGGCTCAACACCGTCGCGCAGACCGTCTGGGCCCGCCAGCAGGACTTCACGGAAGAGCTGTACCGCCTCGGCGTCGGGCAATATGTGGATTACCCCGCCGACCACTATCTGAACGCCGCGCGTTTGAAGAACCTCAATCTCTTCCTCGACCGGGTCGGGCGCGGCAAGGGGCTGATCAACAACGAAGAGCACGCCGACAGCGCCGGTTCGGCCGGGCAGATCGACGACGGCGAAGCCAAGCTCGCCGCCCGGAACCTGCTGCGCAACTACCTGTGGCAGAACTCCAACCGGGTCGTGCGGATCTACAACTTCCTCCTGGTCGGCAACACCTGGCGCATGTGGGGGTGCATCGGTCCGGACCTGACCCCGAAATACAGTTTTTCGACCTTCAAGACCTTGAACAACCGCTTTACCGGCGCTACATTCAAGCAGATGGCGGATGCGGGAGCCGGGGTGGAAGCCTATCTTTACGAATACTTCTCGCCGGTACGGGTGCGGGAGAACGGTTCGGATAATATCATTTTTCTTTGCAACCGCGACGGCAGGCGACAGACGGCGGTTCTCTTTGTCAACCGCCCCGAAGTCATGGTGGTCGACCTGATGGATAACGCCCGGAAGGTCAGAACGGAGAACGGCGTGCTGAATCTTGAACTCGGCGAAGCCCCGGTGATGATTCTCGGGAGCGACCGGGAGGCGGTCATCTGCGCCTCCGGCTTCCGCGCGGCCGTGGAGGAGCGGCAGGGCGACTCCGGCCGGACGCTTCTCTTGAAG
>JAVBRV010000002.1:0-9074 GCA_031547585.1 Victivallaceae bacterium
CATCTCTACCGCCTGCGGGGTCGGCCCGCAAAAAGCGGGCCAGGGTGCAGGCCCCCCCCCGTCCTGCCGAGGGTCCAGGGGGCGCGGAGCCCCCTGGCGCCAAACGGTTTCAGTCGCTTGCCCTCTCCCCGCAAAAAAGCGGGGAGAGTGGCCGACTGATGCCGTTTGGAGGTTCCTCCAGCAACCGGGGTCAAGGGCGGTAGCCCTTGCGGGTGCAGGGCGGAGCCCGCCGGGGGGTCTGGGCCAGGCTGGCCCAGAGAGAACCGTGATTGGGCCTAATCACCTTGGGAAGCGCCGCCGAAACCGGTGATGCGGAAGGTGTTGCCGGTGCTTTGCGGATGTTTTTCTTCCAATAGGGTGACGGTGACTTTATGGGAACCGGGGGAGAGTTTTTCGGCGATTTTCACGGTATGGATTCTGCCGCCCCAGGTTGCTTCGAAAAAGGCGTCGACTTTGGCGACTTTCTTGCCGTCGACCTGGACTTCCACTTTGCCCATGGGACCGTTGATGTGGTAACAGGAGAGGAAGAGCATTTCGCCCTCGGTTTCGAATTCGATGGTGCTGCCGGGGGTGGAGGCTTCCCAGCCGTCGGGGGGAATTTTCCGCCCGGTTTCGATGAAGGTCCAGCCTTGCCGGGAGGCGGGCTTCAGGGCTTTGCCTTCGGTGACGGAAGTTTTGACGAAGCGGTCGCCGAAAAGCGGTTTCGGCAGGGTGGACGAGGGAGTCTGCGCCGGAGCGGGCGGCTGCGCGAGAAAGGCGGTGAGGAGCTTGCCGGTGTAGCTGTGACCTTCGGCATTGGGGTGGACGGTGTCGGGGCTGAATTCCGCCCAGGTCATTTTCCCGGCGGCGATTTCCGGGTAGAGGGCGTCGCGGCAGCTGAGCATCGGCAGCTGGTAATATTTGCCGATCTCCACTTGGTGCTGCTGCGCGTTGGTGCCGTCTTTGCGCATCATGAAGAGCAGAAGGAGCGCCGGGTCGCCGGGAGCGGCGAGGATCTGGCGGACGATTCCTTCGTAGGACTCCGCGTGCCAGCGGCTGACGCCGTCGTTGACCGCGAATTCAAGGATGACGAGGTCGGGCTTTTTGCCGAGAAGGTCGCGTTCCAGGCGCAGGGCGCCGTAGTCGGAACCGGTGGCGCCGACGCCGGCGTTCACCAGCTTGAATTTCGCTTTCGGGAAGCGCTCTTTGAGATAATCGAGGAGGACGCCGTGGTAGCGGAGGGCCGGGTCGCTGCAGAGTGCTCCTTCGGTGATGGAGCCGCCCAGCACACCGACGGTGAATTCACCGCCCGCTTCCGCCCGGTTGAAAAAGTTCCGCAGCCGGGTCTGGTCGCCCCGGGAGACGATGCCGCGTTCCAGAACCTCCTCCACCGGAGGATAAGCGGCAGAGAGGGCGAAGGCGGCCGACAGCGCGGCCAACAGCAGAAATCTTTTCGACATAGACGTTTCCCCTGGGTTGAGATACGGAGAAGACTATGCCACGATTTCCTAAAAAAGCAAGCGCCGGTTGCCGATATCTTGATTAGAAATTTTTCTCGGCATCAAAAATGGTTCTGAGCGCCTTGCTGTCGAGGGATATGCCGTACCCGGAGGCGGCTTGCCGACGAATTCCTTCCAGGACTTCCCATATCTCCTCGCGATCTTCTTCGCCGATAAAGGAGTGCTGCCGATTCATCGCGTTGAACGCGGCAATGAAGTCGCGAACCATGCGTTCAAAAGCGGCGGGCCGTTCCGCTTCCGGCAAGCCGGAGAGGGCCGACACCTGTTGCATGGCGTCCCGGTGTGCGTCCCCGGCTTTGCGGATTACGGCCCCGGAGATATCCTCAATTTCGTAGAGCCATTTGCGGAACGGGTTGTCGCGGTTGCGCTCCAACCACTCCGGGGTACGTGTCTTTTTGCACCAGCAGCATACGCCATCCACCTGTTTCCAACGCCGCTCGATAGGCTTCCGGGCGATGGCGGGGAAGGTCTCAAACCAAAGGTAACTCAGCTTCGGCAACGCTTCCGGCCCCGGCATTTCCGTGCCGTCGAAACCGAACATTTCGCTGCAATGGAAATATTCCAGGTTCGGCAGCTTTTCGAGGGCCGGAAAGCCGGAGATGGCGCCGCATTCGCCCTCGATCGACAGCTCCCGCAGATGGGGATACAGGGCGGCGATCTCTCGCAGGTCGACCTGTTCCGCCCGGTAAATCCCAAGCAAAGCCAATTGCTCCAGGCCGGTCGGAAGAACTTGGGCGGAGGAGAGGGACAGGTGCAGGCTTAACCCCCGATCGGGAGAGGAAACCTGCTTCACCGTCGCGTTGAAGAAAGATAGATGCCTGACCTCGCAATCAATGATGATTTCATCGAGCCGGGAATCATGGATATCGATCATCGATTTCCGCCCCCGCAGATCAAGCGTGCCGGTCTCGTTTTCAAGCGTCAGCATGCCGTCATTCTTCTCTTTCCAGCGCGATCCGAACAGCTTCCAGTTTTCAAAATCGTAAATCATCCCCGGCCACCAATCGCAGGAAATGGAGAAGATAGGCAGACCGCCGAACCGGCGGCGGCGAGGTTCATCGAACACGTGCGTAAAGGATCGGGGAACCGGCGGCGGGCAATAGAGGATTCGAGTCGCCGGTTTGGCTTTCCGAAACTCCTCGCGCGTGACCGGCCGGTCGCCGAGCCAATCGAAAAGAACTACACCGATATACAGGTCGGAGCCCATCCGTTTATTTTTTACCACCTGCCAGGCCAGATATTTACGCAAACGGACGCTGTAGTAGCTGTAAACCGGGTACGTTCTTCGAAATTTATCCCAAAAACTCATGCGGCTCCATATAAGTTCAGTTCAAGGAATGCAAGAAACTCTCAGCCTCGTCGGTATGGGTATAGATTCGTACGGACCTTTCCCGGTGGACCAACATGAGAAAGTCGGCCCTTTCCAGGCTGTTCACGTCTTCCTCTATGGCTTCCGGGTTTTCGACGGTCAACGGTTGGCAACCGACTTCAACCCGCCTGATTTTACCGTCCTCATCGACGGGCAGGCATAATGAATTATCCCCGTTCTGAAGGAACTGTTGCAAGATCGATATAGCCTGTGGGGAAAGCTCCGCATTGTCCGGTTGAACCTCCGGAGCTACCTTCCCTTTATCCCCGCCGAACAGCTTTTGCCAAATGCCCATGCGAATCCCCGGTTCGATTACAGCTTGTGGAGCTTTTCGTAAAGTAGCTTCATCCCCGGAGACTTTCAAGGTGCAAAGAGGGTTTTTTGCAATTCCCTTTACTGAGCCAATTCAAAGAAGACGGCCGGACCCTGTTGCAGTTTCGCGGTGTCGATTTCGATGCGGAGCTCGCCGTTTTCGCGGGAAACGGGGGTGATTTCTTCCAGCCGCTTCCCCTCCATCGACAGCGACCAGACGCGAAGGTTCGCGGCGTTCCGGTTGCGGATTTTGACCCGGATTTTACCGGTTTCGAGAAGAACCGGCAGTTCGCCGAGCGAACGGAGCGTCGTCTCTTCTTTATCGTCGAAGATCATCTTGCTGTTGAGCGCGTTGGTGGCGTAGACCAGCATCAGCCGCTCCGCCTCCCGCAAGGGCTTCAGGCCGTCGAGCGAGACCGCCGCGAGACAGCCCCGGCGGCTCATGGCTTCCACCTCGAAATCCTTCAACCGGAGCCGGGTTCCGGCCTCGGCGGCGACCCCCTGGAGCCGTTCGGTGTTGACTGTAAGCAGACGTTTCGACACGTCGAGCAGAAGTTCGCCGGTATCGGTTTCGAAAATTTCCGCTTTCGGGTCGGTCCGATTTTCTTTGAGGAGGAATCCGCGCCGTTTCAACTCCCCGGCGAAGTCGCCGAAATTGAACTCGCCGGTGCCGGAGTCAGCGAGAGAGGCATAACCGTCGTCCACGGCCGCCGCCTGTGAGCTGCCGGAGGTTCCCAGCACGATCTCGTTCTCTCCGGAAGGCGGCGGCGTCTTGCCGGAACCGGTAACTTCGGGGGTGAAGCCGGTGACCAACGCCAGCCGGACTTGCGAAGCATTGAGTCCGTCAGAGGCGGTTCCATCGGTGAACATCTCCTCCCTGTCGAGCTGCAGCCGGATCCGGTGCGGCGACGTCGCGACGTCGCCGCGCACAAAGAGAAAGAAGTTCAGAAACTCATTGGCATGATTGATCGGGTCGATCATGCTGACGAAGGTGCGGATCTTCTCTATCGGAATCACCGTCTGGTTGGCGGCGAAGTGGGTCATGCCGTCGAAGTCCTGGAAAGCGGCGTACGCCCCGCAAGTGAAGGCGAATTCGTAGCGGTAACGGTTCCAGAAAGCCTGATCCTGTTCGGTGGTCAGCATCGGTTTCCCGGCCAGCCGCGTGGAAATAAAGCTGCGGATAATCATATTGCCGCTCCCCACCGAACTACTCTGGCGGATGGAGCAACCGGGACCGAAGCCGCCGTGCGGATGGTCGTGATAGCCGTTGGAAGCGACGAAGTCGAAGGCGTCGCGCAGCACCAGATAGCGGCGTGAACGGCTCATGTTGTGGTTGGCGGTCAGTCCCCGGTAGCCGATTTCGCGGAGTTGGCGGCGGTACCAGTCGTCGGTGTCGCTCTCCAGCTTCGTAAAATAACGGGCTGCGTCGCATCCGGCCGCGTCCTTTCGGAAAGCTTGGTCGGGCGTGGGAAGGGGAATGGCGGCAAAAGCAGCGTACGTGGTTCCCCAGGCACGGTTCAGCCCCCCGATATCACCGTGGTTTTTCTGCAGAAAGGCCTGCCAGGAGGGGGCGAGAAGAGCCCAGTTTCTCGGCCGCGACAGCCCGAACTCCTGTTCGTTGTAGCAGACGACCATCGCCAGCACCGGGTCGTCAATCAGGCGGGTTTTAGTGTAGGGGTTGACGCGAGTCAGCAGCTTCTCCACGCCCTTCCGCCAGTCGGCCCGTGCCGCGGGGTCGGCGTGAATGGTCAACTTCTGGGTCAGTTCCGGCCGCAGCTTCGCGTCCGCGGCGTTGCCGGGCAGATAGCCGAGCCGGGTGGACATCAAATCGAAATTGATGTAAATGCCGCTCTCTTTCAAACAGTGGATGAAATAGTCGATGCGGTCGAGCATCACGGGGTCGAACACCGCCTCCTCTTTCGCCCAGAGCATCAGCCGACCGTCGACGCCGTGGAGGCGGGTCATATTGTATCCCGCGCGCCGGAGCTTGGCGACATAGGCGCGGGTTTTCTCTTTCGTGTCGATCTGGGAGATGGGGTGGCCGAAAGTGAATCCTTTTCGCCCATAGAGACTGTCGGGGTTGTCGCAGTTGGCGAAGAAGCGGATCGCCCGCTCCGGCTCCTTCTCAAAGGCGAAGTGTCCCTGGGCGTTGACGATTACCCGCCCGGAATCGCCGGCGCGTTCCCGGGGAAGCCAGCCCGAACGGTCGAGCGCCGAACCGGCGGCGATCTCCTCCTTCGGATGAAACTCGATCGGCCGCATCACTTCTCCGGCAGTGATGGTCACTTGTTCCGGTTGCGGATAGTCGTACTTTTTCTCCGACTACGTAAGCCCGACGATCAGCCAGATGCTGCCTGAGGAGGCGCTTTCAACCGCCACGCTTTCGACCGGGCCGAAATCTTTCGGCAGTTCGAAGCGCGTGGCGTAGAGGCCAACCAACACGGCGCCATTCCGCCAGGTGACGCCGACCGTGGCGTTCGGCAGCGGACGGAGTTCCCACCAGTCGGCAACGTCACGGCCGTTGACGATTTCGAAGCGGTGTTCGCGGCCATTCACCGAGTGAACCGTCAGTGCGCCGACCGGTTTTCCGATATAGTTTGTGTCCACTTTCCCCTTCGTGTCGCCGCCCCAGGTGAGGCCGTGCAAAAGGTAGAGGTAGCGTCCGCCGGGGAGTTTGCCGCCGGTGACGAGGGGAATTTTTTTCGGCCCCGCAAAGCGGAGCGAATGCATCGTAACCACAGCCTTGCCGTCATTTTTGGCCGGGTCGAGAGGCTGGAAGGGCATTCCGGCGTACAGCGATACATGACGAAAGCGGAAGCGGGAAGCGTCATTCGTCGGCCCCTGGTCGGACCATCCACCTTTGCCGTCGCCCGCCACGGGGTCGGCATAGCCCATATTGACGGCGGAACGCAAATCAAGAATAAGATCTTCGGAGGTTATTTTTATGTTGCGCACAAAGAGCTTGCCGGAGACTCCCTGCAAGCCCGCGTTCAGGCAGACGGCGGTGGCGTCGAAGGGAACGACGGTGGAAACTTCGACCGGAGTCCAATCGAAGTCGCCATAGGGTGCCAGCCGGGTGTTTTGATAGACCGGCCCGCCGGGAGTAGTGGCGGCGAATTGCAGCCGCAAGCCGCTTTCTCCCTTCGGGGTCTGGGTGATTTTCTCACCCCGGAACTCCGCCCGGCAGACCAGCCGCCGCCCGCCGGGGACATTGCCGAGTTCGATGGAGAGACCGGTTCTTCCGGCGCTTTTCTTCTCCGGCTGGACCTCGATCTCGATGATTTCACCGTTTTGGTTGGCTTGTTTCGGGGTCAGTTTGAGAATCCCGGTGATTTCCGAAGCTGCTCCGACCAGACAGCAGGCGGCGAGGAGAAACGTCAGGGTGATTCGATTCATTTTCATTTAATGATCCAATTGCTCTGTGCGTTAGGGGGATTTGTTCCGTAAAGGGGATTATTTGGGGTTGCGTAAAACCACTGAACGGCCGCCATTCCCTCGCTGGGGGCGGTAGAACTCCCCACATGGCCATCGACATGGACGAAGATACAAGTCCTTCCACCGGAGTGGAGCGCCGAGACAAATGCATATAAGTCATTATCTTCATAATAGTTGCGACACCGATAACTACCCAGATTTGGTTTTGACGGAATGGTGCTGTCGACCGCCAGAATGGTTCGGGACGGACGACGGCAACTGGTGATTTTCACCATCGTGGCGTCGCCGAGATATCGATAGTTATAGCCGGCGTCGCAGGTCGTCCAGCTCGTCGAAGCCGGGTTGTTGACTTCTTTCTGTGGATCCTTCCACCAGTCGACATAAAAAGAAGGCGAGCTTCCTCCGGGTATGAATCTATTCCTCGCCGGACACGCAAGTACGGATTTCGTCAGATAGCGCCTGGCAACAAATACGCCGCTCCAGATATTGCCGTCGGCGTCCTTGGAGAGCGGCAGGCCGGAATTGAAGTCATGGGTGTAAAGCTGAAAACCGGCGCCGACCTGTTTATAGTTGCTCAGGCAAGTGGTGGACTTGGCTTTGTCCCGCGCCTTGTTCAAGGCGGGCAGCAAGATCGACGCGAGAATCGCGATAATGGCGATCACAACGAGAAGTTCGATAAGCGTGAAATTCCGACGCATAATGCCGGTTCTGTTATGCTCTTTCGCTGGCGTTTTCATTTTCCAGTTTCTCCTCACATTTGAGTTGTGTTCCGGCTTAATCAGTTAAATATCCATGCGCATAACAGAACCGGCATTATGCGAAACTACGGTTTTATTTCACGGGGTAAAGCCCACTCTGTTCCAAATTCATTTCCAATGTTTCCAGCAAATGTTCCAATGCTAATATTATAGCAAAAGAAAATACAAAAGTCAACCGGCTTTTTCAAAAAAAACATTTTTTTCTGAATGCAGTCCATTGTTTTTTAAAAAAGTTGGGGATATATTCCGTCTTGGAACATAAGGTGGAACATGGCCGGCAAAGAAATCAACGAACTGAAACGAATTCGTCAACACGTTATTGACCTGATCGCGACCGGAGAGGGCGAACCGATCCGGATTCCCTCTTCGCGGGTATTGGCGAAAGAGTTCGGCGTCACCCACACCACCGTGCAGCGGGCAATCCGAAACCTGGTGGACGACGGTTTTCTTACCCCGTGCAAACGCGGCGGAGCCCTGACCAATTTCAAGCCGGGAACCGCTTCGGCGATGCAATTGGTCGGTCTCCTGGTCGGAAACGGCAAAATTCTGTACGAAACCCATTATCACCATCGGGTCACCAGCGAAATCGGCTTGGAACTGACCCGGCGCAATGCTTCCATCGCCACGCAGAACCTCTTCCTCAATGACCCGAATGAATTGGAACGTTTGGTGGAGAACAACCGTCTCTCCGGCCTGGTCGCCATTGGCATCACCCCGCCGCAATTACAAGAAAAGGTAACGGAACTGGCAGCTAAAGGCTTTCCCGCGGCCGCCTGGATCCAGCAGATCGAAGGAGTCGACTCCTTTTATTTCCGCAACGCCGACTGCTGCCGGATGATCCTTGAGCGACTGTTCGAGGAGAACCGCCGCCGGATCATCCTGGTACTGGAACCGAAATTGCCGGAAATGGAAGAGATCCGGCAATACACTGCCGATTTCTGCGCCGGGCGCGGTCTCTCCGCCGACGGGATCATGGTTCTGACCGGTTCGGCGGCAGAGAATCTGGAGAGAATCCGCACCCTGCTTCATTTCGGCGCCCGTCCGGAGGCGGTGGTCAGTTTCCGCTACTCCGAAGAAATTCTGGAATTGCTCCGCCGACACCTCGATCTTGAAGAAGAGTGCCGTTCGGTCAACCTTGAATTCCATGTCCACGACAATCAGGCCTACAGCGGCTACGTGGTCGACTTCGACTTCCGGAGCGCCGCGGGATGGCTGGCCGACCGCCTCCTCGCCCGAATCGGCGGCGAAAAGGAGCTGCCGCCGGTCTCGCAGCAGATCCCCATGAGCCTAAAACTCTACCGGCAGGGGAAACCGGTCGGGAAATGAAGCTCCGCGCCCCAAGACGCGGTATCAGAGAGTTCGCCGGAATCGGCGGCGACATCACAAGGTAGGGCGCTCTGTCCTCAGAGCGCCGTTCTCGTTGCAGGGTCTACCGGGTGAAACCGCGCTCCCGGCTTATTCCGAAGAGGGAAGAACCAGCCACGTTTTATCTTGAATTCATACCTCGTAGAATTTGCAGCGAGAACGGCTGTCTGGGGACAGACAGCCCTACCCAAATATCGCTCCGCAAAATGCTTATACTATTTCGCTTTCAAACATAGATGACGTTGCATATCTTTGAGCCGCTTGCGACCTTAAATCCTCGTCCGATATTCATATCGGCCTGCGGTTTAAAATCGCAAGCCATCTCAAAGCTATTGC
>JAVBRV010000354.1:0-2892 GCA_031547585.1 Victivallaceae bacterium
GCTGTTCCGCCGGGAGTTCGGCAGCGGCATCCTCGAATACCTGACTGAACTGCGGATGCGCCGCGCCCGGCAGCTGTTGCAGAATCCTTATCTCTCGATCGGCGAAGTGGCCGAGGCGGCGGGATTTGCCGACGCGAATTACTTCACGCGCGTCTTTCGCCGCCGCCACGGCCGCGCGCCGGGAAATTACCGGCAGAGTCTGCGGCACATGTCCTGAAAGACTGCGTTGCGTTCCATCCAGAAAACTTCCCGGATCTCATGCCGTCCTTCCGGCCGGCTCCAGGCGGCGTCTTCGCCGGGGTGCGGCGAAGGAATGAGCCCCGTGGAGAAGCTCTGCGGGGTCGTGAACCAGGCGACGGTGGAAATATCCCAGATCACTTTGAGCTTCGCCGGGTCGTTGTCGAGGTAGTCGCGGGTGCGTCCGTAGAGGAATTTGCCGATTTCACCGCATCCCTCCAGCAGCCGTTCCAGTTCGGGCAGGCAGGTGATGAGGAGCTCGGCGACGCCGATGCAGGGAATGTGCACCAGGGGGACGCCGGAGTCGAAGATCACCCGCGCGGCGGGAACGTCCTGATAGAGGTTGAACTCCCGGTTGTGGGGGGCGTAGAGGGCGTGTCCGCCCAGCCAGACCACGACGATGCGGCGGTTGATCTCGGGGGCGAGAAGCAAAGCGGAGGCGACGTTGGTGATGGCGCCGATGGCCAGCACGTAAAGGGGGGCGTCGTTAGGGCGCTCTTCGCGGGCGAGTTCGATGATGCGACGGGCGGCTTCGCTGTCGACGGGGGTGCGTTCATCGGGGAGGTAGCCCGTGGAGCCGCGGAAGGCGAATCCCGCCGGGGCTTTGCCGAGGATGGCGAGCTCTTCGGCGATCTCCTGATAGCTCTTCTCCATGCCGTCGGCGGGTCCTTGGGAGCGGCTGTTGAAGAAGGGGGCGGCGGTGATGGCGCGCATATTGAGCTCCGGGGAGCGGAGCGCGTAGGCGAGCGCGAACTGGTCGTCGATTTCGTTGAAGGTGTCGGTGTCAAGGATGGCCTCGACGACGCCCGCCGGCTGGGCGAGACGGCGGCGGATGAATTCCGGGTCGGGAATGGCGAACAGCGGTTTCGGCATAGATGTCTCCTTTGGTTGCTGGAGAGAATATGCCGCTTTTTTGGGGATAAATCAACTCCAATAAGCAGGAGTCTTTGCCGGAAATATAGCACGAACTGACGATTCGGCTATTTTTCCGGTTTCGGGGCGTTGAGGAGGCGGATGGCGTCCGCGAGCTGGGTGTCGCGGAGGGTGTTGGCCTCGGCGGGCTGAACTACGCCGGGGTGGCGGCGGCCCTGAATCAAGAGGGCATGCACTTCGTTCGGCGGAACGGATGATTTGAGGTCGGGCGTCAGCCCTTTCCCTTCGATGACCTGGCCCTTGGGGCTGACGTAGCGCCCCGTGGAGAAGCGCAGCGCGCCGCCGTCCGGCAGGGGGAGCACCCGCAGCAGGGTTCCTTTGCCCCAGGTTTGGGTTCCGACCAGCCGCGCCCGGTTGTGATCGCGGAGCGCGGCGGAAAAGAGCTCGCCGCAGCTGGCGGTATTGCCGTTGACCAGCAGGATTACCGGGAGTTGGGTATCGATTTTCATCCCGGTTCCGGCGGTGAGGGGGGTCTCCTTTTTATCCTTGCGGTTCACCGCGCGCAGGATGACTTCGCCGGGTTTCAGGAACATCGAGGCGATCTCCAGCGTCGGCTGGACCATGCCCCCGGGATTGTTCCGGAGGTCGATGACGAGGCCGTTTTTCATGCCGTTCTTCGTCAGCAGGGCGATGGCCCGGCGGAACTCTTCGGGCGTGCGCTGGTTGAAGCTCTCGATGCGGAGGTAGCCGATGCCGCCCTCCATCACCACCGCCGCTTCCGGCGGCACCGAGGGGAAGGCCACCCGCGCCCGGGTGACGGTGCGCGGAACGAGGGCGGAGGTCCCGGGGGTACTGGAGGCCACCCGGAGGGAGCTCCCTTCACTGCCGCGGATCAGCGTCATGCACTCTTCGAGCGAGAGGGGCCGCAGGTCTTTATCGTCGATCGACTGGATTTCGTCGCCCGCTTTCAGGCCGGCTTTGGCGGCCGGTCCCCCCGCCACCACCCGGAGGAGGCGCATGGGTTCACCCTTCGTTTTGGTCGCTTCGACGCCGATGCCGAACTGTTCGCCGGTGCGTTCGCCTTCATTGTTCCGGTAGTCGGCGGGCGGTTCGTAGCCGGAGTAGCGGTCCAGCTCCTCGACCATGCCGCGGAGGGCGGCCGCCAGCAGTTTTTCGGTGGTGACCTGGCCGCTGTCGACGTAGTATTCGCGGAGGATCTCGATGGTTTGCGCAAGGGCGGCGGCCTCGCTGTAAGCCTTGGGGGAGAGGAGGGCGTCTTCCGTCTCGGGAATATCGGAACGACAGCCGGTTACCGCAATAAGCAAGAGGGGCAGCAGCCCGGTGAAGCCACGAAGAATACCACGCATAATTGCCTCCTCATACGATTAGGTTTAACGATCAATATAATGCGGCGCGCGATAAATTGCCAACCGTTCCGCGAAGAATTCCGGTACGGAATTGCAAACTTCGAAGCCTCCGGGTATATTATAAAGCCAATTGCAAAATTCAAAAAAATTGAACCCGTAATGGCATCCGGCCCGTCGGACAGGTCGGACGAGTCGGACTTGTCCGACAGCTGACGGCGTTTCCAGCTCGCGATGATTCGAGTTTTTCATGACATTTTTACCGCCATGCGAGAGTCGGCCGACCTAAAGTCGGCCAGGGTGCAGGACCCCCGTCCTGCCGAGGGTCCAGGGGGCGCGGAGCCCCCTGGCGCCAAACGGTTTCAGTCGCTTGCCCTCTCCCCGCAAAAAAGCGGGGAGAGTGGCCGACTGATGCCGT
>JAVBRV010000133.1:0-7034 GCA_031547585.1 Victivallaceae bacterium
CGCCATGCCGTCGCCGTGGTCGGAGGTGAAGACGATAATGGTGTTCCCCGCCTTGCCGCTCTTCTCCAGGGCTTCCAGAATTTCACCGATTTGTTTATCCACCATGCGGATATAGGCGGCATAGGCGTGGAGGTAGAAGCGGTAGCGCTCGGGCGTCCACCGGGCGGCCTGACGCTGGCGGGGATGGGTGCAGCAGAGGTAGCGCACCGGCAAGGAACGGCTCCCCCAATCGGCGGCGGCGAAGTTCGCGGGCAAGGGCGGCAGCGTGGCGAGCTCGGGCAGCGGCAGCTTCTCGTTCTCGCCGACGAATTGGCAGATGTTGTGCGGATTGTGAAAGTCCGCCACGGCGAGAAAGGGGCGAAGGGAATCGTTTTTCAGGAACTCCACCATCGAGCGGGTGGCGTCAACGTCGTAGAAGCTGTCGTAGTTGACCGGGAGGTCCGAGGTGAACTTCCGCTGCGTCCCCTCCTCCACCACTTCGAAGCCGCGAAGCATCCCGGCGTCATGTTGTTTGCCGAAGTGGACCGTCCGGTATCCCGCCCGGGTGAAGGTCTCGCCCAGCGTCGGCAGGGCCGGGGTTTCCGGCGGCGTCAGGTTGGAGACCACGCCGGTTTCATGCGGATAGCGCCCGCTCCACAAAGCGGCGCGGGCGGGCATGCAGAGGGGGCAGACGGTATAGGCCCGTGCGAAGCGCAAGGAGCGTTCGAGCAAGGCGTCGAGGTTCGGCGTGTCGGTGAAACCGGTTCCGACGGCGCGGTCGGCGAGCTGGTCGCATTGGATGAAGAGAAGGTTGGGCCGTTCGTCAGCCGCGGCGGGAAAAGCGAAGCCGATTCCCAGCGCAGCCCCGGCCAGGCGGATTCCGAAAGTTGAGTGGCGGCGAATGTTCAAAGCGGCTTCTCCTTGACGTTGATTTTTCCGGCTTGGTCAAATTATACCCGATCCGCCGCCGGAAAGCAATAGCACAAGAGTGCGAAATCACGATAAAACAACGTATCATTATGCATAACTCAGCGCTACGGCCCAAAACAACGTTATGCATAATGATGCGTTACTTTGAACGGGTTTTCCCGGAGCGGGGGGTTGCATTTCGCCCCCGTTTCCGCTATACTTGTAGCAAACCCCAACGTAAAGGAAACCTGATTATGCGGAATATCGGAACTCTTCTCCTCACCGGCGCTCTTCTGGCATCGGGCGCGCTTTTCGCCGCCGACTACCCGTCGCTCTATCCGGCGGTACGGAAAAGCTGTACTCCGGCAGGGGACAGCCTCGCCACCCTCAACCCGCCCAACCTGCAATGGCCGCGCCGCGCCGATTTCCGCCCGGGCCAGGCGGGGAACGACCGCTACGATCCGCCGGAGACGCCCTCCCGCGAGGACTACTTCGAGGTGGAATTGTCGCAGTCGCCCGACTTCTCAAGTAACGTGATCCGTTCGAAACCGAACCGCGCCTGCTTTTTCACCCCGCGCCGCCAGCTCGAAAACGGCGCCTGGTACTGGCGGGTGAGCCTGGTTAACGATTCCAAACGGATACACGGCGAAATCAACCGCTTCCGGATCGACGAAACCGTTCCCGTCTTCGTCGCGCCCGAAACCGAGGCGCTGGTGGCCAATCTGCCGAAGCAGCGCCCCTATATGCTCGCCTTCGGCAAATCGCACGAAGAGGTGTTGGCGACGGCGAAAGCGCACCCCGAACTCGTGACTTCGATCCGCAAACGCGGCGACGCCGCCTGCCGCCTGGCCTTCGAAAACCCCGACGCCATCCCCTCCCCTGCTGAAATCGGCTTCTCCGCCTGGCTCGGCCGCTACACCCGCCAGGTCCGGACGCTGACCGACCTCGCCACCGCCTACGTCGTCACCGGCGAAGAGAAGTACTACGAGATGGGCAAGCGCCGCATCGAACAGAGCCTCGACATCAAAACCATCAACACCAGCATGGAGGTCGCCGACCGCTGCCGCTATCTCGCCCTCGCCTACGACAGCTTCTACCACCGGCTCGACCCCGAGCTGAAACAGCGCATGCTGGAGCGAATCAAAGAGCACCTCGAAAAGCAGTACGCCTGGTGGCCCGGCGACAAGGAGTCGCTCTTCCTTGAAAACCACTTCTGGCAGGTCGAGCTCTCCGGCTTCTTCATCACCGCGCTCGCCACCGTGGCCGACTGCCCCGAGAACCTCAAGTACCTCGACTACGCCTACGGCATCTTCCTCGCCCGCGCCCCCGTCGCGGGAGGCAACGACGGCGGCTGGGCCAACGGGCTCTCGTACTTCACCGTCAACAACCCGACCGTCGGCGATATGGCCTACTACCTGTACGCCGTCGGCAAGGTGGATATTTATCAGAAGCCGTGGTTCCGGAACCTGCCCGACTACTACCTTCACTGCGGCTTCCCCGGCACGCCGATGGATGGCTTCGGCAATATGCACGACCGCGCCTACATGAAGCTGAAAGCCGACGGCATCGGCTGGAATTTCGGGCAGCACGTCCTCGGCTACATCGACGCGGCCACCGGCAATGAGAAGGCGAAATTCTACATCGCCCAGGCGCCGCAGCAGCGCAATCCGATCCAGGACCTCCTCATCGGCCGCAAGTTCGACTACGACCCGGCGAAATTCGACCGCTCCACGCTGAAGCAGGCCATCGCCTTCCGCGAAGTCGGCGTGGTGTCGATGCACACCCGCGTCACCGAGCCGAAGGAGGATATGGCCGTCTACTTCCGCTCAAGCCCCTTCGGCGCCTTCGGCCACGCCCACGCCAACCAGAACTCCTTCAACATCGCCTACAAGGGCGAACGGATCTTCTACCCCACCGGCTACTACACCAGCTTCAGCGACCCGCACTCGCTCTCCTCCTACCGCCACACCCGGGGGCACAACACCATCCTGGTTGACGGCAAGGGGCAGACCTACGGCCCGGAGGGCTTCGGCTGGCTCAAGCGCTATCTGCATGGCGAACGGGTCACCTACGTCTGCGGCGCCGCCCCCAACGCTTACGTGCCGGTGGTGGACCCGATGTGGAAGAAGCTGGTCGAAACGACTTTCACCAAGGAGCAGCTCGGCCTTCTCTTCGGCGACGCGGAGTTGGTGAAGTTCAACCGTCACCTGGCCTTCCTCCGCCCCGGCGTGGTGGTGGTCTACGATGAGCTGGAGTCGAAGGAGGAACGCAGCTGGACCTACCAGCTCCACACCTATCAGAAGCCGGAACTCCCCTCCCCCGGCTCCCTCCGCTACCTCCTCCCCGGGCGGGCGGCGGCGGCCGATCTCTTCGCCTCCAAGCCCTTCGAGACGGTGGTGGAGAATGCCTTCTTCGCCGACCCGCGCCCCCTCAATCCGCGCTACAAGGACGCGCCGAACCAGTTCGACATCCGCAGCACCCCGAAGGAGAAGAGCCGGAAGATGCGCTTCCTCGCGATCATCCGTTGCGCGGACGCTCTGGAAGAGCTGCCGCCCCTCGTCGCCAAGCCGGACGGCTCCTTTACAATCGGCGGCTACACCATTCAAGCCGAACTCGATGTCGACCAACCGATCCGGCTCTCCGTGACCGGCAACGGCTGCGAACTCCAAGTGACCCCCGCCGAATCGCGCCTCGCCGAAGGGGAGAACATCCGCGAGGTAACCCCGGATCAGCCTCCGAAGATGTATTGACCATGCAGCCCTTCTCGCTCCTCCTGAAGCCGGTATCGGGCGACTGCAATCTGCGGTGCGTCTACTGCTTTTACAAACAGGGTCCACACCGTATGGAGGAGAGCGTGCTGCGCCAAATCATCGCCGGTTATCTCCGCACCCCGCAGCCGGTGTACGCCTTCAACTGGCAGGGCGGCGAACCGCTGCTGGCGGGGCGCGATTTCTACCGGAACGCGCTGGAGCTCATGCGCCGCCTCGCTCCACCGAAAGCGATGATCACCAACGCCATTCAGACCAACGGGACGCTGCTGGACGACGCCTGGGGTGAATTTCTGGCGCGAAACCACTTTCTGGTCGGGGTCAGCCTCGACGGTCCCCAAGAAGTACACGACGCCAACCGCCCGGACGCGGGGGGGCGCGGCAGCCACGCGGCGGTATTGCGCGGCATCGAAGCGCTCCGGCGGCACGGGGTGGAGTTCAACCTTCTCACCCTCGTCAACGCCCGGAACGTGAAACCGGGGGCGGCGCTTTACCGCTATCTGCGCGATGAAGCGGGCTGCCGTCATCATCAGTACATCGAGTGCACGGACCCAGGTTCCCCGCACGCGGTAAGCGCCGAAGCGTGGGGGGAGTTCCTGTGCGAAGTCTTCGACGAATGGATCGCGAACAACGACCCCGGCCGGGTATCGGTTCGATTGTTCGATTCGATACTGAACCGCCTCGTCTGCAACCATATCGACAGCTGCGCGATGAGCCGCGAATGCGGCCAGTACCTGGTGATCGAGCACGATGGGAGCGTCTACCCCTGTGACTTCTTCGTCCGCCCGGAGTGGAGGCTCGGGAACATCGGAGAAACTCCGTTGGAATCACTGCTGCGAACGCCGCTCGCGCGCCGGTTCGCGCGGCTGAAGTCGGAGGTCCCGGCAGAGTGCCGGAGCTGCCCCTACTTCCCTCTCTGCGCCGGAGACTGCACCCGCAACCGCGAAACCGCCGCCCCCAGCCGACTCTGCGCCGGTTGGAAGCGTTTCTACGGCTACACCCTCGAACGCTTCCGGAAAATCGCCGACGCCTGCCGGTAAAGATTTGGCAACGCGATTTCCGGTAGGGCTGCCTGTCCCAGGCAGCCGTTCTCGTTGTCGGCACTATGGGGTGAATTTCGAGATGAAACGTGGTTGAGGTCTCCATGCACAAGTTGAAAACGCGATTTTACCCCAAAGACCACACAATGAGAACGGCGCTCTCGGGACAGAGCGCCCTACCCATACGAGGTATCAAACGAAGAGCGGCATGCTCCAGGCGAAGTTCCCGGCGCGGTCGCGAAGCTGGCAGCGCAGATAACCGCGCGGCGGCTTCTCGTTGAGGTCGAGGCGGAAATGGGTCGCCTCCCCCTCCTCTTCCGGGCGGCGGATGCACCAGCCGCGCTCCCGCGCCGTCATCAGGATGATTTCGGCGGCGGGGGAAAACTCCGCCTCGAAAACGCCGTTTTCATAAGAGAGGCGGTAAAATTCCGGCCCCTGGGTGGCGTAGAAATCCCCTGCCCGCAGGGCTTCCAGCAGCGCATCCGGCGTATTTTCCGCAGCGCAGATCATGGTCCAATTCCCGAAGAGATCAACTTCGCGATGCGTATCGTCCACCGCGAGGGCGGTGTACCGGCGGCCGGCGTCCAGCGTTTCATCCCACAGCTGACGGCAGTCCGCCTTGCCGATGTAGCGGCAGCTGGTGTTGTAGACCTCGATGCCGCTGATCCCCTCCAGCTCCATCACTTCGGCGGAGGTGAAGCCGCACCAGTAGGGATGGGCGGCGAAGACGATTCCGCCCGCCTCGCGCACCGCCCGGATGGCCTCCGCCGACGAGGTGAAAGCACCGGGGAACCCCTCCGGAACGCCGAGCGCCAACAGGTGGCACGGTTTGCCGCGCGGTCCCTCGGGGTGCAGTTCGATGCCCGACAAGAGAGTCATGCCGCCGCCGTCGTACCCGCGAACCGGATTGGTCTTGCGGTGATCGGAGAAAGCAAGGGCGTCATACCCCTTTTCGCGGTAGAGCCGGATCACCTCTTCCGGCGCGAACCTTCCATCCGACACGGTCGAATGGGTGTGTAGATTGGCTTTGCAGGTTTGCAGCTTCCGTCCGTAAAAATCGATCATGATGAACCTCTCCCTTTGGTTATTATACCATACAGCAGGAGCGAAGGAAATCAAATCATAATTTTACAAATAGTATCTTTTTTTGATGCTTATTGAATATTGATCAACTTTTTTCTTCCACCATTTTCGCATTTTACCTCATCTTCGAGCTACGGATTTCCGCCGGATCAAGGTCCCGGGGACGGCGATGTCTTTCAATTCGCCTTTTCCGCGCAAAAAGTGTTCGATCAGGGTAATGGCGGCATCCGCCATCGTGTGGTAATCGGGCAGAAGCGCCGTCAACGGCGGCTCCTGATACTCGGAGACATTGCTGAATTCCCGGGTGATGACGGAGATATCCTCCGGGATGCGCAATCGCAGCCGCCGCAGCTCCCGGCAGACCGCGAGACAGGTGTCGCCGGGGATCACCACAAGAGCCGTAATCTTCCATGCCAGCAACGACTTGACGCGTTCTGTGATCGACCCGCCGTCGTTGTAGGAGACCAGCGCCTCCGGCTCTGGAAACCCGGCCTCGGCGAGCATGCGGATGAAATCCTCCCCGGTCCGCTCCATCAGGCGGAGCTCTTCGCGGCGGTTCCGTTGCAGCAAAAGGCCGATCCGTTGGTGGCCGAGTCCGTTTAAATAGTGGTGGATCATGCGGTTATCCACCGTATAGTCATTGAAGACGGAGTAGATGTTGTCGGCGCGGCACCCCAGGTTGTTGAAGTGGACGAGGGGGATATTCTGGAGCCGCCGCCACTCCTCGTTGACGCCGGGCGCGGCGGAGATGGAGACCGCGCCGGACACCACCCGGCTGTTCAACAACCCGATATCCTCATGACAGATGATCTCCATGCGGTAGCCGCGCTCGTAAATCACGTCCTTCAAGGCGGAGAGCGTCATGGCCTGGTAGCTGTTGATCGTCCGCCGCCGGGAGATGATGACGCCGACGAGAAGCCGCCGGGAGAGCGGCGCGAGGGGGTAGCCGAGGGAGCGCGCCGCGAAGATGACCCGCTGCCGGGTATCTTCGGCCACCCGCGCGGAGTTGTTGGCCACGAGGGAGACCGTGCTCTGCGACACGTTCGCCCGACGCGCCACCATGCCGGAGCTGATCTTCACCGCCGGGGGAGCGGCGGGAATCTTCCGCTCGGGGACCCGATAGCCGAGCTTCTTCGCCGCCGCCAGCACGCGCTCCACGGTCCCGTCATCCGCATAGCCCCGGCCGTTCAGGATCCGGGAAACCGTCGGCTGTGAAACTCCGGCTTCCTCCGCCACCATGCTGCCTGTTACTTTT
>JAVBRV010000093.1:0-6234 GCA_031547585.1 Victivallaceae bacterium
TTTACCTAGACTTTGTGGCGGAGCTGGTTGACGGCTGCTTCCGCTTTTATGTGGGGAATTGGGGGCTGGTTTGGTGCCGGGGGCGGTTGGGCGGCGCGCCGCCGGGGAAGTATCCCCTTACCCTCTCCTTTTCCCGGCTGCATGACCGCGACCGGAGTCGCGACGGGGAGCTCGGGTCGGTGGAGTTTACTCTTGAAGTGCTCGATTTCGAGCTGCCGCGCCAGGAGCTGCTCCGGCTGGAGTGGCTGCATTGCGATTGCCTCGGCGACTATTACCGGGTTCCGGTTTGGAGCGAGGAGCACTGGCGGATCGTCGGAAACTTCATCCGCAACGCTTTCGATCACGGCGTCAACGTCCTCTATACGCCGCTGTGGACGCCCCCCCTCGATACGGCGGTCGGCCTGGAGCGACCGACCTGCCAGCTGCTCGGCATCGAAGGCGGGGAGGACGGCCCCTACCGGTTTGATTTCTCCCGGCTGGAGCGCTGGATCGATTCCGCCCGCGCGGCCGGCTACCAACATTTCGCCATGAGCCACCTCTTCACCCAATGGGGCGCCGCCTTCACGCCGAAGATCATGGTCCGCGGAGAGGATGGCGAAGAGCGGCGCCGGTTCGGCTGGGAGGTCCCGGCTGCGGCCCCCCGCTACCGGGAGTTCCTCGAAGCGCTGCTGCCGCCGCTCCTCGCCTTCCTGCGCCGCAAAGGGATCGGCCCCGGACAGTGCTTCTTTTCAGTCTCCGACGAGCCGCCGCCGGGAGGATACGACAGCTACCGGGATGCGGTCCGGCTGGTCAAACCGCTCCTCGAAGAGTATCCGACCCTGGAAGCGCTGTCGGACTACGACTTCTTCCGGCGCGGCCTGGTGGACATCCCGGTTCCGGCCAACAACCACATCGGCTCTTTCGCCGGTAAAGTGGAGCGGCGCTGGTGTTACTACTGCTGCGGACAGCAGCGCCTCGTGCCCAACCGCTTCTTCTCGATGCCGCTCCGGCGGGTCCGAATCATGGGCATCCTCGCCTATGTCTATGATCTCGAAGGGTTCCTGCATTGGGGGTTCAACTTCTATCATGCGATGCTTTCCCGCTATCCCGTAGATCCCTTTATGACCACGGATGCGGGCGGCGGCTTCCCTTCGGGCAACGCCTTTCTGGTCTATCCGGGGCGCGACGGCGACGCGCTCGACTCGATCCGCCACGAATCGTTTCGCGAAGGCTTGCAGGACCTCCGGGCGCTCCGGGCGCTGGAGTCGAAAATCGGCCGCGCCAAGGTTCTCGAGCTGCTTCACGAAGGCTTACCGGCCCCTCTCGCGATGGATTGCTACCCGCGCTCCGACAGCTGGCTGACCGGCGTGAGAAAACGAATTTACAGGCTTCTCTCGTTTTGACCTTCTTTTCACTGGCGGCGAACCGGAAACGGCGCTATTGTATGAAACGAACAGGGAGGTCAATGTGAGCGTTTTCTATGGAATCGGCCTGGGCCCCATCCAGACCGGCATCTTTCTCGCGGGCGCGGCCAAGGGCGGCTTCGACCGGATCGTCATCGCCGAGGTGGATGATTCACTGAAGGAAGCCGTCCGCGCGGGCGGCGGCAAAGTCTCCATCAACATCGCCTATCCCGACGGCATCCGCCCCGCCGTCTTCGACCGGGTCGAAGTCTACAACCCCAACCTCCCCCTGGAGCGCGCAAAGTTGGTGGACGCCGCCGCCGAAGCCGAAGAGTTCGCCACCGCGCTCCCCAGCGTCCGCTTCTTCGCCGAACCGGCGCTGCTGCTGCGCGAAGCCTTTCTCCGTCATCCCGAAAAGCGCCGCTTCCTCTATACCGCTGAAAATCACAACTACGCCGCCGAAGAGCTGCAGCACGCCGTCGCCCGCGACTTCCCCGACACCTGGTACCTCAACACCGTGATCGGCAAGATGTCGGGCGTGGTTCGCGAGGGCGAACCGGGCTATGAAGAGCTGCTGCCGCTCGCTCCCGGCGCGAAACGGGCGCATCTCGTGGAGGCCTTTGACCGGATCTATATCTCCAGCGTGCCGGGCATCGAAGAGCGCCGCTGCCGGGGGCTTCATGTCAAGGAAGATCTGCTCCCCTTCGAGGAGGCCAAGCTTTACGGCCACAACGCCACCCACTTCCTCCTCGCCATCCTCGGGCGCGAAAAGGGCTGGAGCTTCATGAGCGAACTCGGCAAAGACGCCGAACTCATGGATTTCGTCCGCCAGGCCTTCGTCGGCGAATCCGGCGTGGCGCTGTGCCGCAAGTACGCATCCTTCGAAGACGAACTCTTCACCCCCGAGGGCTTCGCCGCCTATGCCGACGACCTTCTCATCCGCATGACCAACCCCTACCTCCGGGACGCGATCGAGCGCATTATCCGCGACCTGCCGCGCAAGCTCGCCTGGGGCGACCGGGTGATCGGCACCATGCGGCTCGCCCTCTCGCAGGGCGTCACCCCCGCTCATTTCGCCGCCGGAGCCGCCTTCGCCGCCCGGGAATTCGCCGGGAGCCGCGACCAGGGAGCCGTCCGCGCCAAGCTCGCCGAGCTCTGGCCGACCCCCTGGGATAACGAGCATCAGCGTCTTTTCGAGCTGATCGCCGAACGGCTTTAAAGAGAGGAGGATGCCGATGGATGCATTCATGCAAGCCGCTTACGAAGAAGCCCTGAAGGGATTGGCCGAGGGCGGCATCCCCATCGGCGGCGTACTGGTTCACCAGGGCGAAATCGTCGCCCGCGGGCACAACCGGCGCGTCCAGCTCGGCAACCCGGTGCTTCACGGCGAAATCGACACCCTCTCCGTCGCCGGGCGGCATCCGGCCTCCTTTTACCAAAAGTGCACCTTGTATACGACGCTGTCGCCGTGCATCATGTGTTCGGGGGCGATCGCCCTCTACAAGATTCCCCGGGTGGTGATCGGCGAAGACGTGAACTTCCCCGGCGAACCGGAATTTCTCCGGTCGCGCGGCGCGGAGGTGACGATTCTCAATGACTCCACCCTGATCGAAATGATGCGGAAATTCATCGCCGAAAATCCCGCCGTCTGGAACGAGGATATCGCGGAATGAAGACCGACTTTTTCGCCCCGGCGCTCCCTATGCCCGACTGGCTCCGGGAGCTGGAGGAGGAGCATCTTGCCCTCCCCATGCCGGGCGATGAGGCGAAACTGCGCTTCGCCATCCAGCTCGCGGCGGAGAACGTCCGGCGCAACTCCGGCGGTCCCTTCGGAGCCGCCGTTTTCGACCGGGAAACCGACAAACTGATCGCGGTCGGCGTCAACCGGGTGATTCCGGCCGGGCAGTCCTGGGCGCATGCCGAAATGACGGCGTTCGCCCGGGCGCAAGCCCGGCTCGGCCGCCTCGACCTTGCGGGATGCGCGCTCGCCGCCAGCGGCGAACCCTGCGCCATGTGTTTCGGGGCCACCCCGTGGAGCGGCGTCAGCCGCCTGATCTACGGCGCCTCCCGGCAGGTGGCGGAACGCCACGGCTTCGACGAAGGCGACAAAGTTCCCGATTGGCGGGACGCCCTCCGGAAGCGGAAAATCGAAGTGATCGGCCCGCTGCTCGAAAGCGAAGCCGAAGGGCCGTTTCTCCTTTACCGGGGACCGGTTTATTGATAACCAATTGGACGGAATTGATCGATCTTGGCTTTTGCGCCACCTTCATCAATGGAATCCAAGAAAAACCGGGGTTCCGGCGGTATACTGTACTGAAGGTAACAACTCTGGAAGGACAGGGAAAATGGATTGGAAAAAGCTTGATCTCGAAATTTCACTGAAACCGTTCCGGGACCATTCGGAAGCCGGCATCCGCGAAGTCGCCCACACGCTCTTCGGCCAGTGGCGCCGCCTGATCGAAAAAGCCGACCAGGTGTCGCTGATGTTCTGGGGCGCCGACGGTTCGGAGATCCTCGACTACAACGGCCGCCTCGAAGACCGCTTCGAGTGGTGCAAGTGGGTCGGCGTCGCCAATCCGCACCACCCCGACACGGGTCTCCCCCCCGACCTGAAAAGCATGCATGAGTCGCCGCGCCTCTATATGGAGAATCCGCCCGAATACACCTACGGCGACTTCAAGCGGGTGCTGACCGTCTTGAAGGACGTCTTCCGCGAACTCTACGGCAAAGAGCTGCGCCTCGGCACCACCTTCGACTCCGGCCCCGAATTCGCCATCTCCGACTTCAAATACAAGCGCCACCCCGAAGTCTGCGCCGGCTTCTGCCTCGGCGGCAAAACCTTCGTCTGCTGCTACCGCGACCTCCACGCCGACGACCGCCCCTACGCGGGCTTCCCCGCCGGCATCCCCGAAGGCACCAGCTTCGGCACCTTCCTCGGCCGCCAGTCGACTCACTTTTTGAAGGACCTCGGCTTCGACTACCTCTGGCTCTCCAACGGCTTCGGCTTCGGCATGGAAACCTGGGGCATCACCGGCGCCATCTTCGACGGCGTCCGCTTCACCCCCGAACGCGCCCGCGAAACCATGGAGAAGATGTTCGGCTTCTGGACCGACTTCCGCCGCGAATGCTCCTACCCCCTCGAAACCCGCGGCACCAACCTCTCCACCGGCATGGACCTCTCCACCGACGGCACCCCCACCCGCGAAATCTACCGCAACGTCAAAGACATGGAGCCGCCCGTCAACTCCCCCTGGGCCGCCCTCAACGGCGACTTCGGCATGGAGCTCGCCGGCTGGATGAGCCATATCGCCGAACTGCCGCCGGGCAAAGGCTTTCCCTTCCGCTACTACCTCCACGACCCCTGGTTCGTCAACTCCCCCTGGCTCGACCGCTACAGCCGCAGCCCCTACGACCTCTATCTGCCGCTCTCGATCACCCGGTTGAGCGGCGAAGGCAAGGCGGAAACCCCGTCGGCCCTCCACCTCCTCACCGTCGACGACTCCTACGGACGCCTCCCCGAACTGGTTCCGGCGGAAGCCTCCGGCTACCTGATCGACGCCGCCATGACCCTGCCCGACGCCGCCGGGCCCCTCGTCTGGGTCTACCCCTTCGACGAATATCACGACGAAGTCTACGCCGGGAACCGCCTGGACGAAGTCTTCGCGGGCGACTTCTTCATCCGCGGCGCCATCAACCAGGGTTTCCCCCTCAATACCGTGATCTCCGGCGCCAACTTCCTCGCCGCCAGGGCGAAAGGGAAGACCCTCCAGAGCGAAATTCTCCTTCTCCCCACCCTTTTTACCATCAATCCCGCCGTCATGAGCGCCCTCCGCGAGCATGTGGAAGCGGGCGGCAAAGCCATCCTCTACGGCCCCGCCCGCGGCGAAGCCGTCGAGCAATTGATCGGCCTCCTGCCCGCCCCTCCCATCGAAGGCGAAATGAAGCTCGAATCCGTCTTCCCCTTCAACGGTCCCGATACGGTCAAGCACCTCGCCACCTGGTCGGCCGGTTCGCTCGACCGCATCGCCGATCCCTCGGCCAACGCCCGCACCCTCGCCGAATACGTCCAGGGCAGCGAACGCCGTCCGGCCGCCCTCCTCCGCAACCTCGGCAAAGGCGAACTCATCTGGATCCGCGGCAGCAACGCCTTCCGCATGGATGAAGGCAAGTCCTATACCATCCAATTCGAACCGGAACTCTTCTTCCAAGGCGAAAAACTCCTCCGCTACGCCCTCGAATGCTTCGGCTATTCGATCCGCTTCCGCAAGGACGACCCCGCCCAGCCCGGCCTCTGCCTCACCCTCCGCCGCCACGACAACGCCGTCTATATGGTCGGCCACGCCGCCCTCACCACCGGCGACTTCACCCTCCGGCTCCCCGACGGCGCACCCGTCTTCAGCCGCTGCGACACCGTCCTCGAAAATAACCGGACGCGATATCATAATGAACGCTCCGCCAACCTCGAAGCACGCGTTTTCGTCACCGGCGACGACTCCACCATCACCTGCCGCGATACCCCCCAGTGCCTCCCGGGCATCGAACGGCGAATCCGCCTCACCGGGCTCAAAAACGCCACCGTCGTCTACCGCCCGGAAATCCGCGAAGGCCTCTCCTATAACTTCACCGACGACACCCGCAACCCCAGCTACGCACTCTGGAGCAAACCGGACTACGAATTCGAGAAAACCAGCGACGCCAACGGACCCAAATTCATCATCCGCAACGTCACCGGCACCCTCGTCATCTCCTCCGGCACCCGTCACGAATTTCGCTGAAATGAGATCGTGGGACTGGGGGGGGGGGGGGGGGGGGGGGGGGGGGGGGGGGGGGGGGGGGGGGGGGGCGGGGGGGG
>JAVBRV010000206.1:0-11111 GCA_031547585.1 Victivallaceae bacterium
CAAGAGAATCGCCGTGCCGAGGTTGCGGGTCTTGAGGTAGACGAATTGAAAAGCGATCCCCATCAGAAAGAGTCCGGGGATGCCGAGGAGGAAGAGGTGAACCAGCGAAAACACGGCCGACGTCAGGAGCACGCTCCCCCAGCCGCCGCACCAGGGGCGGATCGCCGAAAACAGCAGCCGCCGGAACAAAATCTCCTCGCAGAGCGGCGTCAGCCCCGCCACGCAGAACACCAGAATGCTGAACCAGAAGGGCGACGCCCCCGCGATGATATCGACCAATTCCTGGGTTTCGCGGTAGGAGATTCCCAGCTGGTCGAGCAGCGCCCGCCAGGGAATCGTCAGCAGGTTCCCGGCGACCATCAGCCCGGCGCCGATCAGGAGGGGAACGATGTCGCTGGTTTTAAAGGCGCGCAAGCCGAGCTTGGCCGCCACGGTTCCCGGCGACGGCAGGAGCTTTATCGCCCCCAGGAGAACACCAGCCAAAAGCAGGTCGAAGACGAGAAGAGTTCCTCCCCAGACGGCATCCGGCGCCAGCTCGAACCGGTGGTGAAACAAGAGATAAAGCAGACTCGGGACCAGCAGCTGGAGCAGCAGCGCCACCAATAACAGAAGCGCCACTTCCGGCAGGGGCATCCCCCGCCGCCAGGGAATTCGTCTCAACCCAGCACCTCGCGCCGGACGGAGATCTCGCGCTCCGTCTCCGACCGGTGGCGGATGCGCACCCGGATGAGGTCGGGGGGCAGGATGTCGGCGATCCGCTCGGGCCACTCCACCAGCGCGCAGGATTCCGGGTCGTTCAGGAACTCATCCACCCCGAAGGCCAGCGCCGAGGCGGAGTTGGCGATCCGGTAGAGGTCGAGATGGTAGAGAAAGCCGCCGCCGGAGAGCGGATACTCCTGAACGATCGTGTAGGTCGGGCTGGAAACCGCCTCGGTCACCCCGAGGCCGCGGGCGAAGCCGCGTGAAAATACCGTTTTGCCCGCCCCGAGGTCGCCGTCGAGCGCCAGAACCGCGCCGCGCGGCAGCTCATGGGCCAGGGCTTCGGCGAAGGCTTCGGTCTCCTTCTCGCTGCGGCTGATGGTCGATCGATCAATGTTCATAGCCTTTTCTCCCGTATTCGCCACGCAGGCGCCCCTCCCCCGCCGCGACGAAGCCAATGCGCCGGATGGGGGCCAGCTCTTTCGGCCACTCCCGTTCCAACCGTTCGGCCTCTTCCCCGCGGACGGTGAAGAGCAATTCGTAATCTTCGCCGTCGCCGAGCGCTCCCGGCAGCGCCGCTCCGGCCCGCAGCGGAACCGCCGCCGCGTCAATCGTAATATCCGCGCCGGACGCCGCCGCCAGCCGCTCGGCATCCAACAGAAGTCCGTCGCTGACGTCGAGCATCGCCGTGGCGAAACCGTTCGCCGCCAGGAACCGCCCCTCGGCGAGACGCGGCTCGAAATCGAGGTGGTGCTCCGACAAAAACGAGTTGCCGATCGCCCCCGTCACATATACGAGATCCCCGGGGCACGCCCCGGAGCGGCAGACCATCTCTTTCGCCGCCACCTCCCCCAGGATGGTCAAGGAAGCCGCCTCCCCCTTCCCGGCCAGCCGGGCGAGGTCGCCCCCCACCACCGCCACGCCGTAGCGAGTCCCCGCCGCCGCCGCCCCCCGGCAGAAGGCGGTCACCCAGTCGGCGGAACGTCCCTCGAAGGCCACTGCCAGCAGCGCCCAGCGGGGAATCCCCCCCATGGCGGCGATGTCGGAGAGGTTGCGTTTCATCAATTTCGCCCCGGCGCGCTCCGGGGAGGTCGACTCGGGGAGGTAGTGGACGCCCCCCACCAGTTGATCCACGGCGGCCAGCAGTAATTTGCCGCCGGATATTTCGAGCGCGGCGCAATCGTCGCCGGGCCCCAACGCAACGCCGCTCCCTGCGGGCAGACCGGGGAGCAGACGGCGCAGAATTTCAAGTTCGTCCGGCATACCAATCACATCCGGCTGATTTTGCCGTCGTCGATCGCCGTGCCGCGCCGCTTGAAGGTCGGCACGTCGAGGTCCTCGCCCCCTTCGATCACCGGCAAGGTATTCTCCATCGCGCCCTTCGAAACGGTGTCGAGGAGCGGCAGGGCGGGCTGTTCGAAGCCCTCGCTCACCGAGGCGCTGGCGCCGCGTCCGCGTTTCGGCGTCTTGGCGACGCTCTGCTGAAGCTCTTCGACGATCTCTTTTTCGGCGTCGAATTTCACCGTCAGCGCGGTCAGCTGAATCATGCCGGCCCACTCCGGACCGGTGGCGGCGCCGACGATCAGCTCGGCATCCTTCTTTCCCTGCTTGGCGGCGAGTTCGAGAACCGTCCGCATTTCACCGATCGACAGCTCGGGGCCGCCGATCAGCGACCAGATCACCGCGTCGGCGTCGGCCAGCTTATCGCCGCCGCCCAGGAGGGGCGAATGAAGCACCGCCTCGACCACCTCGTTCGAACGCGCCGAGGGGTCGACGAGGGTGGAGATCCCCACCCCGATGCTGCAAAAGGATTTGCGCCGTTTCAAAAGCGTCACGAAGTTGCCGAAGTCGGCCGCCAGAAGGTTGCCGCAGCGCAGCACGGCGGTCAACGCCAGAACTGTCCGCGCCAGCTCCCGGTCGGCCAATTCGAAGGCTTCCGACAAGGGCGTGGTCGAAGCCAGCACCGAAAAAAGCAGGTCGTTGGGCAGACAGACCACCGCGTCGGCGAGGCCGAGCAACTCATCTTTGACCGTGCTTTCGGCCACCTTGAGGCGGCCGTGGCCTTCGAGCGTAAAAGGCATGGTGAGAAGAAACATCGTCGGCAGCTCCAGCTTGCGGGCGACGCTGAGGAGGACCGAAACACCCCCGGAAGCCGTCCCGCCGCCCAAACCGCCCACCACCAGCAGAAACTCGCTGCCTCGCAGCAGGGCTTCCAGCCGCTGCCGCTCGTGGGCAAGGGCGCGCTGGCCGTCGATGATGTTGCCGCCGCAGCCGCGCCCGCCGCGCCAGTGCGCCCCGGCGAGGATGCGGTTTTCGGCGGGAACCCCCGACGCCTCCAGCCCGGCGGCGTCGGTGTCGACCGCGAAGAGGCGGAGCAAGCCGGAGCCGCCGGTATTGCCGAGCGTCCGGAGCGTGCGGCAGCCCGCGCCGCCGAGGCCGAGTACGGAAATCGTCGTATGAGTCGCTGCCACGGGCGTTACATCCTGATTGAACTTTTAAAGGTTTCCCAGCCGCGCCGGGTCCGGTTGAGGAAGCCATCCATGGCGTCGATCAGGGAGCCGATGGCGCCGCGCCCGCGAGTTCCCTGGTTGTTCCAGTTGTAGTACCCGGCGATTTTGAGCGCGCCCCAGACGGTGCTGTAGCGCGGATTCTCCACCCCGGGAACCGCCGCGCCGCCTTCGAGGGGCTGACCGATCCGGCAGGGGAAGTGGTCGAAGATTTCGCGGAAGATGAGGCTGCTGCGGTCGAAGAGCGCTCCGCCGCCCGTAAGGACGCCGCCCGCGTCGAGGTTTTTCAGGTGGCCGCCCTGCTCCAGGCGCTTTTTAATCAGGGTAAAGAGTTCGCGCAGCCGCAGATCGATGATGGTTTCGAAGCTGATGAGGGGAATGCGGCGGCGGCCTCCGCCGGGAGCAGGGAACTCGAGGGGTTCGGCGGATTGCTCGCGGAACATCCGGTTCAGGATGCCGTCCTCCAGCAGCTTGCGGCACTGGCCGAGGGGGAGATCGAGGCCGACCGAGAGGTCGTTGGCCAGGTGGTCGAAACCGACCTGGATCACTCCCGAAGCCTGGACGCCGCTGCGGTATTCGACGCCGTATTCGGTGGTTCCGGCGCCGAGGTTGACGAGAAGGACGCCATGCTCGCGCTCGTCGTCGGAGAGGACGCCCATGATATCCGCGAGCGGCGAGAAGACCACTTCGACCATCGAATCTTCGAAGCCCGAGTTGCGGATCAAGGTCTTGAAGTTCTCCACCCGCGCCGAAACGCCGTGGATCAGGTGGACGCAGGCGTCGAGCTTGCGGGCGCTCTGGTCGAGGGGATTGCGCACCGGCCGCCCGTCCACCAGGAAGTAGCTTTCGGAGCTGTTGATGATCTCGCGCTCGGGGGCGAGGTTCTGGATCTTGGCGTTCTCATGCGCTTCGAAGCGTTCGCGCTCGGTCACTTTGCGCTGCTCGTTCTTGACGAAAACCGTGCCGGTGGACTGCAACGAATCGATGCCGCAGCCGGTGACGGTGAGGACGATGAGGCGGCTGTTGTCGAGTTCGCCGCGGCTGGAGCGCGCGGCCTCTTCGAGGGCGACGGCAAGCTGCTCGAAGACCTTCTCCATATTGCAGATTTCGCCCTTGACCACCGAACCGGAGGTGGGCGCGGTACCGCGGCCGATGATGGCGACGCGGCCTTCGGCATCCACCTCACCGATGAGGACGCAGATTTTGGAGGTGCCGATCTCGACGGCGGTAACGATCTCTCTGGAGTTGAACATAGCCATCCGTTATTCCATAAAATACCGTTACTCAATATACCAAGCGTTTGCCTAAATTGCCAGTTTCGGGGCGTACTTTTTTCACTTTATTCCCGCTCCCGGCTTGCAAAAGCGCCGCAGGGCGGCTATTCTATCGCAAAAGGGAGGGCGGAAGCTATGGAAACCCTGTTATTTTTGACGGCGATCGTCGTACTCATCGCCGGTTTCGTAGTCATCGGCCGCAAGCTGGACCGCCTGATCGAACTCGCCGAAACCAACCCGAGAGAGACGGCAAAAAAGCCGGTCGAACCACCCCGCTGGATTTCGCCTCCCCCTACCCCCGTTCCGCCGCCGGCAATGCCGGTCATACCGTTGACGCCGGCTGCGCCTCCGCCGTCCCCCGCGCCGCCGGTTATCCCGGCACCCGCTCCGCTCCCCGTGGCGGCCGCCATAGTGAAGCCCATCCTCACCGAAGAACCCGATTACCGGCTTAAATCGCCGGAAGCGCCGAAAGCCGAACCGAAACCGGAACCGGCGGTGAAATCCGTATTCGCCCCCCTCCCCGACGTCTCGCCCATCCCGGAGCCCTCCGCCTTCGAACAGCGCCTCCAAACGATTCTGAACCGCTTCTGGATGTGGTTCACGGTGGGCGGCGAATTCCGGCCCGACAACGTCCGGGTCGAATACGCCGTCGCCACCACCTGGCTGATCCGGGGCGCAGTGGCGGTGCTCTTGGCCGCCGTCGGCTTCTTCCTCCGCTACGCCTACCACCGGGGGCTGATTTCGCCCGAATTCCGGGTGGTCATCGCCGCCGTGATCGGGGCCGGGATGCTCGCCCTCGGGCTCCGGCTGGTCAACAAGAAATACCACCTGGTCGCGCTCGCCCTGCTCGGGCTCGGCTTCGGAACCTTCTATTTCACCATCTACTCGGCCCTGTCGTGGTACAAGCTCTGCGGCCCCTACCCCGCCTTCGGCCTCTCCATCGCGGTGACGGCGGCGGCGATCTTCCTTGCCGTGGCGCTGCGGGCGCAGCCGGTGGCCCTGATCGGCGTCCTCGGCGGCTACGCCGCCCCCCTCCTCTACAGCACCGGCGAAAAGAACCTGCCGGGGCTGTTCAGCTACCTCCTTCTGCTCGGCGTCGGCGTCCTCGCGGCGGCCTGGCGGCGGAATTGGAAGGGGCTCAATCTCCTCTCCTTCGTCTTCACCCTGGCGCTGTATTTTGCGGCTCTCGCCCGCTTCTACAGAGAAGAGAACGACTACCCCGTCGCCATCGTCTGCATCGCGGCCTTCTTCCTCCTTTTTTCCATGCTGCCGGTCTTCTACAACCTGGTGAACCGGGTGCGGATTTCGCTCTACGAGCTCCTCTTGCTCCTCGCCAACGCCTTCGTCTTCTTCGGCGCGGGGGTCATCCTGACCTATGACCGTTTCGACCTCCGAACCGCCTCGCTGGCGCCGCTCGGCATGGCTATCTTCTACCTCATCATGCTCTTTATCGGGCTGCGGCGCGAGGATCGCGACCGGCTGCTCCTCCACACCTGGGGAGCCCTCGCCTCGGCCGCCATCGCCACGGCGATTCCGATGATCTTCGAGGAGGCGGCGATCACCGCCGTCTGGGCTGTCGAAGCGATGCTGCTCATCTACCTCTACGCCCGCAGCAACGCCCGCCCCCTCTACGCACTGGGCGGAGTGCTCTTGATGCTGGCCGTAATCCGCTTCGCCGTCTTCGACATCCAGGCGCTCTTTCTCAACCAGCAGAACTACAGCGACCACGCTCTCGGGCGGCTCTTCTCGCTGGGCAGCCTGACCGCCGCCCTCTACCTGACGGCCTGGCTGTTCTGGAAGTTCCGTTCGGAAAACGGGCCGCGTGAGGAGGTCCCCCCTCTCATCACCTTCGGAACCATCGGACTCTTCGCCCTCCTCACGACCGAAACCTGGCTGTCGCTCAGCCGGAACCTGCCGACGGCGGCCAACGGCGGCGTCTCCGTCGTCTGGGGCGTGTTCGCACTGGCGTTGATTACGGTGGGGATCCTGAAAAAAGTCAGCGCCTGCCGCTGGTGCGGACTCGCGCTCTTCGGCGTGACCGTGGTCAAAATCTTCCTCCTCGACCTGCGGCACCTCGATTCGCTCTACCGGATCATCGCCTTCGCCCTCCTCGGCGTGGCGCTTCTCGCGGGAGCGGTCCTATACATCCGCTTCCACGACCGGTTCAAGATCGAGTGATTGCGGCCTCGCCGAAAAATTAACGATGCCGGAGGAAGGGCGCTCCGAAGCGCTCGAAGGCGGCGCGTTCGAGCGCTTCCCGGGCGTCGGGGTGGGCGATGTTGATCAGGGCGCGGGCGCGCTGCTGCAGGGACTTCCCGTAGAGGTTCACCACTCCGTACTCGGTCACCACGTAGTGCACCAACGTACGCGGCGTCACCACTCCGGCTCCGGAGGTCAGGGTCGGCACGATCTTGCTGAGCCCCTTCTTGGTCGCCGCCGGAATGGCGATGATCGGCTTCCCGCCCTGGGAGCGCGAGGCCCCGTAGATAAAGTCGAGCTGGCCGCCCGCCCCGGAATAGATCCGGGTTCCGATCGAGTCGGCGCACACCTGCCCGGTGAGGTCGATCTCAATCGCCGAGTTAATTGCCACCACCCGCGGATTGCGGGCAATGACGAAGGGGTCGTTGGTGTACCCCACTTCGCGCATCGACACCATGGGGTTCCGGTGGACGAAGTCGTACACCTGCTGCGAACCCATCAGAAAAGAGGCGACGATCTTCCCCCGGTCAATCTTCTTCTCGGCGCCGTTGACCACGCCCGCCTCCACCAGGGGGAGGAGCCCGTCGGCGAACATCTCCGAGTGGATGCCGAGGTTGCGGCGGTCGCCGAGCTCCGAGAGAACCGCGTTCGGGATCGCCCCGATCCCCATCTGGAGGCAGGAGCCGTCGTCGATCAATTCCGAGCAGTAGCGACCGATCACCCGCTCGGCCTCGTCGGCTTCGGGGAAGCTCATGGTTTCAATCGGCGAATCGTGCTCGACAATGTAGTCGAAGCGGTTCAATTTCAGCTCGGCGTCGCCGTGGCTGAAGGGAACATGCCGGTTCATCACCCCGATGACCACCCGCGAGCACTCGATGGCGGCGGGGGCGACGTCCACCGAAGTCCCGAGCGACACTTTCCCCTCGCGGTTCGGGGGCGAAATCTGCACCATAGTCACGTCGCAGGTAAGACAGCCGGAGCGGAAAAGCTTCTGGGTCTCGTGAAGCGCCACCGGGATGTAGTCGGCGTTGCCCGCTTGAACCTCGCGCCGGACGTTGCCGCCGACGAAAAAGGATTCCGACTCGAAAATACCGGCGTAATCGGCGCCGGCATAATTCGAAGTCTCCGCGGTGTGGATGTGACGGATCTTGACGTTGGTCAGCTCCCCCAGCGCGGCCCGGGCGCAAAGCGCCTCGACCAGAACCCGGGGAACCGAGCCCACGCTGCTGAGGTAGACCGAATCGCCGGACCCGACAAACTGAACCGCTTCCGCCGCGGTGACAACCCGAGGTTTTTTACCCATGTTCCTCCGGGGATCAGGGATCGACAATGGCGAACATCAGAGTGACTTCGAAAACGACTTCGCCGTCCACCCGGATGATGCCCGTGCCTTTGCCGAACTTCGACTTCCCCGGGGGCAGCACGATATCCACCACCAGCTGGTCGCCGGGATAGACCGGCCGGAAGGATTCCGCGCGGTCGATCGACATGAAGTAGCCGAGCTTGCCCTTGTTCTCCGGACGCTGCAGCACGCAGGCGCAGCCCGATTGGGCGGTGATTTCGCAGAGCAGCGCTTCCGGCATCACCGCGTACCCGTCGTCGCGGTGCGCGAAAAGCTCTTCGTTGGCGGAGACGTTCTTGGTCGCCACCACCCGGTCGCCGTCGATCTTCACCAGGTTGTCGATGAGGAGGAAGGGGTAGCGGTGGGGAACCAGCGACATGATCTGCAAGACGTCCATCGGCGTCTCGGCGTTCTTGTCGAACTCATTGAACAGCACCGGCATCCGGTCGGGGCCGCCGCAGGGGCGCACACCGAGGGTGAACACCGCTTCGCAGGTCTGGCCGGAGTTGTTGGTGGTCTTCGCCTTGACGATCGCCTCTTTCTTGGCCGCGTCGACGCTTTCGACTTCGGCTTCGATCTTCAGGCGGTCGCCGGGATTGTTCGGCTTGCGGAATTTAACTTTCTCCAGCACGCGGATGTAGACGTCGCTCTTCCCCTCGGCGTCGAGGCGGGGACGGACCGCGAGTTCGGCCAGCTGCTTCATCGCTTCGACCGCCAGCACACCGGGCATGATGGGGTGGCCGGGGAAGTGGCCCTGGACGTACTGTTCGTTGATCGAAAC
The DNA here is from genome assembly GCA_031547585.1 of Victivallaceae bacterium. Classification (GTDB taxonomy): domain Bacteria; phylum Verrucomicrobiota; class Lentisphaeria; order Victivallales; family Victivallaceae; genus Victivallis. The sequence continues at coordinate 8,803 of JAVBRV010000206.1, forward strand.
GTTTTTCACCGCGACGAAGCTGTTCTCCGACAGCTCTTCCGCCCGGTCGAGCATCAGCATGGGGTAGCACTGCGGAAGCGCCGCCCGGAGTTCACGATAGCCGAAAACCTTGCCCATGGGTCGAATTCTCCTCTTCTCTACCTTATTTCGAATGTTTGGCCAACCATTTTTTCTGGAGCAACCCGGCCATTTCCACGTTTTTGGGATGGCCCGGCTTGATGGCGATGACGGTTCCCGAGAGGCGGCAGCCCGCCAGCTTCAGGTCGCCGATGATATCGAGAATCTTATGACGGACGATCTCGTTCTCGAAGCGCAGCCCCTCTTTGCAGATGATCGCGCCGTCGTGGATGATCGCCGCCGCGTCGAGGCTGCCGCCCTTGACCAGCCCCATGGCGAGGAGCTGCTTCAGGTCGCCGTAATCGACGAAGGTCCGTCCCGGGGCGATCTCCGCCTTGAAGGTCTCCGTCGCCAGAAGGTACTCATAGAACTGCGGATCGACCGGGCAGCCCTTGAACGAGGTGAGGCAGCTGATGCGCAGCCCGTTCCCGCCCGGAACGAAGACGATGCGGGTCACGTCGTTCTCCACATAGAGAATCTCGTCAGGGGTGAAAACCTCCGCCGGGGCCTCCTGCTCCGCCACGCCGGCCGTTTCGACCATCTCGCAGTAGGGGAGCCCGCTGCCGTCGGCGATGGGCGGCTCCATGCCGTCCATCTCGACCACGCAGTTGTCGACCTGCCAGGCGTGGAGCGCCGACAGGATGTGTTCGACGGTGTAGACGATCGCCTGACCGCCCGCGATGGTGGTGCCGCGCCGGACGTCGACGACGTTGGAGGCCAGCGCCCGGACTTCCGGTTTCCCCGGCAGGTCCACCCGGCGGAAGACGATGCCGGTGTTCTCCGCCGCGGGCAGGATGCGGACCGTCGCCCGCGCTCCGGTATGCAGCGCAATACCCGAAACGAAGGCGGAACTCTTCAAAGTTTGCTGTTTTTCCATGTCAAAACCGTTTTTGCGATTGAAAAATTCATTACAAGCTACATAATATAGTACGCAAGACAGGGATATTTCAAATGACAGAGCTTGAAAAGATCAAAACATTGGTCGTCACCGGTCCGACGGCGACCGGAAAGACCGCTTTGGCGGTGCGCCTCGCCCGCGCCTTCCGGGGCGAAATCGTCAGCGCCGATTCGCGCCAGGTCTACCGCGGCATGGATATCGGCACCGGCAAGGACCTCGACGAATACGGCGAAATTCCGCATCATCTCATCGATATCGCCGATCCGGCGCGCGAGGTCTACAGCCTCGGGCGCTTCCTGCCCGACGCCTGCCGGGCCATCGACGAAATCCACCGCTGGGGGAAGCTTCCGGTGCTGGCGGGGGGGACGGCGCTCTATCTCACCGCTCTCGTGGGCAACTACCGGCTGCCGGGCGGCGAGCTGCCGCCGCGCTCTTCGGGGCAGCCGCGGGTCCGGCAGAATCCGGGGGGCCCCGACTCCTTCGCCGCGCCTTTCGAACTCGACCCCCTGATTCTCGGCGTCTACTATCCGCGCGCCGACGTGCGGCGGCGGATCGAGGAGCGGCTCGACAGCCGCCTGTCGGACGGCCTGATCGACGAAGTCCGCCGCCTCCACGAGGAGCGCGGGGTGAGCTTCGAGCAAATGGAGTTCTTCGGCCTCGAATACCGCGAAGCCGCCCGCTACCTCAAAGGAGAGTGCACGTTGCTCGAAATGCGCCAAACGCTGCTGGACCGGATCCGCCAGTTCGCCAAGCGGCAGGACATCTTCTTCCGCAAGATGGAGCGTGAAGGCCACGCCATCTACTGGCTGAAGGAGGGCAAAGACCCCGACCCCTTCGAGCTGGTCGAAAAGTTCCTGGAGGGCAAGCCCCTCCCCCCGGTTCCTTTCCGGATGGCGGACATCCGCTACTGAGTCAGGGCGGCTTCAATCAGCATCTTGGTCAGATCGGAGAAAAAACCGGCGATGATCGCCGTCAGGACCGCGTCGGGCCAGACATCCATGTCGCACAGCTTCGCCAGCAGCGCCAGCGCCACCAGATAAGCAAGGATCCAGCCGACGTAGGGAATCATGGCGATCAGCGCTCCGGCCAGCGCAATCTGGAACAGAATTCCGAAAGCGGTCTGATTGCCGGTAATCTTCGCCCCCAGCCAGTAGGCGACGGTCTGAATCAGGGTTTGCGCCAGAACCGGAGCGCCCCACTGCAAAACCGTCTGCATCATAAATTTCCTCCCATAAAACGCCCCAGAATATCCTTGCGGTCCTTGCGGATGAAAACAAGGATATATTCCTCCGGA
>JAVBRV010000177.1:0-2846 GCA_031547585.1 Victivallaceae bacterium
GGTTTATTGACCTCCATGTACACCGATCTTTATCAGGTCATGCCCGCTTTTTCGACGGGGTGGCCCAAGATTCTCGGCAGCTCCCCCACCAACGGGCAGTTCGTCCGGGCCGGACTCCTGCCGAACAGCATCGCCATCAAGAACCTCATCTGCCCGTCGGACGCCAATCTCTGGCGGGTCGACTCCGCCAGCGCGCCCTGGAGCAGCTACGGCGGCAACTACCACCTCCGCTATCAGCCGGTGGGGAAGGTGAAGGAGGCTTCGAAGATTTTCGTCCTGGTCGACAGCGCGCAGAACCTGGGCCTGGTTCCGGATGAAGGCACCGATGCCTACCCCTGCCGGATCACCCGCGACCACCGTTATTTCGTCCACACCGCCTCCTACCGGCATCGCGGCGCGGTCAACGCCGTCTTCTGGGACTGGCATGTGGAAACCGTCGGCGGGGCGAAGCTGCTCGCAACCGTCAACAACCGCTACGCCACCTTCTGGTGGCAGGACTGACCCCATGAAAACGATTGCAACTCTATTGGCCGCCGTCGCCGCCGTCATACTCTCCGGCGGCGGGCTGGAGCTCCGGGAAACCTTCAACAGCTGCGGGGTTTACTTCACGCCGGATTCTCCGGTGCCGGGGAGGGTGTTAATCCAGTTCCGGGAAAAGGGGAGTCGGGAGTGGCTGGATGGAGTGGACCCCGCCTGGTTCGAGACGCAGAAGATGTTTCGCGGCAGTATTGTGCGCCTGCGGGAAAATACCTCGTATGAACTGCGCCTCCGGACGCCGGATGGACTCGTGGCGGCAGAGGGCAGCTTCACCACCTGGAGCTCAACCGTTCCGGTCGCCAGGACCATCGACATCCGCGAGCGGCTGCGGAACGGCGTTATCCGGATCACCGACAAAGGGAGCGCCGACGGTTGGATTCGCTTCACCGCGTCCGCGGTGATCGACGGCGACGCCGCGTCCGGGCAGGCGGCGATTCTGGTGGAGGGGGCCGAATATGTCATTCTCGACGGACTGACGGTTCGCGGCGGTCCTTCGGGCGGGGCGAACCCCACCCACGGCATCAAGGTGGAGAATTCCCGGTTCATCCGCATTGCCAACTGCGATATCGCCGGTTGGGGCCGTACCGGAACCCTGATGCGCAACCCTAAAATTCACCAGGCCGACGGCGGTCGAAGTGCGAGCTTTCTGCACGGCGACTCCGGGATCTGGGCCTACAACAGCCGCGGCGTGGTGGTCGAACGCTGCTTCATCCACGATCCGCGCTCGAAATCGACGGGGTGGCTCTACGGGCACCCGATCGGCCCGAACGCCCTTCGCGTCAACGCCCTCGAGCAGACGGTGGTGCGCTATAACGACCTGGTGGGCAGCGACGACGAATACCGCTGGAACGACGTGATCGAAAGCGGCGATAATTTCGGGGACGACGGCGGCTTCTACCGCGACGCGGATATTTACGGCAATTATCTCGCCTTTCCGCACGACGACGGCATGGAGCTGGATGGCGGCCAGATGAACGTCCGGGTGTTCGACAATAAATTCGAGGGCGGCTACTGCGGCATCAGCACCATCGCCTGCCGCCTGGGGCCCTCCTATATTTTCAACAATCTCTTCGTCAATATCGCCGATACCAGCGGACTCTGCAATATCGTAATGAAAGACATGGTCAACCGGTACGGCCCCGGGCGCATCTATTACTTCAACAATACGATTTACAGCGACGGCATCGGCTTCCCCGAAGCGCCGCACCGGATGCGGCGCAACAACGTGGTCTTCACCGGCTACCGCCCGGGAACCGACGGGAAGGCGGATGTCGCCGACGAGCTCCGCTATGCGTTCCGGAGCGCCGGGGCCGGAGCGCGCCCGGCTTTCATGGCCCCGGAACGGGGATTGTTTTCCCTCCGCCCCGGCGTCGCCGAAGGAACGGCCGTACCCAATTTTGCGGGTGGCGATATGGGGGCTTTTCGGGAGCCGGGCCCGGTGCGCCCATTGGAGTATCAGCTCGATTGCGGTCAGTTGAATTTCGACCGGTCGACGACCGAAATGGGGTTTACCCTCAAAACCTCCCCGGCTTTTCGTCCGCAGACCTTGAAGGTGCGGAAAAATCAGAGCTTCTCCTGGCTGAAAGTGACTCCGGCCGAGATCGCCGCCGAGCCGGGCCGGGAGTACCGCTTTACCGTTTCGGTGATCCCCGGCGAATTCCGCCGTTCCGGCCTCCACAGCGGGGCCTTCCTGATCCGGGATGCCGGCGGGCTTTCGCGCCCGGTCACGGTGTACGCCATCCGGGAAGGCAAGGCGCGGGGGTTGGAGTGCGCCCCCGGCTCCATTGAACTTCGCCGCGAGAAGGCCGCCGGAACCGCCGACGCCCCCGAGTGGACCTTCGAAGTGCCGCACGAACAGGAGTACTACATCCTGGCGGAAAGCCGCTGCCGGCGGTTCAACTACCAGGTGGAGTTCAGCCTGGATGACGAGCCGTTCCGGAAAATTCAATTGAACAATTATCCGTACCTGTACTGGAGCGGAATCCGGCCGGTCAAGCCGCCGCCGACGGATCGGTGGATCGGCGGCCGGTTCATCTTGTACCAGCTGGCTCCGGGAACCCATACACTGCGGCTGCGCCTCACCGGGAGCATCGAGCTCACCCGCGTTGTACTCGCCACGGATTTTACCCTCGAGCCCGGCAATGCCGCCAACTTCGCTTTCCCGGTACCGGAAAAACCATAAAGGATTTACCCATGAATCGTTTCGGCAAAATCTTCCTGATGATGTTCGTGACCCTGGCTGTAACGGGGGCGGAAGTCGCTCCGGTCCGGCCCGGTGAACGTCTGGCCTTGCTGGGGGACAGCATCAC
>JAVBRV010000086.1:0-2849 GCA_031547585.1 Victivallaceae bacterium
GGTATAGAGTTTGCCGTCGGAAAAGGTTCCGGCGCCGCCCTCGCCGATCAGCAAATTGGCGGCTTCGTCAAGCTCGCGGGTGGCGAGAAAGCGTTCGTAACCGGCGAAGCGCTCCTCCACCTCCGGCCCCCGGTCCAACACCAGGGGGCGGGTTCCGGCCAGCGCCAGCGCCAGCGCGGCGAAGATTCCGGCGGGACCGGTCCCGACCACCACCGGGTGAAGCAGCGAGGTGTCCGGGAATTCCAGAGTAGGAGGGGCCAGGCGCTTCGCCAAGGCTTCGGGCGGCAAGGCTTCCAGCTTCCCGGCGGCCGCGGCGCGGTCGTCCAGCTCCAGAAGCAGGGTGTAGAGCAGCGCGGGGCGGCCCCGGCGGGAGTCGATGCTCTTATTCTCGATCCGGCACTGGCGCAGTTCGCCCGGCTTCAGCGCCAGATGCCCGGTGACGGCTTCGGCGATCCGTTCGTCGATATCACCGGGGAGCCCCGCGGCATCCAGCCGGAAATCACCTAGAAGGGCGTACATGATCCCGTCACTTCTTTACAGGAGCGGGCGCAGGGGGCGTCTTCGCACCGGGAGCTCCGGCCGCAGGCGTCTTTGCCCCGGGGGCGGCAGGCGCCGCCGCGGGGGGCTTCTCCTCTTCCGGCGGCGGCGGAGGCGTATAAATCCGTTCGCGAAGAGTGCTTTCCCGCGCTTCGGCGGTAATTTTCTGCATGCTCAGGCGATCCACCACGCGAGTCAGCCGGAGAAGGTGGTTGACGCTGGTCGTCTCGACCTCGTCCATGGCGGAGAGATACTCCCCGGCCTGGATCTTCCACGGCGTCGTGACCAGCATAAAGAGGAAGAGACTGATGATGACGAAACCCGCGAAGAACCCCAGGAGGGCCGCGCCCGCCTTGTTCACCAGCTTCGGGAACGGGTGATCGTCCGGATTCGTCAACATCTGATCGACCACCTTGAACAGCACCAGAAAGACGATGATGAAACCGGCCAGCATCGCCAGCGCCGTCAGAAAGGGTTCGAATTCACGCGGCAGCATCTCTTTCAGCATACCGCCCAGCAGCTTCGCGCTCCACACGGCGAAATACGCGGCGAAAGCGGTGTTGAGAAGGAAAATGAACGCCCGGCAGAAGCCCTGCTTGAACATAATGAAAGCCAGCAGAAGCGGCAGAGCCAGAAACAGCAGATTGACCATACCCCTAGCCCTCCAGATTCAAGGTGACCCGTTCGACCTCGTCGACCGAAGTAACTCCGGCGGCGACCAGCTTGAACCCCTCATATGCCATAATCGAACTGCCGTGCTCGCGTTCGATTTCGTCTTTGATGCTGCTCAGGGTCGCCCCTTCGGCTTCCAGAGCGATGCGCAGCGAGTTATTCATAATCATCATATCGAAAAGCGCCACCCGCCCCGAGTACCCCGTGCCTTCGCAGTCGCGGCAGCCGACCGGGCGGTTGACGCCCGCGGCGCTCAGCCCCGTCTGCCGAAAGTACTCCTGGTAATCCGGGGAGAGCTCGCCATGCTGCTTGCAATGGCAGAGCTTGCGGACCAGCCGCTGCGAAACCATCAGCTGCAGCGCCGCCGCCACGCTTCGGAGCGGCACCCCGAGGTTGGTCAAACGGTCGATGGTCCCCAGGTTGTCGTTACTGTGGATGGTGGCGATGATGAGGTGGCCCGTCTGCGCCGCGTGAAAGGCGATCTCGGCGGTCTCTTCGTCGCGGATTTCCCCGAGGCAGATGATGTCGGGGTTCTGGCGGAGGGCGTTGCGGAGCAGCTTGGCGAAGGTGATCTCCGCCCGGGTATTGACCTCCATCTGGCTGATCTTATCCATCACGTGTTCGATCGGGTCTTCGATGGAGATGACATTTTTCAAGGAGTAATCGATATTCTGCAGGAGGGCGTATAGCGTGGTGGTTTTACCGCTGCCGGTGGGTCCGCAGATCAGGACGAGGCCGGAGGGCATCCGGATCGCGTTCTGAAGGATCCGGTGGTTTTCGCCGGAGACGCCCGCATCCTTGAGCGTCAAGGGGCCGGAGGAGGAGGCGAGCACCCGGAGCGCGATCTTTTCACCGCCGAACGCGCCGACACTGGCCACACGGAAGGAGGCCGGCCCCTTGCCGCTCTCGGCGCTGAAGGAGCCGTCCTGCGGACGGCGCTTCTCGGTGATATCCATGCCCGCGGCCACCTTGATGGCGCTGACCACGTTGTTGCCGAGCTCGAGGTTCATTTCGTCGACCACCCGCAGCGCGCCGTCCACCCGGTAGCGCACCACCAGAATGCCGTTCGGCTTGGGGTCGAAAAAGATATCGCTGGCACTCCGCGACAGGGCGTCGTAGATCAGTTTGCGGGTACGGAAGATCGCCTCGCCGGATTCGCCGTGCTCCTCGCCGGCCTGAAGCACCGGCTGCCCCTGTGAATCCTTGATGTCGATATCGATCTTCTCCCGGGCGGAGCGATCGAGGTAACTGGTGAAGCGGCTCTTCAACTGCCGGAACGAATCGCCGCAGTAGACCCCGGCAATCACCAGAGGACCGGCGAAACAGGCGAGCAGATTCAGCCACTGCTCCCACTTGCCGAGTTTTTCGCTTTCCCGCTCCAGCAGGCTTAAAGCGTAAACACCGGAGTAGAACCAGGCGGCCAGAAAAAGCAGAGAGAACCAGGAATAATCCATACAATAAAACGAAACTCCGGGGCTGAACTTAACCAAATATACGGTAGCTTCTCACCTTTTGCAATTCGGAATCACTTAAAGATAAGTATTTTTTCACAAAAAAAGCCGGCATCAGCCGGCTTCGGGAGAAATTACCCCCGTTTATCCCTTGATCGCCCCGGAACTGAGGCCGCGGATAAAGAGTTT
>JAVBRV010000139.1:0-17323 GCA_031547585.1 Victivallaceae bacterium
CCCGGAACGCGCGGGGAAACAAGGAGCCGCATCGATGAAGACAGCAATCCGCCACTTCCTTCTCCTGCCGCTGCTGGCCGCCGCGGAAAGCTATCTGCCGCCGGAGCGGCCGCTGCCCGATCTGCGGGAACTGACGCCGAAAAGCGAAGTCGTCGCCGTTTCGCCGGAGACGGGTAAATTCCGTCCGGCGGAGCTCGGCTCGTCGCAGACGCTGAACGGCGCCTGGAAACTGTCGCCGCTGGAGACCTCCGAGCGTCCCTTCGAACCTCTCTCCGGCGACGAACGCCAACGCGCCGCCGTCCACTTCGACGATTCCGGCTGGCTGGACGCCCGGGTTCCGCTCAACTGGTTCCTGATGAAGGAAAATCAATACGGCAAGGTGTTCCGCAAGGGCAAGCCGGTCGACACCCTCTTGATCGGCGGAAGCGACCTCTCGCAAGCGGTCAACGCCTACGTCAAGGGGTGGTATCGCCGCGAGCTGGAGCTTGCCGGAATCCCGGCGGGAAAACGCGCGATTTTCTCGTTTGAACGGATCGGCTACGAAGCGGATCTTTTCATCAACGGCAAACAGGTCCCGGAGCGGCATCACGGCGAATTCATCGATTGGTCCGTCGATGTGACCGATTACCTCAAGCCCGGGAAAAATACGCTGGCGCTGCGGGTGATGACCAACTTCCGCCCGTGGGACGGCAACTTCACGCACACCCACGGCACGCTCTGGGGACTGAACTCAACCTATAAAGCCGGTATCTGGGGAAATGCCCGGCTCGACTGGGTTCCGGCGCCGCGCATCGCGGAGGTGAGGATGATCACCCCCGCCTCCGGCCGGCTCCATATCGAAGCCGAGGTCGTCAACTCCGGCGGGACGCCGCTCACGGTCACGCCGGGCGTCAGCGTCGTCCGCGCCCGCAACGGCGCGGAGCCGAACGGCAAAGAGTACCCCCCCGTCCTCCTGAAGCCGGGCGTCAACCGCATCGCGCTGGATTTCGCGGAACCCTCCCCGGCGCTCTGGACGCCCGACGAACCGAATCTCTACTTCGCCACCATCTTCTTTCGCGACGGCACTCAAGTGATTTCGGCGAAAGCGGAGCGTTTCGGCTTCCGCGACTTCGAAGCGCGCGGTACGAAATTTTACCTCAACGGCATCGAAACCTACCTCTTCTATGAAAGCGCCCACTCCTGCCGTTTCGGCGGCGCTGCCAATGACAGCGGCAACCAGGTCGATGTCGACACGATGCTCGTCAATTACAAAAAGCGCGGCTACAACATGCTCCGCACCGCGCACATGCCGATCACCCGCGAAGTGCTCGACCGCGCCGACGAGCTCGGCATGATGATCTACAACGAATGGGGGCTGGCATTCCTGCGGAAGATCGACGAACCGGTCTTTGAAAAGGTCAACGGCGCGGAGCTGACCCGCTTCGTCGTCGATACGCACAATCACCCGAGCGTCGTCATGTGGTCGCTCGGCAATGAAGTATTCCACTGCAAAGACCCGGCGCTCTCCCGTCAGCTCGACAAACAATATGACCTGGTGAAAAGGATCGATCTGCAGAAGCGTCCGGTCTGTTCCTTCTCCGGCATGGCGCGTATTGCCGCCTACGGCGACCGCAAACTGAAAACCGACGTCATCGATCTTCACAATTACGTCGGCCTCAGTCAACCATGGATCGCCGCCGTCAACCTCGACAGCTACGCGCAAGCGGCGACCGTTTACGGCAACAAAGCGGGCAAGATCGAGATGCCGTTCATCATCTCCGAATGCGTCGGCGGCGGCTGGGGCCACCGTTACGACAAAAACTACCGCTCCAACGTCGATGATTACCTCAAGGTCATGCGGCTCTCCTACCTCTCCGACACCCCCGGTCCGACCGGCTACAGCGGCGTGATCGGCGTCGCCGCCGCCAGCGATCCCGGCCGCGGCATGCTCTATCTGCAGAACCGTCTCGGCCGCCGCGTACTCGAACAGTTCCGCCTCGATGAGCGTTACGCCGGCTTCGCACCGTGGTTCGCCGACCACAGGATGGCAAGCGCCCCGGTCTGGAACCAGACCTGTTATCCGGGGCTGCGCCACCCCGGCTCCTTCACGCCGCGCCAGCTGCAAAGCGGGGTCGAGCGCGAAGTCGAAGGCTTCCTCCACAACACCGGGCGCACGGAGCTCAAGACCCCGGTGCTCAAGCTCTCGATCCAAAGCGGCGGCCGCGAGATCGCACTCTCCACGACGACCTTCCCCGCCTCGAAACCGGGCAGCCGTCTCTTCGCGCCGGTGAGGTTCACGATCCCGGCGTCGATCGCCGGTGAAGCCGAGCTCAAGCTGACGCTGTTCGACGGCGGGAGCGAAGCCGGGCGCAACAGCTACAACGTCGTGGTGCACCCGGTTCCGGCGCCGTTCCCGGCCGGGCAGCTGCTGCCGGTGGCGGTGATCGGCGACGATCCGCGCGCAATGGCACTCTTGAAGCGCTTCGGCATCGCCGGCAAAACGGTGAAAAATCCGCAGGAGCTGGGCAGCTTCAGCCGCGCGCTCCTCGCCGGTAAAAGCGAACTCTCCCGCGAATACCAGGGGGGAATTCGCAACTGGGTGAAAAAAGGGAACTTCCTGCTGATGCTCGAACCCGAAGGCTCCGGCATGAACCTGCCGGTCTTCCCGGAATACCGCCTCGTCGAAACCGGTGCCCACCTGGTCGAAATCGTCGAACCGGAACACGCGCTCTTCACCGGCATGAGCCATGAGGATCTCGACTCCTGGGCGGAGGCTCCCGCCGGCAACATCGTTTCGCGGATGCTTGTTCCGCTGGATGAAACCGTGCTCGTCGGCAAAGGCTCCACCGACGGCAACCGGACCCCCGGCATGGCGCTGATCGAAGGCCTTTTCGGCCAAGGCCGCGTGGTCGTCTCGACGGTCAACGCCCTGGACATCCTCGACCGCAACAGCGGCGCGGCGTTCCTGATGCGCAATCTGCTCGAATACTTCGCCTTCGCCGACGCAAAGCTGAAACCGATGCCCCGGTCTTTGCCGTCGAAGTCCTTCCGCACGGAATTCAACCCCGGCACCGACAAGATGCTCTTCGTCGACCTGCGTCCTTACGCCAACCGCGACTTCAAGGACGACCGGCCGGCGGACGGTAAAGGCGGCTGGACCGATCAGGGCGACAACGACTTCCGCAACATGCCGCTCGGAAAAATCAAAGGCGCGGGCATCCTGTTCGATGTGATCGACCCGGCGGCCAACCGCGGCAAGGGCTGCATCATCCTGTCCGGCTTCGGATTCCCGCACGGACCGAAAGCGGTGCGCGACATCGCGGTCAACGCCAAAGCCCGCGCCGTCTACTTTCTCCACACGGCGGCGTTCGTCGGCACTCCGAATCCGCTCGGGAACTACCTGATCCGTTATGCGGACGGCACAAGCGCAACCATTCCGCTGCTTCCGAACCGCAACATCGCCGATTGGTGGAACCAGATCGCCCCGGATGAAGCGTATTCGGCAGTCACGGTGGCCAACGCGCTGACCGACCGGGTCTCGTTCTTTGCCTTCGAGTGGCTCAACCCGACGCCGGATAAGGAGATCAAGTCGCTGGACTTCGTCACCACCGGCGCCGGCGCGGTGCCGATCCTCGCCGCCGTCACCCTGATTCCGACGGTCGGAGACACGTTGATTTTCGACGCCCAGAAGCAGCAGACCTGGATAACCGGGCATTTCCCGGAAGGCAAATCCGCAAAGGCGACGCAGGTGAAGAGCCGCAATCCCGCCGGCGAATACGCCTACAAAGTCGACCTGCCCGGCACCGGCCCGAACACCTACACTTTCGCCATCTGCCGCGTCAGGCTCGATGAATTGAACGGCAAGGCGCCGACGCATCTCTCTCTCCTCTTCCGCAGCAATTCCAAGGGGCGCGTCGACCTGATGATTCCGGAAACGACCTGGAAGGGCAGTCTCTCGACACCGCTCGACCTCGGGCTTTCGAAAGGGGAATTCATCCGGGTGCGGCTCAGCCTCAAGGATGATTTCCACCCGTTCGACGCGCCGTTTGATTGGAAAAACCTCCGGCCGGAGATCGGCTTCTTCAACGGCAAAGATCGCGACAACGGTTATCCGCGCCGGGACGCCGCCTTCGAATTGGTCGATCTTCGCTATGAGTTTGAAGAGTAAACGAGTTCCCGTTTCGAAACAGCAAACAAGAGAGGTAATTTATGTACCGGATTCATTCAAAAGCCGAGCCGATGACTTCACGGAGCAATCGAAGAGATTTTACGCTGATCGAACTCTTGGTCGTAATCGCCATCATCGCGATCCTGGCGACGCTGCTGCTGCCGGCGCTGAATAAAGCCCGTAGCACGGCGCAGGCGCTCACATGCACCGCCAACCTGAAGCAATACGGGCAGGCGGGCCAGCTCTATGCGGCTGACAATAATGATTACTGGGTCTACCTGGGCGTCAGCAACTTCTACCCCTGGTTCAGAAACTACGCTTTCCGCCGGCAGCTCAACGATGCGCCGACGGTCAGCGCCGACGGATTCTACACCGCCGAAACCGTGAACAATACCGGTCTGCTCTGCCCCAATTCGCGCGCCATGCTCGTCCCCGGCGGCCACGCTTCCAAAAACTCGATCCAGAAATCATACGGCATGAGCAGCGATCAGACCACCTCCCGCCCCGCCTGGGTCGATGTGAATGTCTATCCGAACATTGAAGCGTGGAAGCTCAGCCGTATCATCGGCGCGTCGCAGCGCCTGGCTTTTGCCGACGCGACCCATCACCTCATCGGTCATGCCGGCTACTCCTCGAACCGCCTGAACTACCTGAACGCCGGCGAACTCAACTGGAGCGGCGTCGCCTATCGCCATCGCGGCAATGTAAACATAGCCATGATGGATGGTCACGTGGAATCCCGTTTCGACATCTGTGACAAGAAGCCGCTTTTCTATGGCTTCTACAATCGACCGAACAGCGTTCTGTAACCCGTCCCGCCCCGAAAAGTGGCCGCGTTGACTGAAACTACAGCTCGATTACTTTGAACACGTTGAACCGGTGTTCCCGCTTCCCCTTGAGGGTGTCCCAGAGGTGGTGGCGGTCGAACTCCGGTTTGTTTTTCAGGATCACCACGGTCTTCTGACCGCGGTTCAGGAGCTCCGTCAGGTCCTCCGGGCGGATGTTGCTGATCTGGATGACGGCCGGGGGATTTTCACGGTCGATTTTCTCGTACTGCTCGCCGAAGAGGCCGTAGTATTCGAAGGTGATGCGGTCCCCCTGGTAGAGCAGCAGCTCCCGCTCCGGCAGGCTGAGGGCGAGCCGGGCGGCGGCGGCGTAGTTGTCCTTTTCATAGTACGGCAGGTAGGCGGTCCGCAACCCGGAGAGCACCGTGAGGAGAATGACCGCCGCGCCCGGAATCCACAGCCACCGTTTGCCCGAACGCAGCACCGGCAAAAGGAAAAAAAGAAAGAGAAAAATAAATACCGGCAGCAGCCAGATGATGTGCCGCTCCCAGAAACGCGCTTTCCCCAGAAAGCTGAAGGCCAGAATCAGCAGCATCGCGAGGCCGCCGCCGCCCAGAAGCCCCCGGATCTTCAGCGGCAGCCGTTCGCGGCAGCGCCACATCGCGACCAGGAGCGCCGCCCACGCCGACACCAGCGCCGCGCACAGGATGCCCATAACGGGGGTGAAATGGCTCCATTCGCAGCCCCGCAGATCGTTCCGGGAGAGTCCGAGCCCGGAGAATCCGGTGAAGCTGTATGCCATCTGGGTCAGGCTCTTGAGGGGGGAGGAGCCGAGTTCGTTGTTCAATTCCGGCGCGCCGCCGGTGAAAATCCGAAGATAGAAGCCGGCGAGAGGAATGTACAGGAGGGCGAAGACCCCGGCGAAGGCGAGATGGCGACGCCAGCAGAACTCCCGGCGCAAAATCGACTGCAAGGCGAAGGCCGCGTACAATACCCCGATGAAGCCGAAGAGCACGTGGCTGGCGAACCCGGCGGCGAAAGCGAGGTGGAAGCAGAGAATCGTCCGCTTGGAGTTGAAGTCGAACGAGCTGAGCAGCCAGAGGATGAGGATGCCGTAGGTCGCCAGCATGATGTACGGGCGCGCCTCGTTCATGTAGTAGGGGAAGATCGGGTGCAGAATAAAGAGAAGCGCAAACCCGACCGGAATCCGCCAATGCCGCAGCAGCCGGATCGCCGCAAAGAGATAGACGCCGCCGAATACGAGGTTGAGCGAACGCATCGCCCAGGCGCCGTCGCCGGTGAACCGGCTCCAGAGATATTCCAGGCCGAAAAAGAGCGGCATGCCGCAGACGGCGTTGCCGGAGTTGCGGAAAATATCGAACATCTCCCCCCAGGAGCCGGCCCGCAAGAGATTCCAGGTCTGCCCCTCGTCGATCCAGATGCTTCCCGTCCGCACGAAGCCGAGCAGCAGGAGGAAGCCGATCCCGAAGATCAGCCACTCCCTTGACCCGACTCCGCGCCCCCCTGCGGTTTCCCCTGACTCTTCCATATTTCCCCTTTTTTTCATCCCCCAGCTTTCGCTTACCGGCAAATATAAATTCGATAGTACCGAATGTCAACCCCGGATTTCAGGCAAATGAAAAGGTTTCTGCAAAATGAGATAATTGTAAAATCACTTCATGAAAATGAGTAATGGCTCACAAAATGCGGCAATGCCGGTATCACCAGCCGCCGGAAGCACCGCCGCCGCCGCCGCGTCCGCCGCCGCCCGAGAAGCCGCCCCCGCCGAAACCGCCGCCGCGCCCGCCGCGCCCGCCGCCTCCGCCGATAAAGACGAAGCCGCCGCCGCGAAAGACGAAGAGAAAGAATAAAATAAGAATGAGAAGGCCGACGCCGCTCCAGCCGTTCTCCTCTTCCGGCGGCGCCGCCCGGGGCGGCTCGGGCGCTCCCTCCGGAGCCTTGCCGGTGATGAAGCGCTGCATTTCACCCACCGCATAAACGGCGCCGTCCGCATAGCGGTTTTCACGGAAAAAGGGAGCCATGCCGCGCAGAACGTCCCCCGCGCGGGCGTCGTTCACCTGGCCCTCCCAGCCGTAACCGACCTCCAGCCGGGTCTTGCGGTCTTTGACGGAGATAATCAGGATCGCCCCGTCGTCCTTGTCTTTGCGCCCGATCTTCCAGGCGTCCATCACTTTAATGCCGTACTCCTCGATGGAGCCGCCGTCCAGCGACGGCACCGTCAGCACCGCCATCTGGCCGCCGCCGGTGGCGGTTTCCAGCCGGCGGATCGCCGCCTCCACCCGGGCGGCTCCCTCGGCGCCGAAGACGCCGCCCGTATCCACCACCCGCCCGGTCAGCGCCGGGACCTCGAGGGCGGCGGCCGAAAGCAGCAACGCCCCCCAGAGAAGGCCGGATAACAGGCGCTTCATCAGAAGTTCACCGTGGGCGGAGCCTGAACCGCCGCGCTCCCGGCGGGCGGCTGGAAGTACTCGGCCGGCTGGAAGCCCAGCCCCGGCGCGAACAGCGAACCCGGGAACTTCCGGATCGCCGCGTTGAAGTCGCGCACCGCCGTGTTGTAGCGGGTACGGGCGACGCCGATGCGGTTTTCAGTTCCGGCCAGCTCATCCTGGAGCCCCCGGAAGTTGGTGTCGGCCTTCAGGGTCGGATAGCTCTCGGCAATCGCGAGAAGCCGCCCCAGCGCGCCGGTGAGCTCGCTCCCGGCGGCGGCCTTGGCCTCCGGCCCCTTGGCCCCCAGCAGCTTCGAACGGGCGTCGGCGACTTCGATGAAGATCTTCTCTTCGTGCTTGGCATAGCCCTTGACCGTATTCACCAGGTTGGGGATGAGGTCGGCGCGGCGCTGAAGCTGGGTATCGATCTGGCTCCAGTTCTCTTTCACGACTTCGTCGCGGGTGATAAGACCGTTGCGGATGGAGACGGCGGCGATTACCGCGATCAGAATCACGGCCGCCACCACGCCCAGGGTAATCAGAAATGCTTTCATCTTTATCCTCCTCAGTTTTATGGATCTTGAGCCAATTTCAAAAGTCATTCCGGCGGCTTTTGTTGCCCTCGTCAAGGCTGAAACCGGGAGCGATTTGATCGGTTACCTTGCAGGCAGCCGCTCAAATCTACCCGGCTACATCCTTGACGATGTCGACAAAATCCGCTCGAACTGACTTTTGCAATCGACTCTTTCGTTAAAAATATCCCCTCGCACACTCTTTTTCAACGTCCCGGCGGATTGAAATTTCACAAAATCGGGCTACTTTAAATACATTGCGGTTTTTCCGAACGAATCAATCACCAACAGGAGTTCGTCATCATGTCCGAAATCACCGATGTCCACGCGAGAGAAATTCTTGACTCCCGCGGCAACCCCACCATCGAAGTCGAAGTCGTCCTGGAGTCCGGCGCGGTCGGTTCCGCCGCGGTTCCCTCCGGCGCTTCCACCGGCGAAAACGAAGCCCTCGAACTCCGCGACGGCGACAAGAAGCGCTATCTCGGCAAGGGCGTGCTGAAGGCCGTCCGCAACGTCAACGAGAAGATCTTCCCGGAAATCGAAGGCTTTGAAGCCCTCGACCAGATCGGCGTCGACCACGCCATGATCGAACTCGACGGCACCCCTACCAAGGAAAAGCTCGGCGCCAACGCCATCCTCGGCGTCTCGATGGCGACCGCCCGCGCCGCCGCCGCCGAACTCGAACTGCCCCTCTTCCGCTACCTCGGCGGCGTCAACGGCAAGACCCTGCCCATCCCGATGATGAACATCATCAACGGCGGCAGCCACTCCGACGCCCCGATCGCCTTCCAGGAATTCATGATCCGCCCCGTCGGCGCCTGCTGCTTCCGCGAAGGCCTCCGCATGGGCGCCGAAGTCTTCCACGCCCTCAAGAGCGTGCTGAAGGGCAAGGGCCTCTCCACCGCCGTCGGCGACGAAGGCGGCTTCGCTCCCTCCTTCAAGGGCGGCACCGAAGAAGCTCTGGAGTCGATCGCCAAGGCGGTTGATCTCGCCGGCTACAAGTTCGGCAGCGACATCATGGTCGCCCTCGACTGCGCCGCCAGCGAATTCTTCAAGGACGGCATCTACAACTACGCCAAGTTCGAAGGCGACAACGGCAAGAAGCGCGACGCCGCCGCCCAGGTCGACTACCTCGAGCAGCTGATCAAGGCGTATCCCATCGACTCCATTGAGGACGGCATGGGCGAATCCGACTGGGATGGCTGGAAGCTCCTCACCGACCGCATCGGCAGCCGCTGCCAGCTGGTCGGCGACGACCTCTTCGTCACCAACGTCAAGTACCTCAGCAAGGGCATCGAAATGGGCGCCGCCAACTCGATCCTGGTCAAAGTCAACCAGATCGGCAGCCTGACCGAAACCCTCGACGCCATCGAAATGGCTCATCGCGCCGGTTACACCGCCGTCATCAGCCACCGTTCGGGCGAAACCGAAGACACCACCATCGCGGATATCGCGGTCGCCACCAATGCCGGCCAGATCAAAACCGGTTCGCTGTCGCGTACCGACCGGATCTGCAAGTACAACCAGCTCCTCCGCATCGAAGAGATGCTGGGCGACCTGGCGGTCTACGGCCGCAAGTAATCCCGCCGGGATTCAAAAAACGCCGCCTCCTTCACGGGAGCGCGGCGTTTTTTTGTGCTGCATCATGGGAGTCTGCGGTAGTGCAACCTCCTCGGCTCCGAGGAGATACGAGGTGTTGAGGAAATGAGAGGTGAGACGGGGCTGGGAGTCAGGAGGGGGCAACGGCGTGGAGTGCCGCATTTCGATGGGGCGGAAACGCGGTTACTTCTCTTCTTCGCGGTCCCTAAAGTCTCTATTGTCTCTAACATCCCTATGAGCCGCGCGCCACTTCACCAAAACGCCGCCCGCGCTTACCCGATTACCGTTTGAGCTGGCGGCGCATTTCGAGGTCGGCTTCGCGCTTGCGAAGCGTCTCGCGCTGGTCGCCGTGGGTTTTGCCCTGGCAGTAGGCGATCTCCACCTTGATCAGGCCCTGCTTCAGGTAGAACGCGAGGGGGATGATCGTCCCCCCTTTGGTTCCGAGCCACTGGTGGAGTTTCAGGATCTCGTTCTTATGCATCAGGAGCCGCCGCTGCCGTTTGATCTCGTGGTTGTAGCGGTTCCCGAAGCCGTAGTGCGAAATGTGGACGTTCACCAGCCAGATCTGCCCGTTCGCAATGCGAACGTACCCCTCCCCCAGCTGAATCGCCCGCTCGCGGCAGCTCTTCACCTCGGTTCCCGTGAGCTGAATACCCGCCTCGAAACGCTCCACGACGTGGTAGTCGTGGAACGCCTTCTTATTCGAGGCCAGCACCGGGTCGGATGGGGTTCGGCGGGGCATATCAGCTGCCGCTTTCTTCGCGCAGGAAATTCCCGGCGCGGCGCACGTATTCGGCCCGGCGCGGATAGTTCTTCTCGCCGAGGGTATCCGTAAGCGCCTGGAGTAACTCCTCCTGCCGCCGGTCGAGGCCGATCGGCGTCTCCACCACCACGCGGATGTGGAGGTCGCCCCTCGCACCGCCGCGCAGCGCCGGAACGCCCTTGCCCTTCACCCGCAGCACGCTGCCGCCCTGGGTTCCGGCCGGAACCCGCATCCGGGTCTTGCCCGAAATCGTCGGCACGTCGATCACCCCGCCCGCCACGCAGACGTCGACGGGAACCGGAACCTCGCAGACGAGGTCATTGCCGTTCCGGGCGAAAATATCGCTCGCCCGCACGTGGATAAACACATACAGATCCCCCGGCTGGCCGCCGCGCGAACCCGCGCCGCCCTTGCCCGGAACCCGCAGCCGCGAACCGGTGTCCACCCCCGGCTGAATATTCACCCGGAAGCTCTTCTCCACCCGCTGCTGCCCTTTGCCGTGGCATTTGCGGCAGGGCTTCTCAATGATCTGGCCCGCGCCGCCGCAGCTCCGGCAGGGCTGCCGCATGCTGAAAAATCCCTGCGAAATCGTCTGCTGGCCGGAACCGCCGCAAGTAGGGCAGGTCTTCCGGCCGGAACCGGATTCGCACCCCGAACCCTGGCACTCCGGGCAATCGACCGTACCCGGCAGGGTCAAGGTCTTCTCGGTACCGTACATCGCCTCTTCGAAGTCGATTTCGAGGTCGTAACGGAGGTCGTCGCCGTCGATCGGGCCGTTGTAGGAGCGCCGCCCGCCGCCGCCGCCGAACAGGTCTTCAAAGCTGAAGCCCTGGCCGCCGCCGAAGAACTGGCTGAAAATATCCTGGGCGTGACGGTAGTCGGCCTGGCCGCCGCCGCCCGCCGAACCCCGGCTGGTGTAGTTTTCGTGGCCGAGCTGGTCATATTGCCGCCGCTTCTCGGGGTCGCTCAGCACTTCGTAGGCCAGCGAAACCTCTTTGAACTTCTCTTCGGCGGCCTTGTCCCCCGGATTCTTATCGGGGTGGTACTGAATGGCCAGCTTGCGGTAGGCCTTCTTCAACTCATCGGCGGAGGCGCCGCGCGCCACGCCGAGCATCTGGTAGTAATCCTGCGCCATGGTATCTTACTCCTCGACGGCTTCCGGCGCTTTGGGGGCGCCCGACGAAACCACCACCCGGGCCGCGCGCAGCAGCCGCTCGCCCAGTTTGAACGCGCCCGACCACTCCTTCATCACGATTCCTTCGGGAATCGTTTCAGAGGGTTCATGCGCCACCGCCTCGGCCACCGCCGGGTCGAAGGGCTTGCCGACGAGCTCGAGGCGCTTCACGCCCAGCTCTTCGAAGGCTTTGTTGAATTCGCCGATAATCATGTAGAGGCCCTGGCGGATCGACTCGATATTCTCCGACTTTTCGGCCGCGCCCTTCGCCATGCCGAGAAATTCGAACACGGTGATGAAGGGGTCGATGGTTCCGGCCGCGCCGTAAGCGCGCGCATCGGCGACGTCCTTGGCGGTCCGCTTGCGGTAGTTCTGGTAGTCGGCCTCGAGATAGAGCAGCTTCTGCTTCAAATTGGTGATTTCACCGGCCAGCTTTTCGGCGAGGTCGGGTTCGGTTTTCGGCGGTTCGGGGGTCCACTCCTCCGCTGCGGGCTCAGCGGGAGCGGCTTCCGGGGAAACCGCCGCCTCTTCCGCTTCCGGAGCGGAATGCTTGTCTTTGCGTTTCATATGGATAAATACCTTTTGTTAATTACGAAAAGATCAATATAGGCCGAAACCGGGAAAAATCAATCCTCGCGACCGCTGTTTTCGTAAAGATTTCCGCCTTTCGCGTCGATCGCCACCACCAGCGGCAGCTCCTCCACCTCCAGACGGTAGATCGCTTCGGGGCCGAGTTCGGGAAAAGCCGCCGCTTCGCAGCTCCGCACCGCGAGGGCGATCAGCGCCCCCGCGCCCCCCGTGGCCGCGAAATAAACCGCGCCGTGCTTCTTCATCGCCTCCACCACCGCCGGGCTCCGGCCGCCTTTGCCGATCATGGCGGCAAGTCCGCACTCGGCGATGAGGCGGGGCGAATAGGCGTCCATCCGCCCCGAAGTGGTCGGGCCGACGCTGCCGATGGGGAAACCCGGCGGCGCCGGGCAGGGTCCGGCGAAATAGATGGCCTGTCCCTTCAGCTCCACCGGCAGGGCTTTGCCTTCATCGAGCAAGGCGATCAGCTTTTTGTGGGCGGCGTCGCGGGCCGTCCAGATCACCCCCGAAAGCAGCACCCGGTCGCCCGCCCGCAGCGAAGCGACGGCTTCCGGCGAAAACGGCGTCGAAAGTTTCTTCATCATAATACCGCCTCCCGATGCCGCGCGGCGTGACAGTTCAAGTTGACCGCCACCGGCAGGCTGGCGATGTGGCAGGGGTGCCAGTCGATGTGGACGGCGAGGCTGGTGACGTCGCCCCCCAACCCCTGCGGACCGACGCCCGTGGCGTTGATCGCGGTCAGGATCTCCGTCTCCAGCTCCGCATAGCGGGGGTCGGGGTGGGCTTCGCCGACCGGGCGCAGCAGCGCTTTTTTGGCCAACAGCGCCGCCTTCTCCATAGTGCCGCCGATGCCGACGCCGACGATGGTGGGCGGGCAGGGGTTCCCCCCGGCGTTCCGCACCGTGTCGACCACGAAATCGACCACGCCTTTACGCCCGTCGGAAGGCTTCAGCATCTTGAGGGCGCTCATATTCTCAGCGCCGCCGCCCTTGGGGGCGAGGATGATTTCCAGCCGGTCCCCCGGGACCAGTTCGAGGTGAAGCACCGGCGGCGTATTGTCCCCGGTGTTCTTGCGATCGAACAGGGGGTCGGCGACGATGGACTTGCGCAAATAGTGTTCGCGGTAGCCGCGGGCGGTTCCCGCCGCCAGCGCGTCGAAGAGTCCGCCGCCGTCGATCCGGAGCTCCTCCCCCATCCGCACGAAATAGACCGCAAAGCCGGTGTCCTGGCAGATCGGCAGCGATTCGCGCTCGGCGGCGTCGGCGTTTTCGAGGTACTGGCGGAAGAAGTCGCGCCCCAGCTCCCCCTGTTCCAATCGGGAGGCCCGCACCAGGCTCTCCCGGACGTCGCCGGGCAGCAGGCAGGCGGCTTCGCCGCACAGCCGGGCCGCGGTTTCAACTACGGTTTCGAAGGAAATATGTCTCATTTTTTCCCGCTCTTCAGTTTGATGTAATGCTGTTGCAGAACCGGCGTACGCTCGGCAATATTCGACAGCCGGTCGCCGATTTTGACGAGTTCATTTAAAATTTCCACGAAGATAATGCCGTTCACCGGAACGCAGGTCCCCTTGCGAAGCCGTTCGATGTGGCCGGATTCGAAGCGCTCGGCCCACTTGCCGATCCGCCGCTCATCCTTGAGGGCGAACTTCACCATCTCGGGGTTGTCGCTGCCGAGGGCGTCGATGACGTTCCGGGCCTGGTCGTCGAGAGTCTCCCAGAGCTTTTTGAGGTCCTTGCGCGCTTCGCCGGAGAGGCGCTTGTCGCTCTTCGCCAGCCGCTCGGCCAGCTTCAAAATGCCCTCGGTGTGGTCGGCGATCCGCTCGGCGTCGTTGGTGCAATGCATCAGTAAGGGCACCAGCTCCGATTGGGGCTCGGAGAGCGGCTGCCGGGTGATCCGGACGAGGTACTGCGTCACCTCCGCCTGAAGCTGGTCGATGCGCTCCTCGGCTTCGGCCAGCGCGGCAAAGCGCTCCTCGTCGGTCTTGCCCGGCAGGAAGAACTTGTTGAAGGCTTCATCCACCATCCGCCAGGAGTCCTTCACCATCATGCGGATGGCGCTGACCGTCTGCTTCAGCGCCACCGTCGGCGTGGTGATGAGCGAGGGTTCGAGAATGTTGAACTTCACCTTTTCATCCGCCGGGATCGGCAGCACCCACGCACACAGCCGGGCGAAGGGGTTGATGAAGGGCAGCAAGACCAGGACGACCACCACGTTGAAGAAGGTGTGCGCCATGGCGATATGCCGCTCGATATTCTGCGGCACCGCGGCGAAGACGTCGCCGGGCGTAATTTCGTTGATGAAGTGGAGGAAAACCGGCGTATCCCCCCATGGCACGTAAAAAAGAACCACCATTAAGAGCGCGCCGAAAACGTTGAAGAGGGTATGCGCCAGCGCCGCCTGTTTCGCCACCCGGTTGGCCGCCGCCGCCGCCAGGAGGGCCGTGACGGTGGTGCCGATGTTGGTGCCGACGAGGAGCGGTACCGCCGTGTAGAAGTTAACCAGGCCGCTGCCCGCGAGCGCGAGGACGATGCCCATCGCCGCCGAACTCGACTGGATCACCATCGTCGCCACCATGCCGATGGCGAGCGCGCCCAGCACCGCCAGGGGGGGCATGAGGCCGCCCAGGGCGGCGGGGGTGCAATCGAAGAGGGCGAAGACCCGCTTGAAGCTGGGGAAGTCGCCGAGCATTTTCAACTCGTCGCCCATCATCGCCATGCCGAAGAAGAGGAGTCCGAAGCCGAGAATCGCCTCACCCCAGCCATTGATGCCGCGCCGCTTCGACAGGGTGACGGCAAAGCCGAGGATAATGGCGGGCATGGCGAGCCCGGTGAGGTTGAAGGAGATGATCTGGGCGGTCACCGTGGTGCCGATATTGGCCCCGAAGATGATGCCGACCGCCTGGGAGAGATTGAGGAGCCCGGCGTTGATGAAGCCGATCACCATCACCGTGGTCGCGCTCGAAGACTGGATGACGGCGGTGGCGAGGGTTCCGGCCAGCACCGCGACGATGCCGTTCCGGGCGAAAAACTGGAGGATCTTCTTCATGTTCTCGCCGGCCACCTTCTGGATGCCGTCGGCCATCAGCTTCATGCCGAGCACGAAGAGGGTGAGTCCGCCGAGCACGGTGAGGATCACCGCCCAGAGGTCGAAGCCGAGAAGGCGGATGCTCCGATTGGCGACAAAGAAGCCGGTATCCGGATCAGACACCTCGATGCCGACCTGGTAGACGCCGCTCTTCCCCCCGAGCCGGACGGCGGTCTCGGCGACCCCCTCCGCATCGGTAAGTGCCTGCGGCGTTTCAATATTGGCGGTGGTGGCGGCCCCTTCGGCCGTGGCCAGCATCCGGAAGCGCACCGGAACCCCCTCGGCGGGAGCCTCGTTCCGCACCAGCCGGACGGCGACCTTATTGCCATCGGAGCCCGTGCGGTACTCCCCGTCCGCCCCGGTAATCTCCATGCCGGAAACCAACCGGACGGTCACCGCCTTCTCTTCAAATCCTTCAGGAATAATCTTGAGGAACTGATCCCCCGAACTCTTCCCGGCGGTAATCTTCACCTGAACCATCCCGCCCGGGTCGCTCTCCAGAACGGCCGGCGTCACCACGAGATCGGAGCCCTCGAGAGGAACAAATTGCACCCGGACCCCGGAAACCGGCGCGCGGCTCCCCTTCCCCCCCAGCATCCCCGGAACCCGCGGTCCCAGGAGTTCAAGCCGCAGCGTCTTCGAAAATTCCTTGCCGGGCAGCGCGCACTGATCGGCCCCCTGAAGCACCTTCACCTGGTCGACCGTCCGCTCGCGTTCCTCCGAGCATCCCCCGAGAAACGGCAGAATAAAGAAGGCCAGCGCGACCAAAAAAAGTGTCAGTGGTTTCCGCATGTCGCCTCCTCGTAGTTGGACAAAAATTTCCTTTTACTATACCGCCGAAACACCCCCGGGACAAGTTTTACCCCGGGAAATTTTGTCGATTTTTATTATCGGGCGTTCCGTGTTCCTCCGTGTTCCTCCGTGTTGGGTGCGGTTGACATCGTGGGAGTTGAGCGGGGCCTGACTCCCCGCCCAAGCCCACCCCCGGGTGTGGGCAGAGACGTTGTGGGAGTCGAAGGAGGCTGCACCTCCTCCGAACCTCCTCGGCTCTGGGGAGATGCGGAGTGTGCGCGAGAGATTGACGGGATAGAGCTGAGAAGGGGCAGGGAGTCAGGAGGGGCCTGACTCCCCTCCTGAACCACCCCCGGGTGTGGGGAAGCTACCTGATGTGGCCGGGCACTTCCGCCCCCTGACCGGGCGGCCGCTTTGGCGGCCTTAGACGACCCTGCGGGTCGCTCTCAGACGGCGAGGCCTTCGCTTCGTTACGTTCGGCTTCGTCGCAATTGCTCCTCGCTCATTTGCTGCCGCAAATGAGTTCCCTCACATCCACTCCGCGGCGCTTCGCGTTCCTGTGGGCGGCAACGCGGTATGCCGCATTTCGAGTGGGCAAAAACGTGGGGTACCGCATTTCGGGTGGGCAGAAACATGGCTGCTTTTCCTCTTCGCGGTCTCTAACGTCCCTATTGTCCCTAACGAGCCACGCGCCACGGCACATCTGCTTCTCGCCACCCCGCGAAAACGCTGTCTGTGTTCCTCTCTCCAAATTCGTGATTGTTTTTCTTGAAAAAAGGCTTCCGGCAGAGTATGATATAAATAGACGAAAAACATTGCGGGGAGGAATTACAAAATGGATCGACGCAGCTTTCTCAAAGGAACCGCCGCCACTGTGGCCGCCGCCGGACTGATCGGGAAATTGAGGGGAGCGGATCCGGTTCCGGCGCCGGCCGGGGGGCCCGACCTCGTCGCCATCCGGGGCGAATCGCTGCCGGACATGCTCGAACGCGGGCTCGCCGAATTCGGCGGCATCGGCCACTTCGTCAAAAAAGGCAACAAGGTGGTGATCAAACCGAACATCTCCTGGCTTCAGCTGCCGGAAACCGCCGCCAACACCAATCCCCAGCTGGTGGGTAAATTGGTCGAACTCTGCGTCGCCGCCGGTGCTTCACAGGTGCTCATCATCGACCAGACCTGCGACCGCGACTGGGAGGGGTGCTACCAGAAGTCCGGCATCCGCGAGGCAGTCGAAAAAGCGGGCGGCAAAATGGCTCCCGGCGGCAGCTTCGAGGGGGAATATACCGAAATCGAAGTTCCCGGCGCGGTCAAACTGAAGACCGTCAAGGCCAACCGGGCGATGCTCGAGGCGGATGTCTTCTTCAACGTCCCC
>JAVBRV010000276.1:0-7969 GCA_031547585.1 Victivallaceae bacterium
CCGGGCGGCAGCGATGGCCCGCTTCAGGGCTTCGGCGGGATCGACCCCGGCCGGAACGCCGTAGCCGAAGGCGGCCGCGGGATATCGCGGCGCCTGGATCACATGCCCCTGAATCCGGTAGCGGCCGCTGCTTTCGGGCGCGTCATACCAGCCTTCGGGATGCTTCGAGGCATCGTCGCGCAGCAGGGGGAGGGTGGCGGTATCCGGCTCATCCTCAAAGATAAACCGCTGCCAGAGCGATTGCTCGGGCCGGCCGTTCCAGCAGGCGATCATCACCCGTTTTTCACGGTGGAGCACCGCGAGATTGACCGGCATATGGAGAAAACGGGCGAGTTCCCCGAGGTCATCCGCCGCCGCCCGCGCCAATTCGCGGTAGCGGTTCGGGCGCGACGCCAGCGCCGCGCACATGGGACCGGGCCGGAACCCCTCCTTTCGCGAAACCTGTTCCAGATAGCCGCGTTCGGCCAGTTCCAGCAGAATCCGCGAAGCGGTCGCCAGGTGGCAGCCGGTTTGCTTCGCCGCTTCGCTCGGCGTCACCGCCGCGCCATTCTGCAAAATCACCCATTCCAGTAGATCGAGCGCTTTGTCGAGTGAGGTCATTTTTTTGCCTTATCTTGCTATATGATATTTAAATATCGTATGTTGCATTAATTATATTAAAAAAATTAAAAAAAGCAAGAGATAATCAAAAAAAATGTAGATTATTACCCCCTTCAAGCAAATCAGGCATGGCCATCGGCCATGCCTGATTTGCGTCAACCTCGCTTCTTTTGGGAAAGTGGGGCGGGGGTTTGGGGGAGGGGCGAAAATCCCCTTTTCTTCCCGCGAAGAAAAGGGTTTTCGCCTTTCCCCCAAGTCCCACAGCGCGAGTTTATTGAATGAGCCAGCAGTCGAGCTGGAGGGCGTAGAGGGTGGTTTTGCCGTATTCCTTGCCGAAGCGTTGTTCGGCGTCGCCGCCGAGGAGTTTGGTGTCGGCGGTGATGCTGGCGGCTTCGCCGGTGACCCGGAGGGTGAGGGTGTGTTTGCCTTTGCCGAGGGCGGGGAGGGGGAGCTTCAACCAGCCGACTATCAGGTTGTTGCGGGAGTAACCGGCGTTCCAGGGGGAGAGGTGGAGGCGGTCGCTGACTTTGGTGTTGGCGGGAATGGTCCCGACGACTTTGCCGTCGACCCGGAGCTCGAGGTCGAGGGCGGGGGATTCCTGGCGGCGAAGGTGGAACACCGGGGCGGCGACGGGGGAAGCGAGTTCGAACTGGTATTCGACTTCGTAGTGCTTCCCGGCGGGCGGTCCCCAGTGGGTGTTGATGCCGGCGGAGCGGCCGCCGGAGTAGCGGCTGTAGCCTTCGATCGAGGGCTGGTTGAAGGTGGAGCGGGTGAAGTCTTCGGCTTCGCGGAAGAGGACGATGCTCTCCCCTTTAACCTCTTTCGGCAGCCAGCGGTGGAAGGCGGGGGCGTTGAGGCGCCGGAGCTCATCGACCTGGACGCCGGTGAGGTAAGCGGTTTCGGGCTGGCCGTTGTCGTCATAGAAGTAGCCGGAGTCGAGGTGCGGCGGCCGCTTGCCGGTGCTTTTGACGTAGGGCTCGCGCTTGAGGGTGAGCCGGTCGCCGGTGAGCGGCAGGGGTTCTCCTTTGAGGTTGTGTGCGGCGGTTCCGGCGGGCAGCCGCAGTTCGGCGCTGTCGCATTCGACCGCGACCCAGACCAGGATGCGGCCGTCGGCGAAGCGGACGCCGTTGACGGCGGCGGTCTGGAAGGTTTCGATGCCGAGTATCTGCCGACGGAACTGGTCGAGCCGGTTGGGATTGCCGGGGAGGGGTTCGATGAAGCCGCGGCCGGAGGTGGTGAAGCTGTCGACCGGCGCGCCTTCGCCGAGGCGGTAGACGGGGTAGGAGGATTTGCTTTTGTCAAGTTCCCCGCGTTGCTTCGGGGTCAGCTTGGCGAGATCGGCCAGCAGCCCTTTCCAGGGGGAGGCGAGGTTGACGGCGGGGACGATCCAGAGTCCGTCCGGAGCCATGCGGAGCTGGGTGGCGCGGGCCATGTAGGTGCCGTCGATGTCGAAGGGGCGCGGCAGCGCATTCACCAGCAGCCGTTCGCGGAGGTAGCCGGGGTAGTAGCCGTACAGCTCCGGGCGGTACTCCGCCAGCTTGGCGGCGGCGCGGTGGGTGTCGGCGATGGTTTTGAACCACTCCAGCTGGCGCGGATCGCGCAAGAGGTCGGTGGTGTAGAAGCGGTCGCCGGGGTCGAAGGAGAAGCCGAAGTGGTAGAACCCCTTCGAGCCGTGCATGGTCAGCTGGTCGATGTCGTCCATCATCTGGAAGCGGTCGAGGTAGCCGCAGTAGTCCTTCTGCCCCTCGAAGGCGGCGGCGCTGCTCTCGGTGACGAGGCTCCACTGGTTGCGGGCCGACTGCATGTTTTCGGCCTGAACCACGACTGAATTGTGGTAGGCGAGGCTGTCGCCGTAGCAGTAGCTCTCCATGCCGATGCCGTCGAAACCGCCCTTCTTTTCGGGGTTGACGAACCAGTCGCTGAACCAGATGTTGTGCTTGATGATGACCGGCACATCGGCGAGGCGCTTCAACTCATCGGCGAGCTGTGAAATGATCTCCATGCAGAGGCGGCCGCGGAACTCCTTAAGGTCGCGGAGCGCGGTGGAGGCGTTCAGGTTCTCCAGCCGCAGCTCCCGGCCGGTTTCGGGGTCGACCCACAGGGACTTGCCGCTTTCTTCCCAGAGCGGCACCAGCCGGGCGGCGACCCGGAGGTCGGCGATCGGACCGCCCCAGGCTTTGCCGAGGGCCTCCGGCGTGCCGTAGGCGCGGAAGAGGTAGTCGGCGTAGCGGGCGCGGAAGGCCTCGCCGGTCGGAATCGCTTCCGGCTGGAAGTGCATTTCGTTGCGCAGGGGGTCGATGAAGAAGCGCAGGTTGGGTCCGAATTGGAAGGAGCCGTAGACGCTGCGGAGTTTGACGATATAATCCTCCAGCCCTTCAAGGTAGCCGGCGGGATCGCTCGAATTCAGGGCCACTTCCGGCAGGAAGGAGAGGGTCGCCCCCTTGGGCGCGGCGGCGCGGAACTTCACTTCGAGCGTCAGGGGGGTGATGCCGTCCTCGCGCACGGCGCCGGGCTGGAGGATTCCCATACCGGCTTCAATGGGCTTCCGGTCGGCGCCGAGGAGGATCCACAGACAACGGTGGGGCGCGTCGAGCCGGGTGTTGTCGTTCGCCTTGGGGTTCTTGGCGGTCGGATACGCGGTCGAAGTTTGAATGGTGAAGGAGCGTTCGCCCCCTTGCAGCGCCCGGCGGGTGGCCTGGTGGCGGACGAAGCCCTTGCCGTAGTGCTCGGGGACGCTGGTGATTTCGAGGCCGTATTTGATGTTGTACTTCTCGGTGAGCGCGATCAGCTTGCGCTGATAGTTCGGGTTTGAGCGCAGGAAGAAGCCGTTGAAGTAGACCTCGTCGAGGCCGTACTTCTGCAGAAGTTTATACTGCTCCTCCACCTGCCGCAGCCCGGAGTCGAGGTGCGGCGTCCCCGGCTGGCCGGTGTGGCTGCCCCAGGTGGCGCGGGTATTCAGCATGCCGCCGAAGGGGATGTACGGCTTGCCTTCCCAGTAGAGCAGATTGTTTTCATTGACGTTCCAGGGGTGGGCGACGCCGTCGCGGTCGCGGAAAACTCCCCAGCTGGAGGGCCGGGCCGCCGCTTCGCCCGCAGCGACGAAACAGCTTTTGGGGACGGTGACCGCCCACGGTTCGCCGAGCGGAATCACCGTCACCGCGAGGCGTCCGGCGGGCAGTGCGGCGGGACGGGGGAAGGCGATGGCCTGCTTGCGACTCTTCTCCGTGGTTTCGGCGCAGTGCCAGGCGTAGAGCGCGCCGTCTTGAGTTACGCCGACCCAGCTGGAGCCGGAACGGGGGCGGTCCCACTCGACTTCGAGCTTGAATTCCCGGTCGTCGAGGGAGAGGCTGGTGACCTTGCCGTGAAGCAGTTCGGCGACCGGGGCGGCGGAGCGCACGGCGGCTTTTTCCGCTTCTTCCTTCAGCTGCCGGAGCCGGCGGAGCCCGTCAAGATCATGGGGAGCGAGTTCATAGGCCCGGAGGGCTGCCGGTGAACGCTTCAATTCGTCGCGGAGTTTGGCGGCCTCCTCGAGCGGCGTCCGGTTGCCGCCGGGAACCCAATCGGGGTCGGCGGTGAAGAGCAGAGCATCGAGGATGAAGTAGAAGTAATCGCCGTGCCGGCGCTTGCCGGTAACCTCGAATTCAAGGGTGTGTTCGCCCGGGGCCAGCTCCAACTCGCCCCAGCGGTGCCACTGGATGGCGAAGGTTTTATTGTAGACTTCACGCGACACGCATTCGCCCGGCTGCCAGGTTTTCCACTCCCCGGCGTCGAGCCGCCAGCGGCCGGGGCTGGACCAGCGGGGGTCGAAGGTGCGGCCCCAGAGGGCGTACTTCCCCGCCTTCGTCACGGTGAAGCGGAACTGGAACTCCGGCTTTTCCGGCAGGTTGCCGCCGGGGAAGACGCCGATGGCGTGTTTTTCGGTCAGGATCGGCCAGTCGAGGCGGTGATTGAAATTGCTGTTCTCGGGCTTCTCCAGCCAGAGGTAGGGCCCGGCGGAGAGGTTGGCGAAGAAGAGCACGGAGAGAGCGAGAGCTTGTAAGCGCATGATAATTCCTTCTACTTGATCGAGTTAGCGGACCATGTTCCAGACATCCTGGTTGCCGGCCGGTTCGTACCCGTTCCCGGTGTAGCGGTGCCACGGCGGCATGGTGATGTGCCCATCCACCCAGGCGACGGCCGTAGTGCCGCCGGTATGGATCGGCGCCAGGGAGGTGTGGTCGCATTTGGCCGATTGAGCATAATCGTAGGTGGCGGCGGAGCTGATTTTCGCATCGGCGTAGAAGACCGTCTGCGAAGCGTTTCGGCACCGGCTCAGCTTGGGGGAGGCGTACCACTGATTCGATTCGCCCGGCACATAAAGGTAGAAGCTGCGCGAGTAGGTCGGGGTCACCACCCGGCCCACCCGCTTGGCTTCAGCGCAGGTGAAGATGCTGCCGAGGAGATAGGATTTGGCCGGGCCGGTATTGGTACCGTTATAGAGGAAGACGTTGTCCGTCGAGGTCGTGAAATTCCGGCCGGGGTAGCTGTAGCGGACGATTGCATCCGTCCACCAGATGTTGGTGGTCGGGTGGCGGAGCTGCGGCTGGCGGTCGGCGTAGTCCGCCGCGTACGAGAGCGATTGCGAAGTCACCTGGCGCAGCGTCGAAGTGCATTGCGAGGCGGCCCCCCGGCGTCTCGCCTGGTTCAGCGCGGGCAGCAGAATGGCCGCCAGGATGGCGATGATGGCGATAACGACCAGAAGTTCGATCAGGGTGAATTTCTTCTTCATGGCGGCTCCTATCTATAGACGGTTGGTTACGGTATCGCGGATGGTGAAGCGCTCGGGAACCAGGATGTTCGGTTCGGCGGTTCGGCCGGTCTGCATCAGTTCGCGCAGCATGGTGACGGCCCGGCTGGCGACTTCGCGGTAGTTGTGCTCGATGGCGGTCATCCGGGGGTTGAATTTGACCGCCTCCCAGTCGCAGGTGGAGAAGGCGATCAGGCTGACGTCTTCCGGAACCCGCAGCCCGCGCCGCTGCGTCAGGCTGATGAGCGCTTTGGTCAGGATGCCGCTGCAGACGAGGAGGGCGTCGGGGCGGTCGGGGCGGTCGAAGAGGCGGCGCTCCGCCAACGCGGCGTTCAGCGCGAAGTCCTCGTAATAGGCGACGTTTTCGTAGTACCAGGCTTTCCAGTCGCCGAACCCGAATTCGCCGCAGAGATCGCGGAAGGCGTCGCGCAGCAGCCGGAAGCGCGAAAAGATCTCCGGGCCGTTGATCATGCCGACTTTGCGGTGCCCGGTCGCGGCCAGGTACTCCATCGCCTGCCGGAAGGGGGGGAGGGGGTCGAAGGAGACCGAGTACTCCCCCGGCTCCTCGATGCGGACCACCGGCAGCGGGCATTTATCGCGAAGGTAGACCAGGGAAGCGCCGCGCGGATTGCCCGCGATCAGGAGCCCGCCGATCAGGCCGTCGGTCAGCAGCTCGGGCAGCTCGTCCGGGTGGTTGATCGGGTCGAACCAATCCACCTGATAGCGGATCTTCAGCTGCCGGCAGCTGCGGGAGAACTGGATGTTGAGGTCGGTGAACCCGGCATGTTCGCGGATGTGCCGATCCTCCTCGAAGAATAAGAGGCCGATGTCGTTGAGGTTCTTGGACTTCAGGATCCGCCCGGCGGCGCTGGCCCGGTAGCCCAGTTCGGCCGCGATGCGCCGGATCTCCGCCTGCCGGGCCTCGCTGACCCGGACCCGGTTGCGCGAGCTGCCGCTGCCGTTGAGCACGATCGAAGCGGCCACGGTGGAAACCCCGGCCGCCTCGGCAACATCTTTCAGACACACTCTCTTCATCGTCTTCCGATCATTAATCGTTAAACTCAATTGGTTGGTAATCGCCGGATTACTTGCAATTAATCGTTAAACCTTTCTGCCTATATTATAGCAAAAAAAAGTCTGTTTGTCAATGGCGGGAACGAAAAAAATGAAAAAAAAGAGACGCGGAGTTTTTTCCACGTCTCTCGAAGAATAGACGGCTCTTTACGTTCCGTTCGTCGGTTCCCAGTACGGGCGGTCGCTTTTGAAGAGTCCGGCTTCGGCTTCGAGCAGCGCTTTCAGGGTCGCATCGGTCGCTTTGCCGCGGTTGAAGGCTTCGGCCGGCTTGGCGAACTCCTTGTCGGCGGTGAGGTAATGGAGGAGCCGGTAGTACTTCACCTCCAGCTCCAGCAGATTGATCTTCGCTTTGGTCAAATCTTCTCTCGAGATGTGGCCGCGGGGGTATTTGCTCTCGATATCCGCCAGCAGCAGCTTCGCCCATTTCAATTTGGAGAGTCCCTCCGCAAAGCCGAGCGAGTAACCGACACCCATCTCCGCCCGCAGCCAGGCGATCTTGGCCGCCTCCTGTTCGGCTGCGGCGATCCACAGCTCGGTCTCGGGGGAAACACCGGCCTTGTAACTGCCCTGTTGGAATTCATACAGTTCCTGCCGCAAGTCGGCAATCGCTTTCAGCCGGGCAACGTTTTCCGCAGGGCAGCGCGGAACGCGGAAGCTTTCACGCCAATCGGGCGTTCCTGCGGTCAGGAGGACGGCCGACGCGAAAAGCGCCGCCAGCAGTGCTGCAAACTTACACATGCGCATAACGATTTCCTTTCTTTAGGTTTGAAAGTCGTTCCGGTGACTTTCATTATCTATATATACCCGGGAAAATCGAAATTTCCAAGACGAGAAAAACGATTATTCATGCTTAAGTCAACCAAACGCATGTTTAAATCGACCAATAGGGGAGTTGGATTCCTCATAATCCGGACAAAAAACGGGCGCGGAGTTTTATTTCTCCGCGCCCGTTTGAGGTAAGACATGGTTTATTCCTCGGGACGGTCAAGGAGTTGCGGCGCCCGGCCGAGGTTCTTTACCGCCGTGGAGTCGGCGAAGAGTCCGCCGGGGGCGGGGGTCATCACCAGCTGGCGCTCGCTCTTGTACAATTGGCGGTTTCCCCACAGATGGAAGACGATGTGGTCTTCGAGGTCGAAGTGCTCCAGCTCCACCTTGCCCGGGCGCTCGAGATGGGCGGCCGAGTGGCAGAAGCCGGGATTGACCCCGGTGAGGATGAGATTGCCGGAAGCACGGCGCACCAGGGTGCGGATCACTTTGCGCGCCGCCGGGCTGGTGAGGCAGAGCGCTTCCAGGCGTTGGCCGCCTGCGGCGGTTTTGAAGCCGCTTTCGACCGCTTCCGCATGGGCTGGGGCAATCATTTCACCCCGGACTTCCGGAGCGTCGCCGGGCGCGCGCCAGGCAATGAGACTGTGGAAGCGCCAGGGGCGTTTCTCCACCACCGCCCCCTCTTCATAGGTCAGGATCTGCCGGGAGAGAACGATCTCGCCGTCGCGGAGGAGAATTGCAAAT
>JAVBRV010000050.1:0-16726 GCA_031547585.1 Victivallaceae bacterium
GCGTGCGTGGGGCGCCCCACCCACCTCCGCCCTCCCCTCCCCCCCCCTCCCCCCCCCCCCCCCCTCCCCCAAACCCCCACCCCACTTTTCCAAAAGAAGCGGGGCGGGCGCAAATAAGGCATGGCCAACGGCCATTCCTTATTTGCTGAGTTGGATCATTTTACAGAACGCCGCCAACGAGCGGCGCGGCGCCAACAGCGCCGTACCCCGAGGCCGACGTTCGGCCCCCGAGTCCCGCAGACCTCTATCGGGAGATGCGGCGGAGGTATTTGCGATAGGCTTCTTCGTTCATCATGTCGTCGAGCTCGGAGCTGTCGAAGTTGATGAGGCGGCAGAGCCATCCTTTATCTTCGGGGGAGTCGTTGATGAGGGTGGGTTCGTCGGCGAGAAATTCGTTGACCTGGGAGACGGTTCCGCTGATGGGGGAGTAGATTTCCTGTGAGTCCTGCAGGGCTTCGATTTCGCCGAGGCGGTCGCCGATGATGAAGTCTTCTTCGTCGGCGGGGAGTTCTACGAAGGTGACTTCGCCGAGTTCTTCCGAGAGGTATTCCGAGAGTCCGATGGTGGCTTCTTCGCCGTTGATTTCGACCCAGGTATGGTCTTCGCTGTAATATTTCATAATATGCATTCTCCGTATTGCGTTTGAACAGTCCCACTTATTCGGCTGTAATGAATCATTCGAATAGGGGATTGTCAAGCGCCGGAGTGTTTTTTCTTGTTATTTTCTTTAAAAAATCAGAAGCAGAGTGCTCCGACGACGAGAATGGCCGCGGCGGCGGCGACGATGATGCCGGAGAGGACGGTTCCGAGGACGGCGTACACCTTCTCGGTTTCCGGCTGGCAGATGCCGCCGATGCCGAGCCCGAGCGAGACGAGGGAGAGGAAGAGGCAGGCGCCGAAGAGGAGCGCGTAGCAGACGTACCGCGCCGGAACGCAGCTGGTGGTGTCGGCAGCGGCGTAAATGCCGAAGGCGGCCGCAAAGACAAGGGGGCCGAGGAAGAGGGTCATGACGAAGGAGACGATGCCGAGCCGGGGGGTATGCTTCCGGTTATTTTCGAGGCGCGGGGTCTCTTCGGTGGTTTCGGTGCCGGGGTAGTAGTCTGCCATGGTGGATTACTCCTTATTCTGGGGTGTGCTTTCCTGATCGCTGCCGAAGCGGATGAATTCGGCGGTGATGATCCGTTTGTATTCGCTCTGGGTGATCTGGGTATTGGCGGGGGTGCGCACGTTGTCGTAGCCGAGGTTGAGGTCGTGGTAGATGCTTTCCCAGCTGCTGCCGTCGCCGCCGCCGGAGGCCTGCCCCTGGGTGACGAAGGGGGAGCGCCCCTGGGTGAACATTTCAACGGGGACGACGCCCTGGCGGGTGATGATGATGGCGTCGGCGCCGAAATCGGCGGCTTTGCCGGAGAGTTTGCCGATCATGCGTTCGCGGCTGACGTCTTTGTAGTCGCCGGAGACGGTGGCGGAGCCGATGACGCGGTACGGACGCGGAATCGCGCTGCTGTCGCGAAAGACCTTGATGCTTTCGGCGGGGGCGTTGGGCGGCAGCTTTTCGCCGTCATATTCGAAGGACATGCAGCCGGTGAGAATAACGGCGACTGAGGCGGCGGCAATGGCAAGAATCGGTCTCATGATGCGGGCTCCATAATTTTTTCCTGAATTCGTCATGGGTTAAATTTACTTGAACCGGCGGTTTTTTTCAAATCAAATCGGCAAAATAGATTGAATTTGGAGCCGTATTGGAGTATTTTAACTGTGATTGGGAAAACACATTTTACTCCGGGAGTCTGGAAATGATGGAATACAGGGGCGTTTACACCGCGTTGGTCACACCGTTCACGAACGGAGAGGTCGACTGGAAAACGCTGCGCGAACTGGTGGAGCGTCAGATTGCGGGGCGCGTCGCCGGTATTGTTCCGGTGGGTACCACCGGGGAGTCGCCGACGCTGGATACCGTGGAGCACCTGCGGGTGATCAAGGAAGTGATCGAAACGGCGGCGGGCCGCTGCCGGATCATTGCCGGCACGGGCGCGAATTCAACGCGCGAGGCGGTGGAGCTGACGCGTGAAGCGAAGGCGATGGGCGCCGACGCGACGCTTCAGGTGACGCCGTACTACAACAAGCCTTCGCAGGAGGGCCTGTACCGCCATTTCATGACGGTGGCGGATGAAGTGGGCCTCCCGGTGGTGCTGTACAACGTTCCGGGCCGTTCCGGGGTTCCGATTGCGGAGTCGACGGTGGCGCGTCTTTCGAAGAACCCGGTGATCGGGGCGGTGAAAGAGGCTGCGGGCAGCGTGGACCGGGTATCGATGATTCTCGATCTCTGCGACATTACGGTGCTGAGCGGCGACGATTCGCT
This sequence comes from Victivallaceae bacterium, assembly GCA_031547585.1. Classification (GTDB taxonomy): domain Bacteria; phylum Verrucomicrobiota; class Lentisphaeria; order Victivallales; family Victivallaceae; genus Victivallis. Next base: position 2,360 of record JAVBRV010000050.1, read on the forward strand.
GACGCTGCCGATGATGGCGGTGGGCGCGAAGGGGATCATCAGCGTGGCTTCGAACCTGATTCCGGGCGAAATGACCGAGATGGTGGAAGCGGCGCTGGCGGAAGACTACGCCCGTGCGCGCAAGCTGCACGCGAAATATTTCGGATTGTTCCGCGATCAGTTTATTGAAACGAACCCGGTGCCGATCAAGGCGGCGATGGCGATGGCGGGTTTGATCCGCGAAGAGTACCGCCTGCCGCTCTGCGAACTCCAGCTGGAGAATCGCGCCAAGCTGGAAGCGACGCTGAAGCGCGGCGGCCTCCTGTAATCAATTCTCCCGTGGATCCGTAGCTCAGTCGGTTAGAGCAGGTGACTCATAATCTCCGGGTCGTGGGTTCAAGTCCCGCCGGATCCACCATTTTTCTACCTCAAGCTCCCCTCAACGGGAGCTTTTTTGTTACACAGAATGAGGCTCCTCGACCCAAGGTAGAGCTGCCTGCCCCCAAACAGCCCCGTTCACGTCGTATGGTCTTTGGGGTTAAACCGCGTCCTCGGCTTACGCCGGAGAAGAAAGAGCCCAGCACCTTTTATCACAAACTCATACCCGGAAGACCAAACAGCGAGAACGGCACTCTGGAACAGAGCGCCCTACCTGACAAGAGCTCCGCCGAATGTTTAACTTGAATAAAATTTCCCGCTCCGGGCCCGAGAAGCGTTACTTTTTGTTCAGCTGCGTCAGGTAATCGGCGATTCCGGACTGGGTGGGGCGAAGCCCCTCCTGGCCGTGGGTCCAGTTGGCCGGGCAGACTTCGCCGTGGGACTCGGTGAATTGCAGCGCGCGAAGCACGCGCAAAGCCTCCTCGACGTTGCGGCCGAGGGGGAGGTCGTTCACCGTTTCGTGGCGGACGATGCCTTCGCGGTCGATCAGAAAGAGTCCGCGCAGGGCTACCCGTTCGTTGTGAAGGATGCCGTAGCTGCGGGTGATCTCCTTGGTGAAGTCCGAGACCATTGTGTACTTGAGGGCGCCGATGCCGCCCTTGCTGCGTTCGAGCGTCTTCCAGGCGTAATGGCTGTATTCGGAATCGGTCGAGACCGAGACGATGTCAGCGTTCAGCGCGGCGAACTTATCGTGGCTGTTGTCGAACGCAACCAGCTCGGTGGGACAGACGAAGGTGAAGTCCATGGGGTAGAAGAGCAAAACCACGTACTTCCCCCGCAGGCTCGAAAGCTGAAGGGTCCCCATGGTGTTATCGGCGAAAACGCAATTGGCGGTGAAATCGGGAGCGGGCCGGGTGACGAGCGACATAATAAACCTCCTCTTCCTCAGTGAATAATCGAAGTTATTACTATACGGCACCAATCCTGAAATGTCAAGAGCTAAGGGAGTCGGAAAATGCTGAACTACCATTTTTGAAAGCGAGTCGGTATCAGGTTCCTTGGCAGCGGTAGCGCGCGGGCGGAACCGAAAAGAGACGCCGGAACTGGCGCGAGAAGTAGCTGAGGTTCCGGAAGCCGGCCGCTTCGGCGATCTCTTTCACCGGGCGGTCGCCCGCGGAGAGAAGCCCGGCGGCGTACTTCAGCCGCTGCCGGATCAGGTACTCTTTGGGCGGCACACCGTGCTTCTCAAGGAACAAGCGGTGAAAGTGGCGGCGGCTGAGCCCGGCGCGGCGCGCCAGCTTCTCCACCGGAATCTCCCGGGTCAGGTTCTCGCGGATGAAATGCTCCGCCGGTTCGAGCGCATCGAGGACGGCCGCCGCAGGCTCCTCCTCCGGCAGCAATCCGGCGTAGTTCGCGGCGAAGAATTCCAGGAGAAGTTCCGTCAGGAGCAGCCGCAGCCGCTCGGCCCGGAACGGCTGCGCCGAAGCGATCAAGGCTTCGATCCGCACCGTCAATTCACGTACCGCCATGCCCTCCGGCTTGCGGATGCCCCGGAGGCAGCGCTCCAGCGTGGGCGGGGCGTTGCGGAGCCGCAGCGCGAAGCCGAGCAGCAGCGACCCCTCTTCGAGCGCCCGCCGCCGGTGCACGAACTCCGGCTCGATCAGGATCCAATCAAGGCCGGGGCGCTCCAGCGTCTCCCCCTCCCCCGTTTCGCCCCGGTACTCCATCCGGCCGGAGAGCAGCAGCGAAAATTCATAATGCCCATGCCGGTGCAAAACCGTCTCGTAACCGCACCCCTCCTCAGTGTAGAGAAGATATCTCGTCTGCAGCAGCAGCTCCCCGAAGCGCACTTCGACCCCGTCACGCACGATCCGCCGCAACAGGCGGTTCCGTTCCCTGATTTCCGTTGATGTCAGCATAGTACTCTTACCATAGCCGGAAGCGCCGAAAATGCAAGCCGCCATGGCAGAATCGTGTTAAGAATGGCAAAAACCAATCCTTGCCCGAAGTGGAAATTCAGGGTATACTATCCGCAACACATAACCCCTATCGAAAGGCAGAATCATGCAGAAAAACGATTGGCGGCTGCTGACCGAAGGCAGCCGGATTCCCGCCGAATACTACGCCGACCAGCCCTACATCGTCAAAACCGGCGACGGCGCCTGGCTCTGCTGCATCACCACCGGGCCCGGCGCGGAAGGCGCTTCGGGACAGCGCATCACCACCTGCCGCAGTACCGACCGGGGGCGCACCTGGAGCGAACCGGTTCCGGTGGAGGAGCCGGGCGGGGTCGAGAACTCCTACGCCGTCCTCTTGAGGGCCCCCTCGGGGCGCATCTTCATCTTCTACAACCACAACACCGACAACGTCCGCTCGGTTGAGAACCACCGGCGCGACCACGCTTTCAATCGAGTCGACAGCCTCGGGCACTTCGTCTTCAAGTACAGCGACGACCACGGGCGAAGCTGGAGCCGCGAACGCATCGACATCCCCTTCCGCCGCTTCGACTGCGACCGCGCCAACGTCTACGGGGGGGAGCTCTGCTTCTTCTGGAACGTCGGCAAAGCCTTCGCCCACGGCGGCGCGGCCTTCGTCCCCCTGATCCGGGTGGGCGAACTGGGGGACGGTTTCTTCCAACAGTCGGAGGGGTCGCTGCTGAAAAGTCCCGACCTCTTCACCGCGGCCGATCCGGCGGAAGCAACCTGGCTCACCCTGCCCGAAGGCGAAGTGGGCTTACGCACGCCCCCTGGCGGCGGCAAGGTCGCCGAAGAGCAGAGCTTCGTCCCCTTCAGCGACGGTTCGCTGTACGTGACCAGCCGCACCGTCGACGGCTACCCCGTCGAATCCTGGAGCCGCGACGGCGGCCGCACCTGGGAGGAGCCGCGCTATATGCTCCGCGCCTCCGGGCGGCGGGTGAAGCATCCGCGCGCCGCCAATTTCGTCTGGCGTTGCGAAAACGGCCGCTATCTCTACTGGTTCGAAAACCACGGCGGCCCCTTTATCGCCCGCGACGGACGCAGCGTCTATGAGGACCGCAACCCCTCCTGGCTGCTGGCCGGGGTCGAAACGGATTCCCCGCGCGGCAAGGTGATCCGGTGGGGCGAGCCGGAGCTGCTCTTCTATCACGACGACCCCTTGGTGCGCTTCAGCTACCCCGATCTCGTCGAAGACGAGGGGCGGTACTTCATCACGGAAACCGAGAAGAATATCGCCCGGGTTCACGAAGTCCCGGCGGCCTACCTCGAAGCCATGTGGGCACGCGTCCGGGGGGAGAAGGTTGCTCCCGACGCCGAAGTGCTTTACGAAGGCGCGGGGGGCGACCGCTGCGACGCTCCGCCGGAGCTGCCCGAATTCTACGCCCGCGACTACTCCTCCCCCAATCACAGCGGCGTACCGACCCGGAACAGCTTCGCCCTCGAAGTGGAATTCGCCGCACTCCATCCCGGCAGCCTGCTCGAAGGACGCGAAGGCGACGGGCGCGGCATCGCCCTCGAACTCGACGGCGAACACCGCCTTATCCTCACCCTGAACGACGGCGCCGCCGAATCGCGGATGCAAAGCGAACGGATTCCGGAACTCACTCCGGGCGACGTGGTCACGATCAACGTCGACGGCGGGCCCGCCATTGTCACCTTCGTGCATAACGGCGTGTTCCTCGACGGCGGGGAGGAGTTGCAATTCGGCTGGCGGCGCTTCAACCGCTGTTTAGTGCGGCGTCCCCAATACGCCGTCTGGCGGGTCGGCAAAGCCGCGGCCAAGCTGCGCATCCACAGCCGCGCCCTGCTGACGGCGGAGTGCCGCTAAGGTAAAATCCAGAGGGTATGGCCGGGCTTTTCGGCGAATCCGAGTTCGCGGTAGAAGGATTCGGTGCCGGGTTCGCCGACGAGTCCGATCCAGCCGTAGCCGCGCACCTTCAACTCGGCGACGATCCGGCGGACGATTTCGCCGCCGATCCCACGGCGGCGGTGCGAGGGCAGCACCGCGATATCCTGGATGTAGGCGTCGGAGGAGCCGTCGCCGACCGCCCGGCCCATGCCGATCGGCTCTTCCCCGTCAAAGGCGGCGTAAAAAATCGCCGAGCCCGACACCACGGTTTTGATGAAGTCGCCGGACTCCTCTTCGGTCATCCAGCCGGCCACCAGGTAGAGCCGCCGCAGCGCCTCGAAGTCGGAGCCGGTCACCCGCCGGAGCAACCGGTAGTCAATTCTAGAATTGGACATAGTACCTCACCAGGATGTAAGCGCTGGCCATCACCATGCTGCCGACCGTCACCGGGATGCCGTAACGGAGAAACTCCTTGAAGGTCACCACATAGCCGTTCTTCCCGGCAATGCCGACCGTCACCAGGTTGGCCGCCGCGCCGATCAAGGAAGCGTTGCCGCCGAGGCAGACCGCCAGCGCCAGCGCCCACCAGAGGAGGCGCTGCAGCTCGGGGTTGCCGCTGAAAACCGGCGTTCCGGCAAGAAAGCTCGACACCACTGTCACCATCGCGGCGGTAAAGGAGACGTTGTTCATCACCGCCGCCGCGATCGCGCTGCCCCACATGATGACCATGAGGATGAGGGGGACCGGCCAATCCCGCATGAGACCGAAGAGTTCGCCGATCTTGCCCATCAGGCCGCAGTGCTGCGCGCCCGACACCAGGATAAAGAGCGCCATGAAGAAGAAAAGGGTGCTCCACTCGATCTTCTCGAGCGCATGGTCGACGTCGATCTTGCAGATGCAAAGCGCCAGCGCCGCGCCCGCCATGGCAATCACGCAGGGCTGAACCCCGATCAAGCCGTGAACCAGGAAGCCGACGATAGTGACGAGCATGACGATGCCGCCCCGCCGCAGGTTAACCCGGTCGGAGATGGCCGCTTTTTCGTCGAGCTCCATAATAAGCGCGCGCTTTTCGACCGTTACGTGCATCCGTTTCGAGTAGTACATCCAAAGGATGATGCAATAGATCGCCATGACGACGACGATGATCGGCGTCAGGTTGACGATGAAGTCGAGGAAGTTCAGCCGCGCCACCGAACCGATGATGAGGTTCGGCGGGTCGCCGATCAAAGTAGCGGTTCCGCCGATGTTGCTGGCCATGGTTTCGGCCATCAGAAAGGGAATCGGCGAGACTCCCAGCTCATGGGCGACCAGCAGCGTCACCGGGGCGACGAGCAGAATGGTGGTGACGTTGTCGAGGAAGGCCGACAGCACCGCCGTGGCGATGACGAGGAGGATCATAGTCCGGATCGGCAGCCCCCGGGCAATCTTGGCGCAGCGGATGGCGACGTACTGGAAGAACCCCGTCCCTGACAGCAGGTTCACCAGCAGCATCATGCCCGCCAGCGTGAAGATGACGTCGAAATTGGAATACCGAGCAAAGGTATCCAGAGCGTCGTACCGCTCCGCCTTTTCGGCGATGCCGATTGCCATGCTGGAGCCGGCGGCCCGAACGAGCTGTTCGATGGCCGCGCCCATTCCCCCGCCGTCACCGCTGTCGCCGTGTCCGGGTCCGGGCAGGATAATCAGCATCATCAGGCTCGCCCCCAGGAGGGCGGCCACGGTTTTATGGATCTTCTCCGAAGCGATGACCGCGTAGGTTCCGAAGAAGACGATGGTTCCGATCCAGAATATCAGCATGTCAGCCGCGCAGAACTTTTTTGACGATGTCCTTGACGGTGATGTCACCGACGTAACGATGTTCCGCATCGGTGACGAAACAGGTTTCGAACTCCTGTTTCAGCATCTTGACGGTGAACTGGATGAGGGGCGCGTCGGCCGTCGCCGTGAGCGAGGGCTTCCGCATGTAATCGCGAACGATGTGGGTATCCTCATCCTGGAAAATCTGTTTGAAGGGCTCGAAGCTGTTGAGGAAATCGAGCGTCTCCATCCGGAAGATGTATTCGGGGATGAAGTTCCGCAGAATGTCCGCCGCCGCGATCTCGCCGATCAGCCGGCCGTCGGCGTCGACCACCGGCAACACGCTGCAATTGCGGCTGCTGAAGCCGTCGAGCGCCGCCGACAGGGAGTCCTTCTCGCGCAGAGGCGCCCCGCCCTTGACGAGGATGTCGTCGGCGGTCAGATGGCTGCGGATGCGGACATCCGCGCCGCGCAGCACCTCCATGAACTCCCCGGCGGTTCCGGCCGCGGCCAGCGCCTGCCGGTTCGCGCTGTTGCCGAGGAAGCGGGCGAAAGCCGCCAGCGACTTCAGGTAGAGGTCGCTGGTATCCGGGGAGATGAGCGACATGACCACCAGCCGGCAGGGGACGGGGTCGACCGTCTGCATCTGCACGGGCTTGGGCAGAACGCCGATGATGATGTGAAGATCCTGGAACTCAGGGAGCCGGAGGTGCGGCAGCGCCACCCCCTCGTAAGGCATCTGGATCGCGTCTTCACGCTCGATGATTCCCGCCGCCAGCTCCTCCGACGAACGGTCGACGGAGATGGAGTCTTTGGCGCGGCGCAGCATTTCGGTATAGATGCCGGCGCGATCCACGCCCTTCAGGTTCGCAAACACCAGCTTTTCGCTCAGAATCGATACCAGTTTCATTTTATCGGCTCCTCTCGTTATTTACGCAAACTCACATGCGCTCCAGGACTGCTTTCGCGAAGCCCGAGCAGCTGACTTCGGTCGCGCCTTCCATCATCCGCGCGAAGTCGTATGTCACCATCCGGTCGCCGATCGCCCGCTCAATGCCGCGGGTAACCAGTTCGGCCGCTTCCACCCAGCCGAGGTGGCGCAGCAGCATCTCGCCCGACAGCGCCAGCGAACAGGGGTTGACCTTGTCCTGCCCGGCGTACTTGGGGGCGGTTCCGTGGGTCGCTTCGAAGAGCGCATGACCGGTCAGGTAATTGATGTTCGCCCCGGGGGCGATGCCGATGCCGCCGACACAGGCGGCCAGCGCGTCCGACACATACTCGCCGTTGAGGTTCATAGTGGCGATCACGTCGTACTCCTCCGGGCGGGTCAGGATCTGCTGCAAAAAGGCGTCGCAGATGCAATCCTTGACCACCAGTTTCCCCGCCGGCGCCCCGTCGGGGTAATCGCCCGCCACCACCGCCACATCGGCGTATTCACGGCGCACCAGGTCGTAGCCCCAGGTCTTGAAGCCGCCTTCGGTAAACTTCATGATGTTACCCTTGTGGACCAGGGTGACGCTGCGGCGCTGATTGGCCAGCGCATAATCGAGCGCCGCCCGAATCAGCCGTTCGCTGCCTTCGACCGACACCGGCTTGATGCCGATGCTGGAACTCTCGGGGAAGCGGATCTTGCTGACCTTCATCTCTTTCTGCAGGAACTCGATGACCTTGGCGGCCTCCGGGGTTCCGGCATTCCATTCGATACCGGCGTAGATATCCTCGGTGTTCTCGCGGAAGACCACCATATCGGTCTTCTCGGGCTGCTTCACCGGTGAGGGGACGCCGGTGAAATAACGCACCGGACGCAAACAGACATAGAGATCGAGCTGCTGGCGCAGCGCCACGTTCAGCGACCGGATGCCGCCGCCGACCGGCGTGGTGAGCGGTCCCTTGATCGCCACCAGATACTCGCGGATCGCTTCGGTGGTCTCGTCGGGGAGCCAGAGGGTTTCGCCGTAAACCTGATTGGCTTTTTCACCGGCGTAGAGTTCCATCCAGGCGATCTCCCGGCGGCCGCCGTAGGCTTTTTTGACGGCGCCGTTCCACATCATCATGGAGGCACGGGTGATGTCCGGACCGATGCCGTCCCCTTCGATGAAACCGACGATCGGACGATCGGAAACCTGCAACTTGCCATCGGCTCCGGCAACAATGCGGTCACCGGCAGGAACTGTGATTTTACGGTAAGCCATCCACTTCTCTCTTTCATTACAATGTGATACAATATGCAAACTGTCCTAATATAGCACCCGCGCGCTTTTTCTTCAACCGGATTCGCCGAAAATGACCGGCGGCTTCACGCAAAGACAGGCGCGCTCCCCGGAACGGGCGAAATATCCGGTGGAAATTCCCAACCCTCCGGCCAGCGCGCCGGGGAGGTCGAGCCCCGCTTCACGCATCATCGCGAGGAGAATGCGCCCCGCCGCCTCCGCGTCCTCGCCGGCCCGGTGGTGGTGAAAAGCGAAGCCGATATGCTCCGCCAAGGTACCGAGCCGGTGGTTCGGGAGCCGCCGCCAGAAGCGCCGCGCCAGCTTGCAGGTGCACAGGTATTCGAACTCCGGTCCCTCCAATCCGTACCGGTCGCAGGCCGCCCGCAGCACCCCCATGTCGAAAACCGCGTTGTGCGCAATCACCAGATCGGCCCGGAGCTGCGAAAACAGCCACGGCGCCAGCTCGTCAAATTCGGGGGCCTCCCGCACATCGGCAGGGCGGATGCCGTGAATGTCAATGTACGTCGGGTTGAACCAGCGGCAGCGGGCATGCGGCAGGATCAGCCGCTCGGAGGTTTCCACCACCACGCCGTCTTCAATCCGGGCGATGCCGACCGAACAGGCGCTGCCGGGAAGTGGATTCGCGGTTTCAAAATCGATGCAGCAGATTTTCACACCCATACCTCTATCGAAAAAAGGCTCCCACCTTGCGGGGGGAGCCGGAATTGATCCCTGGTTACAACCGGGAGCCGAAATCGGGCAACCCGCGTGAGACGACCTCATCCGGATAGAAGGCGGTGCCGTCCGGCTTGACCAGGCGACAGCTCATGAAGATGAGCAGCGTGCGCTTCTCGGAAGCGCTCACCCGCGACTGGAAGAGGCGCCCGATGACGGGAATATCACCCAGGATCGGAATCTTGTCGAAGATGGTCTCGCTCTTATCCTGGGTGACGCCGCCCAGGATGATGGTTTCACCGTCGTAGATGCTGACCTTGGTCTCGATCTGGCGGAGGTCGAAGATCGGCATCTTGTAGTATTCGCCGTCGACCGAACCTTCACTGTCGTAGGTACGGGCGTCGTAGTTCATCCAGCCGCTGAAGGTCATGATCGGCAGGTAGACCTGGGCTCCGATCAGACGGCGGTCCTTATCGAGAATGGTCGGGGTGACGGTGAAGGTGATACCGAGCTTCTCTTCGTTATCCGTGCCGAGTTCAGGCTGCGGGTCGGCGCGGATGCCGATCCACGGGCGGGAACTGGTGGAGCTGCTGCTGCTGCTGGTTCCGGAAGAACGCGGCAGGTCGACCGTATTGTAGCTGTTCGGGAAGTACTGGCGAACGACCATTTCCACCATTGCCGGCTTGTCGGGCAGCGTGGTGACCCGCGGGGCGGAGAGAACGTCAACACTGTCCGCCTGGTTGAGGGCGAACATGGCGATATTGAGGCTGGTGCCGTCGGAGTTGGACCAGTTGTAGGTAAAATGCCCGTCCTGCATGGGGTCGGCCACGGTGTTGGCGGTGTCGGGCCGGTAGTAGCGGGTCAGCGAGTTCGAGCCGGAGTCGAAACGCGCCGTACGGGTCGCCGTATTCCCGGTAACCGCCGCCTTGTTCGCATTGACCGCGAGCTGGTAGTTGAAGGCCAGCTCCTGAAGGTCGTTCTGGGCGATCTCCATGAATTTCATCATGACCTGGATCAGCGGCTCCTGCTGGCTGATGACCTCGTTGACCAGGACCTCGATCCGCTGATGGCTGGTCAGGGTGTTGCTGACGATCAGGCGGTTGATCCGCCGGTCGTAGAGGACCTTCGACCCCTGCGGGAAATCGACGCCGTTGCTGACGAAGTAGTTTCGCAGCTCATCCACATTATCCGGATTATCCACCGGCGGCTGGTCCATCGGATAGAGCCGGGTTTCGAGGTTCTCCAGCGCCACGCCGGCCGGAGCCAGCACGACCGCGTGCTTCTCGATCTTGTACCGGAGCTGACCGGCGTTGCAGAGGTCGACAATCGCATCCATCAGGGATTTCTCCTGAATCATCAGCGTAATGCGCTTCTCGTCCGGCGCAGCCGCGCCTTCGCCGCCCGCCGCCGGAGCCGCCGGAGGCGCCGCGCCCTCGCCGCCTGCCGCCGGTGCGCCGGCCGCCGGCACGCCGGTATCGCCGCGCATCAGGAAGATATTGATCCCGAGCTGTTCGGGGTCCTGCTGGCGGCTCTGGTCGCGCAGATTCTTGACGGCGGTGCTGATGCTGATGTCTTCGAAATCGATTCGCGGAATAATGATGTTATTCAGTTTTTCCTGAAGCGGCGTCAGCTTGGTCTCCACCTTGATCTTGTCGGCGGCGATCATCGATGCGGCCCGCGGGTCGACATTGGTCTTCGAGTTGGCGTACTTCCACTCGACCTCGGCAATCACCTGCCGGAACTGGTTGGCGAAACGGGTGTGACCGACGTCGTCGATCTTGCGGTAGGTCGCCCGCACATTCTGCAGAGCATCCGCGTTGTAGGGGTCGAGCAGCAACACTTCATTGAATTTCTTCAATGCGTTCATATAGTCGCCCGCCTTAATCAGCTGGCGGCCCTGCTCAAGCAATACCTGAACCTGATACTGCTGGTTCTTCTGATTCGGCAGCAGCTTCTCCGCCGAGGTATCGGCAATCAGCAGCGCTTTGCCCTGGCGCGATTCGTACTCGGTGATTTTCGCCGTCAGCCGGGGTTTGCATTCGGGGGCATAGACCAGCGCCTCCTTGCAGAGGGCGATGGCCTCCTCGAAGTCGCGAACCTGCGCCCGCTCCTCGGCCAGTAGAATCGCTTCATCGGCCCGGTAGATATAGCACTTGCTGATCTGTTCGCGGCACCACTCCGTCCTTTTACGGAAGGTGTCGGAGGGGAACTGCTCAAACACCCGGATCGCCGCGATGTATTTGTCGCGCGCATCCATGTAGCGGTTGTCGACCAGCAGGCGGTTCGCCTCGCGAACGTACTGCTCGCCCTGGGCTTCGCTCTCCGCATGGCGGAGCTCCACCCGCTTCATGGCGTCGCGCATATCCTTGTTGATCTCGGGGGTCTCCGTCGGTTCGGCCGCCGCAACAGCCGCGAAGCCGGCGCCGACCGCCAGAGTCAATCCGGCAACCTTCATCATTCGAAATATCATATCGTCATGCCTCCGGCGTTGTTTTAGCGGTTAAAATCCGGAATATCGGGCGATTTGCCGCGATTCAGGGGGATGCCGTCACTGTTGACCAGCCGAGCGGTCACGAAGATGATCAGGCTCTTGCGAGAGATGTTCTCCGCGTGCGACTGGAAGAAACGTCCGACCAGCGGCAGATCGCCCAAAATCGGGATCTTATCCACGATCGTCTCGGAAGTGCTGTCGACCACGCCGCCCAGAACGACGGTTTCGCCATCGTAGACGTCGACCTCGACATCCAACTGCCGCTGGCTGAAGATCGGCATCCAGATCGTATAAACGGTTTCGGTCGGCTGCTTGGTATAGCGCGTGTAAGGCTGCCCCGGAGGCCAGGTGGCCGGCTGCGGACCGTTGTCGATCAGATAGTAACCCTCGATCTTCATCGGCCACTCGTCCTTGCCGAGATACTGGGTGATCTTGGGGTGAACCTTGAGATTGATGGTGCGGTTGTCGGAAGCGACCCGGGCGGTGACGTCAAAGGCCACACCGATCTCTTCGTTGGGTTTATCCGGGAATTCCGGCACCGGCGCCTTGATAGTGACGCCGCTGGTGGAGTCGGAGACGGTCACGTCGTAATCATCCCAGCTGGTCGGGAAGTAGTAGCTTTTGACCAGCTTCACCTGCGCCAGGTGGTCGTTGCACACCAGGATTTTGGGAGCCGCCAGGGTTTCCGTGCGGGCATTCTGGCTGAGCGCGTAAACCGACAGGTTGATGTTGAGCGGCAGATCCGAGCCGAAGGGGTGCTGCGAACCGAAGAGAGCCGGGAAAATGTTGAAGTTCCGCAGAACCGAGGTATCCTTGCCGTCCCAGAGCGTATCGCCGTGGCGAAGCATGCCGACGCGGTTGGCGCCCTGCTGGAAGCTCCACTGCTGGCTCTTCCCGGTCGTCCCGAGGGCATCCATCGACCAATCGAACCCGAGCTCCTGCATATCGACGTCGGCGATTTCCACCGCCTTAATTTCGATCTGAATCAGCGGCTGCTCGATGGCGTCGAGCTGGCGGATCAGTTCGTCCAGCCGCTGGAGGTTCTCCGGCGTATTGCGCACCATCAGCTTGCCGGCGCGGCGGTTGTAGGAGATGCTGGTGCCTTCGTTGAAAGAGACCCCCCGGTCATTGAAGAACTTCTTCAGCATTTCATCGGAGATACTCTGCCGGGCGGCAGCGACGGCGTTATCGAGGAACTGCTTGGTGTCGATCTCGGTGGTACCGCCGCCGCCGCCGGTCCCGACGTTGGTGTCGATACGACCGGCCGTCGCACCGCCTCCGCCGCCCGCGGCGCCGCCTTCGGCGCCGGCCGCGCCGCCCTCGCTGACCACACCGGCCAGAAGGTTGCCGCGGATGGTGAATTCGCGCTTGACCAGCTCATCCACTTCGGTACTGATGAAGATGCCGTCCTTATCCACCCGGAACTTGAGGCCGACGTCCTGACAGACGTAACGCACCACTTCGCTCATCGGGATGCGGGAGAAACTCATGGTCACCCGCTTCATCTGCTCCAGCGTGCGGGAGTCGATCACCGCCGAGATATTGACCCCCTCTTTCTCCGGGTCGAACTGCTTGCTGCGGCTGTTGAGGAAGCGAATCACCGCCATGATGTCGGCATCTTCGAAGTTCACCGAGGGGAAAACGATGCGCTCCATCCGGGCATAGATGCCCTGCGAGTCGACCGAACGCGGGATTCCGGCGGCCAGCCGATGGTCGGGGGCCACGGTGAAAACCGGCTCGATCCACTGCCAGGTGGAGGCAGCCATCACCGCGTCTGCCTCAAGCTTGTGCCGGGCGATACCGTGGCTGTAAAGCTGCCGGTAGACGTTGTTGAGCATCGTGATCGCCTCCTGGTTGAGGGGATCGCGGAGGAAGACCTGTTCCGCGCGGGAACGCGCATCCATATAACGCCCGGCCTGGTAGAGGACATTGCCTTCACGCAGCAGCCGATGGATATCTTCATCGCGCTTGGCCAGCTCCGGATTGGCGGCCTCCGTGGTGACGGTGGCTCCGTGCTCATTGGCCCGCATCCGGTTGGTACAGAGAGTAATCAGCTTGGTCGCCTCTTCACGCTGGCGGGAGTCGATGGTTTGCACGTCGGACGCCAGAGCGATCGCGTCGCCGTAACGCTTGTCGATCAGCGCCATCCGGGCACGGTCCAGCAAGGTCGCCGCCCACTTTTCGCGGAGCTCCGCCGCTTCCCGGCCGATCGAAGCCCGGCGGGTGGCGGCAATGGAACCCTTCTCCGAAGCGAGTTCCGTCAACACTTCCTGCGTCAGTTGGTTCGCTTCCTGGAATTTCTGCTCTTTCAGAAGCCCCCGGGCCATTTCCAGCTTTATATCCTGAAGGGCGAAACGCTCCTGGCGCTCCTGGCGCTCCTTCACGCTCAATTCGCGTTCCACCGACTCCGGAGCGTCCGCCGCGTTCACCACGGCGGGCGCACACATCAGCGCCGTCACCAGAAGAGCGGTTGCGGCCGCGCCATGCCGGAAAAGTTTTCGGGTTGAAATTTCCATGCTCACTTCACCTTGTTATGTTCATTTGCAGCAATTGCCCAATTCTCATTTCACTTACAGGTCAGACAGAGAGATCACTTCCATATCCTTCGGGACCTTACCCTCCTGCGTGACCAGCATCCGGTTTCCATCCTGGTCAAGCGTGTTGTCGCCGTCGAACTTCTGCGGGTAAAAGAGAAATACGGTATGTCGGCAGTCTTATCGGAAGCCGACATGCACGGAGAGGGAAAGCACGTCGCGCCCAGCCACGGCTGCATGAACAGGCTCCTGTCGCTCCTCGGCGGATATACGGTGCAGATGCGCAACCAGGACTCGTGGGAAGGGTGGAGCTGGGGATCAAAAAATGTCTGGGGCTCGGAATCCGTCGGAGAGATGCAGCCCGCGGGCAATCTCTGGCCGGATATCGCAAAAAACTCGGAGCTCCTCCTGTTCTGGGCGGCGGATCCCGAGACAACCGCAGTCGGATTTGACGGATATATGCCTTCGCGTCTCAGTC
>JAVBRV010000026.1:0-22295 GCA_031547585.1 Victivallaceae bacterium
TCAGTTTCATAGTGCCGGTTTGCCGTTCATTTCAAGGAAAAGATCAGAACGTCCCCATTATTGATGTAACCCAGCTTGAGATGTCCGGCCTGACAGATGGCGTTTACGATCTCGAGCAGGGGTTTATCGTTCATGCGGAGAGAAATTTTCCGATTTTGCAAGGTTGCGGCACTGGCTCCGTCGATGATCAGGATGAGCCCGACGCCATGTTTGGATTCTTTCTGCAGCAGCTTCAGCGCTTGCGGAATCGTGGTGTCGGCGAGGGCGAAAGCGGGAACGCGGATTTCACGCAGCATTTTCGCCAGTTTGGGCGAAGGCTCGGCGACTGTCGCCGGATACTCCCCCGGCTGCGGGGAGACGGTCAATGTTCGGGTTGCCGCCTCGTAACTCCAGGTCAATTCGGCGGCGGCGCAGGCTATATTCAGCAGTTGCTGAAAGTTCACCAGCGATGCTTCCAGCGTCAGCTGGGTATCCTGCAGCTTTTCTTCCAGTCCCGGAGCAAATCGGATGGTGATTTCCTGTTTTTGGGGATCGAATCGTTGATACCGTCTCTCCAAAAATTTAAATACAGTCGATAAATCCGCATCTTCAAAAGCAAAAGAGGAAAAGACAACTCTGGTCAGCTCGGGAATGTCCCCCGGCTGTGAAGGTATGCTTAGCACCGGGTGCCAATGCTGGAGGCTCTTGAGTTCCTCCGCCTCCGCCGGCAAGCCGGAGGAAACCGCCAGCCAAACCGGTATGGCAAACAGACAAAACCGTTTCATGTCAAGACTCCTTTGAAGTTAAGATAACGTAGCGGCTGCGGTTTGTCAAGTTCGTGTCGGGATAGGAATTTTATGCCGCCTTTTTTTCAGGTAGCGCCACAGAGTCAGCGCCGCCACCGCCGCCATGGCCGTCAGAATCGGCAGCGTCGGCAGTTGATAGCGCGGCGCGGTAATTGGGCCCGGCAGAAAATAATAATATTCAGCAAATGCCAGAAATACAAAAAATGCATACCAATACCGCCGCCAGCGCCGCACCCAACGCCACAGCGCCGCCGCCACCCCCATATACGTCACCACTGTCGGAATCAGCAGCGGCAAAAGCACCAGCGGCAGCCAGAGCTTCCCGTCGAAATAATACTGGACCGCCGCCCATACCCCTTCGCGCTCGAGGACGCCCATGGTGCCGCGTCCGGCAGTCGTCGCTCCGAGGAGCTCACAGAAGGTCGGCGCGTCCGGCAGCAGCACCCGGGGTTGCAGATGCTGGCGGAACCACAAGAACGGATGCTCTTTGATCATCGCCTTGAACCAATCCAGCTGGAACCGGACCTGACTCGCCCGGTCGGGATATTTCGTTTTGTCGCGGAACTCTTCATCCAGCCGCGCCAGGATTTTCGCCTTCTCGGTTTCGAAGTCGCCCCCCGTCGCCGCCGCCGTCAGCATGGCTCCGTTCTGCCAGACCATCGCCCCGGTGTTGGCGTCGAGAGTGAACCCCGTGCCCACCGCCTGGTTGCGGAGCATCCAGGGGAGGGGGAGAAGGAGAAAGATCGCCGCCGCCGCGCCCCCCGTGGCGAGCTTCTTGCGCCGGGAGACCCCCGGCAGCACCGCGAGGAGAAACAGCGCCGGGAGAAGCCAGGCCGAATTGATCGGCCGGATCAGCATCCCCAATGAAGCGAGGAGGATCGAGAGGAGGAAGTATTTCGCCTCCCGGCTCCTCCAGAAACGGCAGAAAAAGTAGAATTGCCAGGCCGCCGTGAGGAAGAACAAGGTGTCGCTGAGCAGCATCGGCGCGTTGGCGATGGCGGTCAGGTTGAGGGCGGCGAGAAGGGCGGCGAGAAGCCCCGTTTTTTTGCTCTTCAACTCTTTGGCGGCGAGATAAATGGGGATGATGGCGAGAGTTCCGAGAAACAGCAGCCCGAGCGCCAGCGCCCCTTCGCCGCCCCCCGCGCGGAACACCGCCGCCGCGAGAAGGGGGAAGCCCGGAACCCGGTCCACGGCGGGCGGCCCCCCCGACGATTCGGCGTAGCGTCCGGTTTCGGCCAGCATCCGGGCGGGAACCAGATACCCCGCCGTATCCGGACGGGCGAAACGCTCCGCCGGAGCGGTCAACAGCCCCGGCAGCGCCACCCCCAGCCGCAGCAGAAAGGCGGCGGCGAGAATCAGCCAGAGAAAACGATGTCGGTAAAAAAAGTCTTTCATATCCGATAATTGAAACAGTGTAAATGAATGATCCGACCAAGCCTTACTTTACCATAAACCGTACCTTTTTCCAATGCTTGAAGAGAAATTGGACGAATTAACTGCAAAATGAGCCGATGGCAAAAGTCAGTTCGAGCGTTTGGACAGCGAGTTTAGCGCTATTCTTTCGAGACGCCTGTTTTGCCGCTCATTCATGTCACAAAATGGACATTTTTATTCTCTCTTTTTCGGCGGATCGGAATTGGCTTTTGACCTTTTTGTTGCTATACTATTGATAGAAACAAATGACCGCCGTCAGAGAAAGCCATGAAAAAATCATACCGTGATGTCGCCGCCGAATTGCGGCTCAACGTAAAAACCGTGTACCGGGTGCTCAACCACTCGCCGCACGTCTCTCCGGAAACCCGTGACCGGGTGATCGACGCGTTGAACCGGAACGGCTTTTTCGACGCCCGCCGCATCGGCCGGGAAAAGGTGGTGATCGACGTGCCGCCCCTCGATTGGTCGGCCAGGGTCGCCGACCGGCTATGCGGACAGCTCGACCGGCGGATTTTCGAATTGTTTCCCATATCCCGCGAAAATACGGAACCGGAATTCTATCGGCAGATCGAACAAGCCGCGACCGTGGTCCATCTCTCCGATCCTCCGGTCGACGTGCTGGAGAAGGTCCGGGAGGCCAATCCCGATGTGGTCCAGATCAACCTCTTCGGCAACGCGAGCGGCGACATCACTCTCGGCGAGGATCATTACCTCGGCGGCAAGCTCGCGGCGCAGCATGTCTGGGACGCCGGATGCCGCAAGGTCCATATCGTCTCCTACGACCGGCGCAGCGGTCACCGCAACCGCGCCGACGCCTTTGCCGGAGAACTGACGCAGCGTCATCCCGGTGTGGAAATCCGGCGAACCAACGTTGAGGATCGAAAAATCCTCCCGACCCTTTTCTCCGGTGAAGAAGGGTTGCCCGATGTTGTCTTTGCCTCCAGCGGGCATCTGGGAAACGCCGTCTACCAGGTTCTGACCGCCCGTGGACTGCGGGTTCCCGAAGATCTTTCGCTTTTGATCTACGACGGACCCGGTGAAGCGAATCTGCCGGAGTATCCGACGCTCGATGCAGTGGAGTTCAATCTGCCGCAGGTGATCGACCTGGCAGAGTATTATATCACCAAGCGGCCGCTCCTGAAGCATCGCGGTCCGTTCATCTCCCGGGTTGCGCCGTGGGTGGTGGTGCGTGGTTCGGTGAAAATCCCAAAGAAACGAGAGGAAAAAGATTCATGAAAAGAAGATCCGTATTTACGCTTATTGAGCTTCTGGTAGTAATAGCGATCGTCGCGATTCTGGCTGGACTCTTGCTGCCGAGCTTGAATAAATCGCGGCAGACCGCCCGCCGGGCCACCTGTACCGCGAACCTTTCGCAGCTCATGAAAGGGCAGCTGGGGTACATGGGCGACTACCGGGGGTATGTGTTGGAGTGGGACGACACCCGGCCGGACGACGGCCGGTCGCCGGTCAGCCGCTACTGGCCGAGCGTGCTGCTGAACAACGGCTATCTGGGCGGATTTTCAAGCTATAACGAGAGTCCGGTCAAGCTGCTGGTCTGCCCGGAACAGGTGTCCTTTTATGAACCGAATGAATTCCGGACATACCGACCGAGCATTGCTTACGGCCTCGCACGGGCCATCGATCCGGCCTACGTAAGCAGCTTTCCCGATTTCTACCGGAAATTCGGGACGCGCCATTCGGTTTATCTCTCCGCCAGCCGCCGGTATTACCGGTTTGACCTGTTGAAGAGTCCGGCGGAGTTCATCTCCTTCACCGATACGATGAATATTTCGGGAACCAACCTCCCGGTCGGCAGCGCGAGCTGGCAATATTATTGCCGGAAATCGATACTCACTGTCTCGGCCAGCCTTCACCACTCCGGTTCCGGCAGCGTGGTGTTCGCCGACGGTCATTGCGCGGCGCCGAGACTGTCGGAGTTCCGGGCCATCATGACCGGAATCTTTCAACATTTCGCTGTCGACCGCGCTCAATTGGTTTATTAATAGGAATTTTTCTCGTATGCAACAGCTTCCTTTCACGCCGCCGTTCCATGTCGAAGACAACCGGATTTACGATGCCGAGGGCCGGTACGTCACTCTCTGGGGAGTGAACTACTACACGCCGTTCAACCACAACTTTTACAACATCCGGGAGCTCGGCAAGGATCATGGCCGGGCAATCGACGAGGATCTGGAGCACTTCCGGCTGATGGGCGTCGACTTTCTGCGGATGCACATGTATGAGCGCGAAATCACCGATCCCGAGGGGAATCTGGTGGAGAACGCCAATCTTCAGGTCTTCGATTATCTGGTCGAGCAATGTGCAAAGCGGGGAATCTTTCTGATGCTTTCGCCGATGTCGTACTGGAACACCGTTCAGAACCAGATCGCCCAGGAGCAGCAGTACGCCTTCTGGAATATCGGTTCGCAGGAGGCGTTCGGTTTCACCAACTTCTACTCCATCGACGCTTTATTGTGGCATCCGGGAGCCATCGCCTGTCAGGAGCGGTATCTGGCGGCGTTGTTCGCTCACAAAAACGCGTTCAGCGGGAAGACACTGCGAGAATATCCCAATCTGATCGCCTGGGAGCTGATGAATGAGATGCAGTACCCGGACCTTTCCCTTCTGGAGGAAGAGCCGCCGCTCACCGCCTTCAACATGGCGGCGGGCTTCCGGTCGCGCGGACCGCTCCGGCGGACGTTTCAGGAGAAATTCCGCACGTTCCGGGCGGAGCATCCGGAATATGACGGGGAGGGAAGCGCCTTTTCCGCCTTTCGTTGCGGCATCGTCGAATCCTACCTTCGAAAATTCTGGGGATTGACTGACGCTTACTTCCAGGGGAACGTCCTCAACAGCCAGTTTATGTCGTACAGCGGAGCCGTCCCGGAGGACTTGAAGGAGCTCTTCGCCGCCGCCCCGTACTTCAATGCGCAGAGTCTCGGAACCTACCTGAATGCCAACGGCTTCGACAGCGTCAACACCGATTTGGCCGATCATCTGGCGCTCGCCGAGAAATGGTTCGACCGGTTCGGGGAGCAACCAGGAAGGCGGCCGCGGATCGCCTATGAATTCGACGCGAGTTGCACGCAGAACGGTTATCCCTTGGCGGCCATCGCCGCCATGTACGCGAAATACGGGGTTCAGATGGCGGCCTATTTCACCTATACGCCGGCCGCGGTGGCGGCCTGGAATCCCGGCTGGCTGGTGCATTACCTCAATATCGCGCACACTCCCTCCCGCGCGGCGGCGTTCATCGCGGCCGGAAAACTTTTCCGCGCCCGGCAGGGAAAGGATTTTACCCGTGAAGCCAACACGTGGCACGACGGAGGATTCGTCATTCGCCGCGATGGGGATTTCGTGCTCTGGCGCGATCGAACCAGCTACTGCCACTCCGCCGACTGCGTCGAACCGGCAATCGACCGGGAAGCCTTGACGCTGATTTGCGGACGCGGCGCTTCCCCTCTGGTCTCCTGCGACGGCAACGGCGTCTACCTTCTGGAAAAAAAAGAGGAGGGGGAGTGGATGTTTACCCTGTTTCCCGCCCAGCGGTACCTGACCGAACCGGCGCGCGGCCGGGCGTTCCTGTCGATGGCCAACCGCTATGTGAACTGCCTCCGGGAGCTCCCCGTTTCGCAGCTGTCGGAGCGGGTGCTCACGGTCCGCTTCCCGCTATTCAAAAAGGTCCGCTGCTTCTCGAAACCGGCGGGGGGAGAGTTCGCCGCAGAAGACGGCGTCTTCCGGCTGCCGCCGGGGACCTATTTTCTGAATGAAACAAAAGATGAAAGAAGTTGATTATGAATCGTTTGATTTGTTTCGGTCTGCTGTTGGGGGGAGCACTGGCGGCAGGGGCCGCACCACTCGTGAATCAGGAGTTTACGATCAAAGCCGGAGAGGAGTGGGAAGCTCCCCTCCGAAACCTCAATCATCATTACCGGGAAACCGGTTCGGTTCTGGATGTGTCGGCGTATCTGCCCCGAAAACCGATCGGAGCGAACGATCGAATCATAATCGACCGGGACGGCCATTTTGTCCTTGCCGCCGATCCGGCGAAGCCGATCCGCTTCTTCTGTTCCACCGACGCGGTAAACATGGGCGTGCCGAAAACGCTCGTCACACGGGAACAGCTCGATATATACATTCGCGATCTCGTGGTTCACGGCTACAATATGATCCGAATCCACATCAATACCGCCTTGATGTTCGGCATGACGAAGGAAGCCGAATTCAACCCGGAATTTCTGGCGGTTTTCGATTATCTGGTTTCCCGTTGCCGGGAACAGGGAATCTACATCATGATGAACCTGATGGAATCCCGATACGGCTTTTTCCCGTATTCGGCCGAGCCGTGGGGGAATCCGAAGCCGTTTAATAACCGCAACCATATGGATATGCGGACCGCGCTCTACTTTTCGAAAGAGGCCAGGGAGAATTGGGCTAAAGGCGTGACCGCGCTTCTGACCCGCGCCAACACCCTGACCGGACTCGCCCCGAAGGATGACCCCGTGTTCTTGATGTTGCTCGGATATAACGAACAGGAATTCGCCTTTCATTACCGCGACATTACGCCGGAAAACCAGAAAATCGCGATAGGTCCCTGGCACGACTTCCTGAAAAAACGGTACGCCGACATTGCGGAATTCAACCGACGAAAAGGAACGTCATACGCTTCGTTTCAGGATATTCCCTGTTACAGCGTCCGGGAGAAAGATGCCGACGTCAATGATTTTGTTTACGAATCCTCGATGGATCTGCTTCGCTTCTACCGGGAAACCCTGAACCGGATCGGTTACCGGGGATTATTCAGCAACTACGATTTCGTCAAATCGCTGCTGTATCATTTCGTCCGCCGTGAGTGCGACTATGCCGGAACGCATATCTACCATGATCATCCCCTGGGCGATGTCAATGAGAAGGCCTACAACAAGCAGAACAGCGCCCTGGAAGGCGGGAACTTCTCCTCCCGGGAGCTGGCCTCGGTCCGCATCTGGCGGAAGCCCCTCGTGTGTTCGGAGTACGACATGCCTTTCTGGAATCGGTACCGATACGAACGCGCCTTCGTCTTCGGAGCCTACGCAGCCTTCCAGAATGTGGACGTCATGGCCGTCTGGACCCAGCCGACCAGCCGGGCGGAGCTGTTGCGCGAAGAGAGGCCGTGGTACGGCGGCCGCATCCGTCCTTTCGACGCCGCCCGCGATCCGCTCAGCGACGCTTCCCAGCTTTTGACCTTCTTCATGTACATGCGGGGAGACGTCGCTCCGGCGAAACACGCGGTCCGCATCATCGCCGAACGGGAATCCGTATTCGCCAAAAATCCGAACGCACAACCCGCCCTGGAACAGACCGCGCTGGCCCTGCTGGTCGGCTACTCCCAGCAAAGTGTGGATTTTCCCAAAGAGGTCGCTCCGGCAGCGGCGAACGAACTGTTGTTGCCGTCGCTCGGCGGCGGCGAAAGCCGAATTGAGGGCTTCTTCACCGAAACGCTCGGCAAGACCGGCAATATCTCGGATTATGTCAAGCTGTTGAAGAGTAAGAATTTACTTCCTTACGCGAACCGGACGGACGGCGTGGGCATTTACGAGAACGAGACCGGTGAACTTTATCTGGATTCCAACCGGAAATTCATGACCGTGGATACGCCGCGTTTGCAAGGCATGTGTGCTCCGGCGGGGACCCCTTGCCGCCTTCCCGATTTCGAGGTGGTGACGCATGACCGGGACGGCAATCTCTCGCTGGTGGCGGTGGACGGCCTGAAGCCGATTCGTTCGGCGAAACGGCTGCTGCTGATCCGATTGACCAACGCGCTCAACAGTAATATGACCTTCGACGACGAAAATATGCGCCGGATCGTCTTCCCCGGAGTTCCGCCGGGGCTGCTGCAGCATTCGAGATTCACGGTTCGAATCCGCAATGATCGCGCCGCGGCGCTGAAACTCCATCCGCTGACACTGGAGGGGATTCGCACCGGCAAGACGCTTTCGCCCGTGTCGGTAAAGGAAGACTTCGCGGAGTTCTCCGTAGAGACGGCGCGGGATGGGAACACCGTCTATTTCGAACTGGCCGAGTAGAACACCCTTTACCGGTTTTCAGGAATGACACGAATGAACTACCGCGCCCCAAGACGCGGTAGTTACTCCCCATTGAATAAGAAACGGCAGCGATCAGATTCGTTTCAATCCGCAAATTCACCCAAAGGCCCAATAAAACGACTCTTTGGACGCATTTTGGCAAGCAAAAAAAGAAAAAAAAACACCTTCCGGGGAAAAATCATTTGCTTGTCCGCCGAATCAGGTTATATTTAGTAAGAATAACTTTGTTCCGGACGGGATTGTAAACTTTGAGGTGTAATATGTCTGTGAAAATTTGGGTCAAGTTGGTGCTGATTCTCTTTGTCGTCGCCGTCGGCGCGGGCGTCCAGGCCGCCGGGGATACCTCCCCCTCCTGGTGGCAGTCCTTCGGCCCGAAACGGCAGATCCATACGCTGGTGGTCACCGGTAACTACGTCAGCCCCCGGCTGCTGGCCGAGCTGATCCAGAATGAGAGCCGCCAGCCTTTCGCGCTCTTCCCCACCGCCGGTTCCAACGACAGCCGCATCTTCGTCTGCCCGGCCAAGAGCGACGCTTTTGTAGTCACCGAGAGCGAATTCTGCCGCATGGTGAACTTCATGAATCCGCGCCGGATCGTGGTCCTCGGAAACAGCGACTACGTCCAGCCCAAATACCTGAAACTGCTCGACCGCCGGATCCCGCTCTTCATCGTCGATGGGAGCGACTGGCAGCGCTGCGCCGATGAGCTGACCTTCATGCTGAACCTCAGCAATCTCTCCGGCAACTACAAGCGGCTCCACGCCGAGCTCGTCTCCTCCTACCGGCCGCTGCCCCAGGCGCCCGCCGCCGAAGAGACGGCTCCCGCCGCCGCCGGGAATCCCGAAGCTCTGCCCCTGGCCGAATAACCGGGGAGCCTACGGGAGATGACCAGCTTTTATCGCATCGCCGTCAATGCCTTCAAGGAATCGGTCCGTGAGCCGGTCTACTTCCTGATGCTGCTGGCGGCGCTGGCGATGATCGCCAATTATCCGTGGGCCACCTTGTATGTCTTCTCGGAGCAGCTGAAGCTGGTGGTCGACAGTTCGATGGCGACCACGCTCCTCTTCGGCATGGTGGCCGGGGTCCTCTGCGCCAGCCACACCGTCGCCCGCGAAATGCGCAACGGCACGGTGCTCTTGCTCCTTTCGAAGCCGGTGCGGCGCTTCAGCTTCATCGCCGGGAAAATCACCGGCATCGCCGCCGCGGTGCTCCTCTTTACCACCATCTGCAACTTCGGCTCGATCATTTCGGTCTACATCGCCACCGACCAGTTCCGCATGGAGCTGGGGATCTACTACGCCTTCCTCGGCCTGATTGTCGCCGCCTGCCTGGCGGGCTGCGTGGCGAATTTCTGGCGGGGCAGCTCCTTCCCGGAGATTGCCGGCTACGCCTTCTTCATCCTGGTCCCGGCGTTTGCCGCCTGGTGCATCCTGACCCGCGAAGCGCCGACCCTGTCGCTGCCCGACCTCGGCCGGGCGTTGACGCTGATCGCGCTCTCAACTGTCCCGATGACCACGTTGGCGGTGGTGTTCGCCATCCGCTTCGACGTGGTGGCGAATCTCGCGATCTGTACCGGTCTCTTCTTCCTCGGGCTGATTTCCAGCTACCTTTTCCAGCGGCCTACCGATTCGGAGTTTTTCGGGCTGGTGCTGGCTTTCTTCTATGCGGTGGTTCCGAACTGGCAATATTTCTGGCTGGCCGACGCCATTGCGGTCAACCGGGCGATCCCCGCCGAATATGTCTGGGGGTGCGCGCTCTATGTGGCGCTCTATGTGTTGATCGCCTCGATGTGGGCGATCGCCCTCTTCCAGAACAAAGAGGCGGCGGGCGAAAGCCGGCAGTAAGCGAAATTTTTTCAGGAAGCCGTCCGGTGTGGCGGCTTTTTTTCTTTAACCGGGGTATAGATTTATGGAACCGATCGCTCTGCCTCCCTTGATTTTGAACGAGGTCGACTCGACCAACCGCTTTGCCGTGGCGAATTTTACGCCGCTTCCCGACGGCCTCTTCATCGCCGCCCGGAGCCAGACCGCCGGACGGGGGCGGCTCGGGCGCGGCTGGATTTCCCCCCCGGAGCTCAACCTCACCGGCACCGTGGTGCTGAAGCGCGTCGCCCAGGGCTTTCACGGCGGCTGCCTGGCGGGCGTGGCTGCCCTCGAGATGCTGGACGAGGCCGCCCCCGAGCTGGACGCCTACCTCAAGTGGCCGAACGACCTGTATGTGCGCGACCGCAAATTGGCCGGCATCCTCTCCGAAAGCGCGGTGATCGTCGATGGGCATGTGACCGGCGTGGTGACGGGGATCGGTCTCAACGTCAACCTCTCCCCGGGGGAGCTGGCGAAAATCGATCGCCCCGCCACTTCGCTTCTCGCGGAAACCGGGCGTGAATTTGACGTAAAAAACTTGACTCAAAAACTGGCGAAAGCGCTTCATAGGTGCTATATTACCTATTTAAATACACCTGAAAAAATCTTGGAGGCGTGGCGGCAGGCCAACCGCCTGGTCGGTGAAACCGTCCGGCTGGCCGATGCCCGCGGTGGAGAGCATGAGGGGGTATTCGAGGGGATTGCGCGCGACGGCGCGATGATCTTCTGCGAGGGGGGCGAGCGGAAGTTTTTTTCTTCCGGCGACGTCCGCATCGACCGCGATTCGGTCAATTGGGATCGGGTGTCGCGTAAGGGAGTCGGAAAATGATGAACGGAAGTTCAGAATTTTCTGATTCACGAAACATTTTTAACCGGTACGAAAGGATATCATGAGCAACGAGGAACTGATTCTCGGCGGACTCAAGCTGATGGTCTTCGGAATGGGGATGGTTTATTTCTTCCTCATCCTGATGATCTGGGCTATGGGACTGATGAAGAAGGCGCTGGCGCCGTATGTCGCCGCCTTCGAACCGAAGCCGAAAGCCCCGCCCAAGGCGAAAGCCGCCGCCGTTTCCGGCGACGACCTCCAGCTGGCGGCCATTGCCGCGGCGGCCGTCGAACTCGCCCGCACGAAGAAATAATTCCTTATTACCCAGAAAAGTATCCTGATGAAAAAGATCAAATTCATGGATTGCTCGTTTCGCGACGGCTTCCAGTCCTGCCTCGGCGCCCGTGTCAGAACCGATGACTTCCTGCCCGCTCTCGATGCGGCGGTCAAGGCCGGCATCGATTATATCGAAATCGGCGGCGGCGCCCGCTTCCAGAGCCTCTACTTCTACTGCCAGGAGGACGCCTTCGAGATGATGGACCGCTGCCGCGAGGTCGCCGGTCCCGCCGTCAACTTCCAGACCCTGTCGCGCGGCGTCAATGTGGTCAGCCTCTCCTCCGAATCGAGCGATATCATCGACCTCCATGCCAAGCTCTTCAAGAAGCACGGCATCACCACCATCCGCAACTTCGACGCCTTGAACGACGTGCGCAACCTCGTCGTCTCCGGCGAATCCATCGTCAAGCACGGCCTGAAGCATCAGGTTACCGTGACCATGATGGGCCTGGCTCCCGGCCTCACCGAGTCCTACGCGCACTCCCCGAAATTTTATATCGACAGCCTGAAGCAGATCCTGGCGAGCGGACTCCCCTTCCACAGCGTCGCCTTCAAGGATGCCTCCGGCACCTCGACGCCCGCCACCGTCTACGAGACCATCAAGCAGGCGCGCGAAATCCTCGACGCCGAATTCAGCTCGGACCGCAAAGAGATCAGCTTCCACACCCACGACACCGCCGGCATGGCGGTCAGCTGCAACTTCGCGGCCATCGAAGCGGGCGCGGACGTGGTCGACCTCGCCATGAGCCCCTTGTCGGGCGGCACCTGCGAGGCGGACATCCTGGTGATGTACCAGCGCCTTCGCGGCACCGGCTATACCCTCGACATCGACCCCGAGAAGATCCTCCACGCGGAGGAAGTTTTCGAAAAATGCATGGATAAATACTTCATGCCCCCCGAATCGATGCAGGTCTCCCCGAAGATCGTCTTTTCGCCGATGCCCGGCGGTGCGCTCACGGCCAATACCCAGATGATGCGCGACAACAACATTCTCGACCGCTACGACGACTGCATCCGCGAGATGCGCGAAGTGGTCGCCAAGGGCGGCTTCGGCACCTCGGTGACGCCGGTCAGCCAGTTCTACTTCCAGCAGGCCTTCAGCAACGTGATGCAGGGCAAGTGGAAGGTGATCGACAAGAACGGCTACGGCAAGATGGTTCTCGGCTACTTCGGCAAGACCCCGGTGGCGCCCGATCCCGAGATCGTCAAGCTGGCCAGCCAGCAGCTCGGCCTCGAACCCACCACCGAAGCGGTGGTCGACATCAATAACCGGAACCCCAAGCTCGGGGTCAAGGCGATGACCGCCAAGCTCGAAGCGGCCGGACTCCCGGCGACCGACGAAAACGTCTTCATCGTCGCGGCCTGCGGCGATAAGGGGCTGAAGTTCCTTCAGGGCGAACGCCCGAACGGCATCCGTTATAAAGAGGCGGAGAAGCCCGCGGCCGCCGCTCCCGTTGCTGCTCCCGCCAAGACCGGCGGCGCTTATACCGCCATGGTCGACGGCAAAGCGGTCGCGGTCGAGCTGAATGCGGCGGGCGACGCCTACACCGCCAAGGTCGGCGGCAAGAGCTTCACCGTCAAGGTTTCCGAGGGCGTCGCCGCCGTTTCGACGGCTCACGCGGCGGCCCCGGCGGGCAAGGCGGCGGCGCTGCCCTCGCCGCTCCCCGGCACGGTTTTCAAGGTGGAAGTAAAGGCGGGCGACGTGGTGGAAGCGGGCGACGTCCTCATCATCCTCGAAGCGATGAAGATGGAGACCGAGGTCAAGGCCCCGAAGGCGGGCGTGGTGACTGAAGTCCACGTCACGCCGTCGCAGGTGGTCACCGCCGGCGAAGCTCTCGTCAGCATCGAGGAGAAGTAAGCCATGCGGAGCCTGAAACTGCTGTTGGCCGGTTTCACCCTCTTCGCCGCTTTTGCGGCGATGGCGGTGCCGGAGCCGACGCTGGCGAAGAACCCCGAGCTGAAGCCGGCTACGGTCGAGGAGGTCACGGGGAAGGTCCCCCTGACGCTCCCCCTCGGAAGCCGTCTTCTCGCCTCTTCGAGCGATGAACTCTTCGGCTGGTACGCCGCGCCCGACGGGCGTGAGTACCTCGTTTATGTCTGGGAAAAGCCCGCCGTGGTCTACGGTCTTTCGATGGCCGCCGGCCAGAAATACCTGCCCGGACGCGAGGCGCTGATCGTCTACCCCGAGGGGCGGAGCAAGGGCAAGCTGACCCTGACCCGTTCGGTGAAGGCGCTGGCCCTCAACCCCGCGCTGGAGCCGTCGGCGACGCTGACGACCGGTATGGTGCTGGGTGTTTTCCAGTCGGTGGATATCGCTCACTCCTCGCTGGACCGGAGCAAGGCCGCCGGCGGTCAGATGCCCGGCTGGGGCGAAGCCTTCGGCAACCTCTGGCAGAGCACCGGCATTTACGACATCTACCACCAGACCGTGCATAATTTCGGCCAGACCTGGATTCTCGGCCTCGGCCGCATCCTGATGATGGTGGTGGCGCTGGTGCTGATCTACCTCGCGGTGGTGAAGGAGTTCGAACCCCTCTTGCTGTTGCCGATCGGTTTCGGCGCGCTGTTGGCGAACATTCCTTTGGCGGGCATCTCCGGTCCGGACGGGCTCCAGGGGATGATCTACGCGGTCGGTATTGAATCGGGCGTGTTCCCCCTTCTGATTTTCATGGGCGTCGGGGCGATGACCGACTTCGGTCCGCTCCTTGCGAACCCGAAGACCGCCCTGTTGGGCGGTGCGGCGCAGCTCGGCATCTTCTCGGCGCTGATCGGCGCGCTGCTCTTGACCATGTGGATCCCGGGGATCGACTTCGACCTCAAGGACGCGGCCAGCATCGGCATCATCGGCGGCGCGGACGGCCCGACCTCGATCTACCTCACCAGCAAGCTGTCGCCGCACCTCCTGGGGGCGGTGGCGGTGGCGGCCTACAGTTACATGGCGCTGGTGCCGATCATCCAGCCGCCCATCATGAAGCTCTGCACCACCAAGAAGGATCGCGAGATCAAGATGGAGCAGCTGCGGCATGTGGGTAAGCTCGAGAAGATCTGCTTCCCGCTCCTCATCACGCTCCTCTGCGCCTTCCTGCTGCCCGATGCGGCTCCGTTGATCGGTATGCTGATGTTCGGCAACCTGATGCGCGAATGCGGCGTGGTCGAGCGGTTGAACCAGACTGCGCAGAACGCCTTGATCAACATCGTCACCATCTTCCTCGGCCTCGCGGTCGGGTCGAAGCTGTCGGCCGATCAGTTCCTGTCGTTGCAGACGCTGGGAATCCTGGTGCTGGGCGCTTTCGCCTTCAGCATCGGTACGGCGGGCGGCGTGCTCTTCGCCAAGTTCATGAACCTCTTCTCGAAGCATAAGATCAACCCCCTGATCGGCGCGGCGGGCGTTTCCGCTGTGCCGATGGCGGCCCGCGTGGCCAACAAGGTGGGGTTGGAGGCGAATCCGAACAACTACCTGCTGATGCACGCGATGGGGCCGAACGTGGCCGGCGTGATCGGTTCGGCGGTGGCGGCGGGCGTCCTTCTCAACATGCTGAAGGATCTGTTCTAAGCAACCAAATCAGCGCCGTCTTCGGGCGGCGCTTTTTTTATTAATGTGTGAGGATGGCATGAAAAAAGTATTTTCTGGATTGGCGGCGCTGGCCGTCTGCGGTTCTCTCTTCGCCGCCGGGGCGGAGTTGGAGGGATTGACGCTGCGTTGTGACGGCAAGAGCTTCACCCTCGCGCCCACCCGGGCGAAAGAGGGCGAGCGGACGGTGGCCCTCAGGCAGGGCGCCTACCGCCCCGATGTCTACGTTTTCATGCCGACCAAGGTTCCGGCCCGCAACCTCCTGACGGTCGAAGTTTTCGACGCGGCCACGGGCGAGGCGCTGAAGGACGGAACCGACTACAAGATGAATCCGGTGGGGGGCATCTACCCTCTCACGAAGATCGAACCGCGTAGGGTCAGGATGAAGTACACGTTCCTGCCCGAGCGCTATGACGCGCTGTGGCAAACCGCTGCCGGTGAGCTTCGTTATCTCGCGGGACCGGAGCGCGATTTTGATGCCGAGGAGCATATCCCGGTGCTTGAGGGCGGCAAGCGGGTCGCCGTGGTGGCCGTCCGGGGCGAGGAAGCCGAGCTGGTTCCCTGCGAGATTCCAGCCTCCACCTATGTCGGGAAGGAGAAGCTGGCGGAATTCTTGAAGAAGCTGAAGGCCGGTGATACGGTTCGGGTTATGGGCTACGGCGACTCGATCACGGCGGTGCAGAGCGCGCGCCCGGGGTATGAACCGGGCGGGGAGTTCCGCGACCGGGCCGAGCGTTACTTCGACCGTTACGACGCGGCGACCCGGAAGCAGCTTCCGGTCTGGACGCGCGAGGGAGTGAAGGGAACATTCGTCAAGGCGGGCTGGTGCTGGGGCCTGGTGGACGAGCTGGAGAAATCCTGCGGCGTCAAGGTCGGCTGGCAGAATGCCGGGATCGGCGGCACCAACTCCGGGGCGACGAAGGGGAACGGATTGGACCCCGAGCGCCTGGATGCCGCGCTGGCGGCGAAGCCCGATCTGGTGGTGATTGCGTTCGGAATGAACGAGATTGATTCACCGAAGTCGCAGGAGAACGTGACGAAGATCATCGAGGCGTTCCGCAAGGCGGGCGCCGAGGTGGTGGTGGTCGGGATTCCCCGCTGCCAGATTCGTTCGGTGGAGAAGAGCAACACCAACCTGGGCAAGGCGGCGGAGGCGGGCGGCGCGGTTTTCGTCGATCTGGGTAAAGTCTCCCCCGGAGTGGCGCCGCGGCATTATTGTTCGGCCAATCAGTATAATCACCCCGGCATCACCGAGTTTGCGACCTACCGCGAGGTATTGGCGGGCGTGGTTAAAAAGTAAACGGGCTCCCCGCGAACAGCGTTTTTCGCGGGGTGGCGAGAGGCGGGTGAGCCGTGGCGCGCGGCTCGTAGGGACGTTAGGGACAATAGGGACCTTAGGGACCGCGGAGGAGAAAAGTCACCACGTTTTGGGCCAACCGAAATGTGGCACATGGCGTTTTTGCCCACAGGACCGCGAAGCGCCGCGGATTGGTAACTCGCGAATAACGTTTGGTTATGTGAAAAAGGTTTGACCTGTAGCGGCGGCCGGTTCGGTCGGACGGGTCGGACAAGTCGGACGGGTCGGACGCCGAAAACCTTGGGCAACAACGTGAGTGGGGAGCCCGAAGAAGAATCAGAGGAGAAATGATATGCAGCAATCGATGGCGCCCGCGCGGGTGATTTTCCATGCCGGGGATGTGGTTATGTTTCGCCTTGAGGGGGTGGCTCCGGGGCGGAGCGGCAAGGCGGTGGTGCGCACCAATCTCGGGCGGGCGGAGATCCGCCGCCGGGAGCTGGTGGAGTGCAACGAGGCCGAGTGCCCGCTGTCGGGACTCGACTGGCACGACCTGGAGCTGGAAAAACAGACCGATGGCGCTTATACGCTCGCCGTTCCCCTGCTGGACGTGGGTATCTTCGAGGCGAAATGCTGCTTTTTGCCGGACGACGGTTCGCCGGTGGAGTGGCCGCGCGGCGACAACTGGCGGATCAAGGTGGAGAGCGCGGCTTCGGTCAGCGCCAACTCGATTTACGCGGCGTTCGTCCGGCAGTTCGGGGCGGGGTTGGCGGCGGCGGCTTCCACGCCGCAGCCCGAGGCGGTGGCCCGGCTGACGAAGGAAAATTACACGGTGATTCCGCCGTCGGGGACGTTCCGCGACCTGATCCGGCAGTTCGACCATATTTTCGGCGACCTCGGCTGCCGGATTCTGCAGCTGCTGCCGGTGCATCCGGCCCCGACCCAGTACGGACGGATGGGGCTCTACGGCAGCCCCTTCGCCGCGCTCGACTACTTCAACGTCGACCCGGCGCTGGCTGAATTCGACCCCAAAGCGACGCCGCTGGAGCAATTCGGCGAGCTGGTGGACGCGGTGCACGCCCGAGACGGCCGTATTTTTCTCGACATCCCCGTGAACCACACCGGCTGGGCCGCGAAGCTGCAGGGGGAACACCCGGAGTACTTCGTCCGCAAGCCCGACGGCACCTTCGAAAGCCCCGGCGCCTGGGGCGTGGTCTGGGAGGACCTCTGCAAGCTCGACTATCAGGACCCCAAGGTGTCGCAGCTGATGGCGAAGGTGTTTCTCTTCTGGTGCCGCCGCGGGGTGGACGGCTTCCGCTGCGACGCGGGCTACATGCTGCCCGAAGCGGCCTGGAACTACATCATCGCCAAGGTGCGCGAGGAGTACCCCGACACCATCTTCTTCCTCGAAGGACTCGGGGGGCCCCTCGCGCTGCAGGAGCGGCTGCTCGGCCGCTCGGGGCTGAACTGGGCCTATTCGGAGCTCTTCCAGAACTACTCCCGCGACGAGATCGGCCGCTACCAGCCCTACATCCGCGAGACCAGCCGCCATCACGGGACGCTGGTCAACTTCGCCGAAACCCACGACAACCTCCGGCTGGCGGCGACGTCGCCGTGTTATGCGCGGCTGCGCTTCCTGGTGGCGGCGCTGATGGCCGAGAACGGCTCCTTCGGCTTCGCCAACGGGGCGGAGTTCCTGGCCACCGAGAAGATCGACGTCCATGGCAACGGCGGCCTCAACTGGGGGCGTGAGCCGAACCTGGTTTCACTGGTGCGGCAGCTGAATACGCTGCTTGCCGACCACCCGGCGTTTCAGGCCGGTTCGACCGCCGAACTCATCCAGACCGGCGGCGGCAACGTGCTGGCGCTGCTGCGCCGGGCGGTTTCCGGCGAACGGATTCTCGCGCTCTTCAACCTCGACTGCGACCGCGAGGCGCGGGTGGAGTGGGGCCGCGACGGCTTCCCCGCCGGAGGCAGGGACCTGCTGGGGGGAAGCGAAGTTGCGTTCCAGTCGGGGGGGAATACGTTTTCGGCCAAACTGGCTCCGGGCGAGGTCTTCTGCCTCGCCTTCGACGACTATCAATTGCCGGAGTTCACCCCGAACCGCGAACCCGGACGCATCCGCCGCCAGCGGGCCGACGCCATGGCCCGCCGCGCCGCGGTGGAGCTGGCGGGCTTCGCCGTCGCCGGGAAGCTGGTGAATCCGGGCGAGGCCATGCTGGCCGATCCGGCGGGCTTCGCTTCGGTGGTGGCCGGTGTCGACCCCGCTCCCCTCACTGTGTTTCATCTTGAATTCGACGCCCGCCGCCGGGTGATGGTGCCGCCGGGAGACCTCCTCCGGGTGACCGGGGCCGAGCGCTTCCGGGTGGAGCTGCGCGAGGAGCGGCGCACCGTCGCCGCCGACGCCAGTCTCCGCACCGGCATGGGCGATGAAACCGCGCTCTTGGTGCTGCCGAAGCACCAGGGGCGGCGTCCGCGCGAACTGGAACTCTTTGCCACGCTCTTCCCGGCGGAGGGCGGCGTGCGGCACCTGCGGGGAACCATCCTCCAGCTGCCTTCGCCCCGGGCCGAACACACCATCGAACTCGCTTCGCGCACCTCGCACCGGCGGCTCGGCGAACTCCACGCCTTCGGGGCGAACGAGTTCGGCGGCTACTCCTTCTTCGCCGCCCATTGGGGGAGCTTGTACAGCAAGTACGAAGCGATTCTCGCGGCCAACGTCGACCGGGGCTGCCCGGTGGATCGGCGGGTGATGTTCACCCGCTGCCGGGGCTGGCTGGTGGTGAACGGCTATTCCCAGCCGATCGGCGAAAGCTTTCTTGCGGAATTCAACGGCCAGCCCGACAACCGCGCCCGCTGGCGCTTTCGGATTCCGGTGGGGCAGGGCTGCCGGGCGGAGCTGGAGATCGACTTCCGGCTGGCCTTCGACGGCGACGCGGTACGGCTGCGCTTCCGGCGGCCCGCCGGGAAAAAGGGGCCGGGCGAACTCGACGACGCCCAATCGGTCAAAATCATCCTGCGCCCCGATATCGAGGACCGGATCAACCACGAGGTGACCAAAGCCTTCCAGGGCGCCGAAAAGCGCTTCCCCGAGGCGGTGGCGGTCCACGAGAACGGCTTCGATTTCACCCCCGCCGAGCGGCAGCTCCGGCTGCGCCTCGAACACGGGCACTTCCACCGCGAACCCGAGTGGCAGTATCAGGTCGAACTTCCGCAGGAGTGCTACTACGGCCTCGAATGCAAAACGGACCTCTTCAGCCCCGGCTACTTCACCGTCACCCTGAAGGGCGGCGAAGAATCCACCCTTTCGGCCGAGGTGCTGACCACCGACGCCCTTCACTCCCGCAGCCACTACCGCTGGCCCGAGGAGGAGCACTTCCCCGAAGAGCTGCCGGTTGCCAAGGTCTGCGAACCGGCGCTCCGCCGCTTCGTGGTGCGGCGCGATGCGTTCAGCACGGTGATTGCGGGCTACCCGTGGTTTCTCGACTGGGGCCGCGATACCTTGATCGCGCTGCGCGGACTGTGCGCGGGCGACTTCCGGCAGGAGTCGGCGGCGATCATCCGCCAGTTCGCCTCCTTCGAGAAGATGGGGACCATTCCGAACGTGATCCGCGGGCGCGACGAGAGCAACCGCGACACCAGCGACGCGCCGCTCTACCTCATTCTCGCGGCGCGCGAGTACGCCGACCGTACCGGCGACCACAGCATTCTCGAGGCGGATTGCGCCGGGAGGCCGCTGCGCAAGGTGCTCGAATCGCTGGTCACCCATATCATGGCGGGCACGCCGAACGGCATCGTCATGGACCCCGAAAGCTCGCTCGTCTTCAGCCCACCCCATTTCACCTGGATGGATACCAACCACCCCGCCGCCACCCCGCGCCAGGGCTACCCCATCGAAATCCAGGCGCTCTGGTTCGCCGCGCTGGAATTCATCGGCCGCTTCCTCCCGGAGTTCGCCGAACGGGCGGCGAAGGTACGGACGAGCATCGAAACCCTCTTCTTCCAGCTCCCGAACGGGAACTGTTCGGACTGCCTCCACGCGGCCCCCGGCACCCCGGCGGCCAAGGCGGTTCCCGACGACCACATCCGGCCGAACCAGCTCTTCGCCGTCACCCTGGGGGCGGTGGCCGACCGCGCCAAAGCGCGCCGGATTCTCGCCGCCGCCGAAGAGCTGCTGGTTCCGGGCGGCATCCGTTCGCTGGCCGACCGTCCGGTCGCCTACCGGCTGTCGGTGGAGCGTGACGGGCGGCTGTTGAACGATCCCGTGCGGCCCTATCGCGGCACCTACGCCGGTCCCGAAGATACCGAGCGCAAAGTCGCCTACCACAACGGAACCGTCTGGAGCTGGCCCTTCCCGGCCTACGCCGAGGCATTGTTCCGGCTGGGCGGCGAAAAGGCCCGCGAACGGGCGCTGGCGATCCTCCTCTCGAGCACGGAGTACTTCGAGGCAGGGATTCCGGGGCAGCTCCCCGAAGTGGCCCACGGCGACGCGCCGCACGGGCAGGGGGGCTGTTTCGCCCAGGCCTGGAGCGTGTCGGAGTTTTACCGCGTTTATGAACTCCTTACTCGTTAAAAACACCTGGCTGGCCGACGGGACCGGCGCGCCGCTCAGACGCGCCGATGTTCTGGTCGAAGCCGGGCGGATCCGCGCGGTTGAAACAGAGATCGCGGGCAGCGCCGTTGCCGATCAAATCATTGATATCAGGCGACGGATTCTCGCCCCCGGTTTCATCGACGCGCACGGCCACTCCGATCTGTCGCTGTTGGCGCGGCCGGAGGGCTTCGGCAAGGCGTCGCAAGGCGCAACCACCGAGATCGCCGGGAATTGCGGACTCTCCGCCTTCCCCCTCACCGAGCACAACCGCGCTCACTTGGAAGAGCTCTACCGGCAGTACGGAATTTCCCTCGAATGGAGCGATTACGCCGGTTGGCGGAAAGCCTTGGCCGAGCGTGGCGCGCGGCTCCGCCTTCACGCCCTTACCGGCCACAACACCCTGCGGGCGGCGGTTGCCGGATATGAGCAAGAAGAACTTTCCGGCCGCGACATCGACGAGATGCGCCGCCTGCTCGATCATTCGCTCGCGGCGGGCTCGCCCGGACTCTCGGTCGGCCTCCTCTACGTCCCCGGCAAATTCGCCGACCGGGGTGAACTCGTTTCCCTCCTCCAAGTGGTGGCGAAGCACGGCAAACTCTGCGCTGTCCACTTGCGGAGCGAAGGCAACGCCCTCCTGGAATCGCTGGAGGAGATGATTGACGCCTGCCGTTCCGCCGGCCTCGAGCGCCTCCACATCAGTCACTTCAAAACCGCCGGCAAAGGCAATTGGCATAAGCTCGATGCCGCGCTCGACCTCCTTGAACATTCCGGCCTCACCATTTCGGCCGACCGTTACCCCTATACCGAATCGATGACCCAGCTCAGCGTTATCCTGCCGGGAGCCTGGTCCGACTGGAGCGATGAAAAAATCCAGCGCGAACTCGCCCAACCCGCCCAGCAGCAAGTCCTGGCTCGTGAATTAGCCGAAGCGCGCCCGGTGGAGTACTGGCAAACCGTCCGCCTCACCGGAACCGGCGCCCCCGGCCTGGCCGGCTACGCCGGGAAAACCCTCGACCGCATCGCCCCCCTCCTTCACCTCACGCCCCCCGAACTCACCGTGAAACTCCTCGCCGCCGACGCCGCCGGAACTACCGCGGGTTTCCAGGGCATGTCCCCCGATAACCTCCGCCGCATCCTCGCCCTCCCGTACACCGTCTGCGGCAGCGACGAAAGCGCCCGGCCCCTCGATTACTCCATCGGACGCAGCCACCCCCGCGGCTTCGGCTCCCTGCCGCGCTTCCTCAAAATGCGTCTCGAAGCCGGAGCCTCCCCCGAAGCCGCCGTCCGTCAGGTCACCGGACTCCCCGCCGAAATCTTCGGCTTGAAAGACGCCGGCGTCATCCGCCCCGGACTCCCCGCCGACCTCACCGCCTTCAACCCGGAAGAACTGTCGGGCATCGACGACTTCGCCCACCCCCACACCCCCGCCTCCGGCCTCCTCTTCACCCTCCTCTCCGGCACCCTCACCGTCCGCGTTTGACGTCGTGGGAATTGGGGCGGGAGCGGG
>JAVBRV010000506.1:0-19133 GCA_031547585.1 Victivallaceae bacterium
CTCTTCGTGGATAACTCGCAGGAAGAGGAGGATCCCGTCGGGCAGACCCTCCTGACCACCCTCGGCAAACTGGCCAACGGGTACGGCATCGAATTCCGGAGTGTTACCCGAACGGAGCTCGCCGCCAATCCCTCCCTGGCAAAGCCGTACGATGGCCTTTACTTCTACAACGATCCGCCGGAACTGGAAGCATTCCGCGGGGAGAAACCGATGGTTCAGGTTTTCGGCTGGAAGTCCTACGGCCCGACCTGCGACCGCTTTACCGCCGACGACGACGCCGTCATTGAACTGGCGTGCGAACACTTCACCGGAATCGGCGTGGAGCGGGTGGTCATTGTCTGGCGCCCGGATATGGTGCTCTCCCAACCGGCTCACCCGCGGCTCACCCGGCTCCCGGAGCGGCTCCGGGAACGCGGCATCGAATCCCTGCCGCTGCCGTATGACAAGCAGGATATCGATTTCGTCGAACGCCTTCAGCACCTCATCGCCGCCGGTTCGGAGAAAATCGGCTTCTTCGGCTTCAACGCCATGTGCGGCTTGAAGCTGTGCTGCGGGCTCGACAGCCTCGGACTGATGCAGAAATACGGTTGGAAAAACGTCATCAACTGCGACCGGGCGCAGTATCTGAGAAACTTCTGGCCCCACCCCGGCATGATCGACCTCCAGCTGCCGGTCATGGCGGAACGGGCGCTGGAAGCGCTTCTCTGGCGCATGGAGAACCCGGAGGCGCCCCCCTCCATAACGCTGCAGTTCCCCCGGCTGCTTCTTCCTTAACCCCGATTGAGCGAGGAATACCGTGTTTCATCTTCGTTTACCTGGATTCGCGAAGAAGTTCGCACTCTGCCTTCTCTTCGCCGGCTGCGTCGCCGCCGGTGAGGACGGCCATTACCGCCTGACCGAGGATTTCAGGGTAAGCGCCCCCGACTGGCAGCTTCGGGGGAACGGCAAGGGCGAGCTTCAGTGGCCCATCCCCGGCGTTTTGCGGCTGGAAGCGGATTTCACCGGCCTCCCCGGCAGTCATTTCGTAACCGCCGCCCGGCGTTTCATCACGCCGCTGCGACTCGCCGGAGTATGCTTCAAAATGCGGGGCCAAGCAACCGGATTCGACGTGCGCCTGGTCGATGCGGGCTCCCAGATTCACCAGTTCTACCTGAAGCCGACGGGGAGCAGCGAAGAGTTCCAGGAGTTCCGCCTTGCCGTCGCCGGTTCGTCGAAGCACCACTGGAACGGCGAAAACGACGGCGTCATCCGCCAACCGATCCGACAGCTCCAATTCGGCGTGCACGGCTGGCAACTGCCGGCGAAAAAGGGAGTCCTTGAATTTACCGGGATCCGTTTCCTGACTCCCGACGGCAAAGCGGCCGGACGGGTTGAATTCAGGGCGGACGAGCCGGAGCGGCTGTTCCGGCAGCCGGGAGACGTCGAACCGATCCGGCTGCGGCTGGCGGCGGAAGCACTCGACGAAACCGCCCGGCGTTATTTCTACAGCGACTATCAGGGCAATCAACTGGCGGAGGGCGTCGCCGTCTTCGACCCGGAACACCGGCTCCTGACCGCTTCGCCGCCGCCGGGACGGGGGTTTGCGGAGCTGGTCTACCCGGCGCTCGGCATCCGGGCGGGCGTGATGACCGACGACCCGCCGCCACGCGAAGCGGATGAATTTTTCGCTGTGGACAGCTCCTTCAGCTGGGGCTCCCCCCCGGCCGGGGAGCGGGAAATCCGCGCCTATCTCCGCATTCTGAAGCGTTGCGGCATCCTCTGGAACCGCGACCGGCTCTCCTGGAGCGCGATCGCCCCCGCTCCGGACCGCTTCCAGTTCGACGGGCGCTACGGCCTGTACCGGCGGCTCGCGGAAGAAGAGGGGATCCGGACGCTCGACGTATTTCACGACACCCCCGACTGGCTGGAACCGCGGCGGCAGCCGAAACGCCTCGGCCCCGTCGCCTATCCGTCGAAGCTGAAGGAGGCCGGGGAGAACTGGGCGAGAATTCTCGACCGCTGGCAGGGAACCACGCGGGCGCTTGAGGTCTGGAACGAACCCGACCTCAGCCCCTATCCCTACCCCGACCAGATCGCCGGCTTCACCAAGGCCCTCTCCCGGCAGCTCCGGGGAAACGATACCGTGATCGTCGGCGGCGTGTTCGCCCATCCGTGGCCCGGAACCGCCCTGCAGGAGGCCTGCCTGGCGAACGGAATGCTCGACGCCGTGGACGCGATGAGCTATCACACCTATGCGGACGTCGGCGCGATGGAAGCCACCTTCGGGGGCTTGCGGGAACGCGAGTCGGCCCTGCGCCACCCCCGGGCCGGAATTCCAATCTGGATCACCGAATGCGGCACGCCGTGGACAGAGGGAGGCGGTCGCGCCATTCCGTCGCAGGATCGTTTCAGCGCCGCCGAAATCGTCGGTAAAGCCGTCGAACTCCGGGCGCTCGGAGCGGAACGCTACTTCGCTTTTGAATTCAAGTTCTACCAGGAAGGCCGCAAGAACTTCGGCATGATGGACGCCCGCGACACGCCGATGCGTTCGATGGCCGCCTACGCCCACGCGGCAAAGATCCTGGCGGGGAAGGCGTACATCGGCGACCTGACGGGCGTCCGGGCGGTACGCTCCCGGGTATTCTCCGACGGAACGGCGGCGGTCGCGGCTCTCTACGTGCCGGCGGACGGCAAGCGGACGGCCTTGAAGCTGCCGGCGGGCTTCCCGCCCTGCCGGATCACCGGAATCGACGGCCGCCCGCTCGCCGTACGCAACGGCGGCGTGGATTGCCGCGATGGCGTCGTCTACCTCCATTTCCCGGAAGCCGCGGCAAAGGCGTTCCTCAAGAGCGACACCCGGGCGATGAAGTACTTCCGGATGGCACGCGATTTCGACCGGAAGCCCCGCGCGACGCCGCCCGTGGTGTTCCGGTCGCTGCTGGACGTTTCAACGATGACCGCCGACGCATTCGGCTACAACCTCGCCCATCCCGAAGACGTCCGCTTCGACGCGGCGTTGCACAACCTGTCGGATGAAACGAAGGTGATCCAGCCCGCGCTCCTGCTCCCCGAAGGCTGCCGGACGCTGGAGTTCGAAGAGAAAGAGCTGCGTCTCGCGCCGGGAGAGGTCGCGCCGTTCACCTTTCGCCTCGCCTTCGCCCCCCAAACCGGGGGCAGCGGGTGGCGGCTGGTCCGGCTCATCGACCGGAACCGGGAAGCGCTGCCGCTGGCCTGGTCGATCCGGCTGTGGAAAATGGCGACGGCTCCGGTTCCCGCCGCGACTCCGGAGAGCCGCCGTTTCGACCTGCCGACCCTCGCCGCCGCGAAGGATTGGATCGATTTCAGCGCCGGGGAGAACTGGCGCTCGTGGCAGGGGGGCGAGATGGAACCCAATATCCGCGCGAAATTCCGCGCCTTCCACACCCCGGAGGCGCTGCAGATCCAGGTGCTGGTGAACGACCCCTCCTTTCATCAGCCCTATGGAGCCTCGGAGGCCTGGCGCGGCGACTCGCTCCAGATCGCCCTTCAGCAGCGCGGCCCGGATGGGAAACCGCCCGCCAAACGCTACTGGAATGAAGTAACCGCCGCTCAAACCGGCGGCAAAGGAACTCTCTTCGGCAACCGCGGCACGCCGGCCGGGCTCTATCGCGCCTCACGGCTGGAATTTCACCCGCTCGGCGGCGGCAACTGGCTTTACGTGGTCCATTTCGATGCGGCGGAGCTGAAGCTCGACCTCTCCCCCGGCTCGAAGATCGGTTTTTCCCTGTTGGTCAACAGCAACTCCGGCAAAGGACGCGACGGCTTCCTCACCTGGGGCGGCGGCATTGCCGGCAACAAAAGCCACTCCGAATTCAATTGTCTGGAAATCAAGGAGAAGAAATGAAAAAATCGAATTTCACCATGATCGAACTTCTGGTAGTAATCGCCATTCTCACGATTCTGGTCTCCATTTTATTGCCGAGTCTCGCGAAAGCGCGCGAATACGCCAAAGCGCGCACCTGCGCCAACGGACTGAAAGGAATCAGCCTCCAGGCCGCGCTCTATTCGCAGGACTACGGCGACCGCATCGTGCCGCTCTCGGTTCCCCGCAAGCCGGTTTCGAAAAGCCTGAACCGCGATTACGACTTCATGGGCTGGCATTTTCTGCTGTTCGAACTGAATTACATCAAGTCGGGCAAGGAGATCTGGGGCTGTCCCCACGCGCGGACCGTCGCCAACATGGACCTGACCTCATGGGCGGCCGCCTATTACTCGAGCTGGGGCTATAATCAGCACGCAAACTCCCCGAACGGCCGCACCTCCGGAATCACCCACCGGCTCAGTAAAGTCAAAAGCGCCTCACGGCTCTACTTCATGATGGACGCGATCAAATCCGACACGGCCAATGTCAACAGCCGCACCAAGCATCCCTATTACCGGATCAGCGCCTACGCCGTCGGCGAAGGAGAGGGAAGCCCCTATGCCCGGCACCTGGGGAACGTCAACGTGCTGTTTCTCGACGGTCATCTGGCCGCCAAACCCTTCAACAACGTCTATGCGAGTAAAGACATCCTCGAATCGCGCTGGAAATACGAAACCAATCAGGACATCTGGCTACCGCATCTATAGAAAACCCCGTTTTTTTCGGCGGCCGGAAATGGCAATGTTCCCTTTTAATGCTATATTCTCTGAAATCAAGCGACGAAAGGAACCTGTTCGATGCAAATTCGGCCCATCTCCTCCCTCGTGAAAGTTTTCCCCGACGAGACCGGGGATCTGCCGATTTTCGCCGGCGACA
This sequence comes from Victivallaceae bacterium, assembly GCA_031547585.1. Taxonomy (GTDB): domain Bacteria; phylum Verrucomicrobiota; class Lentisphaeria; order Victivallales; family Victivallaceae; genus Victivallis. Next base: position 4,757 of record JAVBRV010000506.1, read on the forward strand.
CGGCGGCGCGGAACGAAACCTACTCCTTCCAGGTCGCGCTGCGCGCCGAAAACGAAGCCGAGCGGGACGGCCGCATCCGGGTCGCCGTTTCGGGCGGGCTCAATGTCGAGATCCGTTCCGTTGAATCCGTTCCCTCGCTGCATCCCGCCGGGAACACCGACAGCGACTACCTTCGCACCGCGCCGGGGCTGTACCCGGACCTCCTCGCCGACCTCGAAGCCCACGACCGTTTCAATCTCTTGCCGGATCAGTGGCGGGTGCTCTGGTGCACGGTCCGCGTCGGCGGCGCCGCGCCGGGCAAGTACCCCGTCACCCTCGAATTTACGCAGATGGCCGACTGGGATAAAAGCCGCAGCGTCTCTCGCGACGCAGCCTGATTCACCCTCGAAGTGCTCGATTTCGAACTGCCGCCGCAGGAGCTGCTCCGGCTGGAGTGGTTCCACTCGGACTGCCTCGTGGCCTACTACGACGTTCCCGCCTGGAGTGACGAGCACTGGCGGATCACCCGTGAATTCCTTCGCAACGCCTTCGCCCACGGCGTCAACGTCCTCTACACCCCTCTCTGGACGCCCCCCCTCGACACCGAAGTCGGCCTCGAACGCCCCACCTGCCAGCTCCTCGACGTGGAAAGGCTCGCGGACGGTTCCTGGAAGTTCGACTTCACCCGCCTCGGCCAATGGATCGACCTCGGCCATACGATCGGCTTCCGTCACTTCGCCATGAGCCACCTCTTCACCCAGTGGGGGGCCGAATTCACCCCGAAAATCGTCGGCCGCGACGGCTACTTCGCCGACCGGCGCTTCTTCGGCTGGACGGTGCGCGCCAGCGACCCGGCCTACAAGGGGTTCCTGGAAGCGCTGCTGCCGCAGCTCCTCCCCTACCTCCGCGGCAAGGGGCTCGACCCGGAGCACTGCTTCTTCTCGGTTTCGGATGAACCGCAGCTCCACCAGCTCGAGAGCTACCGGGCCGCCGTCCAACTGGTGAAACCGCTGCTCGAAGATTACCGGACGCTGGAGGCGCTCTCCAACTACGACTTCTACCAGCTCGGCCTCGTCGATATCGCCATCCCCGCCAACAACCACATCGAACCCTTCGCCGGGAAGATGAAGCACCCCTGGAGCTATTATTGCTGCGCCCAGCAGATCAACGTCCCCAACCGCTTCTTCGCGATGCCCTCGCGGCGCAACCGGGTCATGGGAGCACTGGCCTACGTGTATGAGCTGGAGGGCTTCCTGCAGTGGGGCTTCAACTTCTACTATTCGCAGTGTTCGCGCCGGTTGATCAACCCCTTCCTCACCACCGACGCGGGGGGGCGCTTCCCCTCGGGCGACTGCTTCATGGTCTATCCCGGCCGGGACGGCGAACCCATCGACTCGATCCGCCACGAGGTCTTCCACGCCGGACTTCAGGACCTCCGCGCCCTGAAGCTCCTCGAAAGCCGCGTCGGCCGCGAAAAGGTGCTGGCGCTGCTTCACGAAGGGCTGGAGAAACCGCTCAAGATGGACGACTACCCCCGCACCGACGCCTGGCTCCTGGGCGTCCGGAACCGGGTGAACGAAGCATTGGCGAAGTAACATGAACCCGGGCCTTTCCAAGGACGTCATCGAAGAGGTGCGGATCCGTTGCGACATCGTCGAACTGATCGGCTCCTTCGTCCAGCTGAAACGCTCCGGGTCGCACACCTTCAAGGGGCTCTGCCCGTTCCACCAGGAGAAGACGCCGAGCTTTCACGTCGACTCCTCGCGCCAGATGTTCCACTGCTTCGGCTGCGGCAAGGGCGGCGACGTCTTCCGCTTCTACATGGATAAAGAGAACGTCGGCTTCGGCGACGCCCTCCGCATGCTGGCGGGGCGGGTCGGCGTGGTCGTCCCCGAGCGCGGCGAGGGGGCGATCGACCCCGCCCTCGCCCGCCGCAACGCCGGGGAGCGCGAACGGCTCTTCCAAGTCAACGACGTCTTTGCCAACTACTTCCGGCGCTTCCTCGTCGATCACCCCGATTCCCCGGCGGCGCAGTATCTCGCCAAGCGCGGCATTCCGCCGGAGGTGGCCGAAACCTTCAAGATCGGCGCCTGCCCGGACGACTGGACGGCCTGCCTCAACTACGGCCGCAGCCTGAAATTCTCCGACGCCGAGCTGGTCAAGTCGGGCGTCGTCAGCCGCAAGGAGGAGACCGGCCGCTGCTACGACCACTTCAAAGGCCGCCTCACCTTCGCCATCGAGAACGAACAGGGCCGGGTAGTCGGCTTCAGCGCCCGCTCCCTCGAAGCCAAGCCGCTGGCGGGGGGCAAATACATCAACACCCCCGAGACGCCGGTCTTCAAAAAGGGAAACCTTCTCTACGCGCTGCCGCTGGCCCGCAAGATGATGGGCGACACCGGCATGACCATCCTCTGCGAAGGGCAGCTCGACGTGATCGCCTTTCACCGGGCGGGCTACACCTGCGCGGTGGCGCCGCAGGGAACCGCCTTCACCGAAGACCAGGCGCGCATCCTGAAGCGCTACTGCAGCCGGATCTACCTCGCGCTCGACGCCGATACCGCCGGGCAGAAGGCGGCGCTGCGCGATATCGAAATCTTGCTCCCCCTCTCCTTCGACATCCGGGTGATCCGGATTCCCGGCGGCAAGGACCCCGACGAGCTCTTTCAGAACGGCGGCGCCGAGGCGGTCAAGGCGGCGGTCGACAGCGCCGTCACCTGGCTGCCCATGGTCTGCGAAAGTCTATCCCTTCGCCACGACATGGCCTCCCCCGCCGGACGCGGCCAGGCCGCCCGCGAAGTGATCGCCCTTCTCCGGCTGATCGGCAACCAGATCGAGCAGCAGGAGTACCTCCGCGAAGCCGCCCGGCTGCTGAATACCGACGAAACCGCCCTCTGGGGCGAAATGCGGCAGATCCGCTACCAGGCGAAGCGCGACGAAGAGCGGCGCGCCTCCTTCCGCACGGCGCAAGGGGAAGCGGCGCCCCCTCCCCCGCCGAAAGAGCCGGAGCATCCGGCGGCGCTCCGAACCTTGTTGACGCTGGCGGTTCACTACGAGGAGGCGGCGCGCGAGATCGCCGACCTCGTCCCTTCGGAGGAACTGCCCGAGGACGCGATCGGCCGGGCCATCAACCTCGCCGTCAATTCGGCCCTGAACGGGGAATTTAACGAGCTCCCGGCCCGGCTGGCCGAAATGCTCCACCAGCAGCCCTCCCCCGCCGTCAGCGCGGCGATGGTCGGCGACCACGCCTATGCGGACGTCGGGCGCGCGGTGCGCGACACCGCGGGCGAGTGGAAACGCCTCCGCCTGGCGGAGAAGCGCAATGAGTTGATGCAGAGAATGCGGCAGGCCGCCACGCCGGAAGAGCGTGAAGCGCTGTTACGGGCGATTGCCGCCCTTCCCCGCCGCTGAGCGAAGTTCGCCCTTCCAGACGGCGATGCGGTGACCGCGGTAGCTGAAGTTATTGGGCAGAAGATTGACCCAGTTCCGTTCGGGAAGCTGCGGGAACTCGGTATCAATGAGATAGACGACCTTCTCCCCCTTCGGCAGCTCCGCCAGGGAAGCGATCTTCTGCACCGGCAGTCCGACATAGTGGAGTTCGCCGTACAGGTCAAGAATATTCCCCTTGTACAGCAGCGGAATCTGCTCCGCGGCCAGCGCCGACTGAAGCGTGCCGCCGAACTGGCGCTTCGCTTCATCCTGCGCCTTGTAGGGGAGCAGCACTACGCCGTGGAAGATTCCGGCGGCGGCGGCGGTCAGCAGCAGCAACAGCCAGACCGGCCGCGTCTTCCGCCCCCGGTGAAGAAAAAGGGCGATGCCGAGCAGCAGCGCCGCCGCCACACCGCCCCAGATGCGGTGTTCCGCCGACTTGCTGAAGTCGATCGAGTTGCCGAGGCTGAAGAAGAAACGCAGCCACTCATAGGGAAGCAGCCAGAGCAGGCCGATGGCCGCCGCCAGCATCAACACGAAATACTCCGCCAGGATCAGCGCCTTGCGTACCTTGTACCCGTAGCGGCGCATGCCGAGGTCGTAGGTGATGCCGACCTGGATCGCCAGGGGGCCGGCGAGGAAGAGGAGTTCCCCGGTCTGGCTCTCCGGCAGCAGCCAGAGAAGCGCCAGGGTGGAGAAGGTGAGCGTCCGCAGATAGCGGCTGAAGATCGGCGTGGTATCGAGGGCCTGCAGGGCGACGCAGAAGGGGATCCAGAGAATGAAACTCCAGGGGAGGAAGCGCAGGATTCCCATGATGGGGAAGAGCAGCAATTCGAGCAGATAGTCGGTAAAGGAGAGGTTGTAGATATCGTAATAGTGCAGCGGGTTATGCTGGGGGAGCCCGTACCCCGGCAGGTTCCAGGCGAGGATGGTGCCGCCGAGGAGGAAGCAGCCGACGATGAATCCGGGCTTCTTGAACTTCGACTTGACCGACAGCGGCCGCCGCAGGAACAGCAGGGGGAAGATGAAGTACAGCAATAATACGAAGCCGTCGGTCAGGAAGCCGACGGCCATAAGCCCGAGGCTGAAGATCCAGGCGGCGCTCCAGTTGGCTTTGCGGATGCCGTACTGAAAGAAGAGCAGCTGGGCCGAGAGCAGAATCAGCGCCCCGACCGGGATGGAGGAGCCTTCGACCCCCTTCTCCAGCACCAGAAAGGTTCCCATATACATGGCGGCGGCGACGATTCCGGCCCGGGGAGAGCGTTCGCTGCCGGCGGCGACGCAAACGACGGCGGCTCCGGCGGCCAGCATGACCATCGACACCAGCCGGAGCGCGAACTCCATCGGCAGCCCCGCCCCCACGGCCAGCATCCGGACCAGCGCCGGATACACCGGGTAGCTTTCGCGGATCGGCATGCCGTGGGCGGTCACCATCATGGCGCCGGGGTCGAACTCGGTGGCCAGGGCGGCATACAGCCCCTCCACCCGGAACAATTCGCGCCACCCAAGCTGCCAGGGCTGGAAAATCACCAGAAAAACCGCCATCAGGATCAAAATCCCGAGCCAGCGGGGAATATTCGTCTCTTTATAGATACCCATAGCTACTTAATATAGGCTCAAAGCCGCAATCTTTCAACCGGAATCCGAAATTCTCCGAACCATTTTTTGCATGTCGGAGAAATTCGCGATATATTATCCGCCGGAGTAAATTGCAACCCAAGAGGTAATTGCAAAAATCAGTTCGAGTGGATTTTGGCAATTGCCTCCCCAGAGGGAGGAGCCCCCATGCGCCGAATTCTTCTTTTCATCCTGCTTTCTGCCGCCTTCGCCGTAACCGCGGCCACAGCCGCCGGGAAAACGGAGCCATCCCTCCCCGAAGGACGCCTGGTCATCGTCGTCAAAGACGGCGAGCTGGTCAAGGAGCTGCCCCAAACGACAGCCGCTCCGGCGGAGAAGGAAAAGCTGGCGCGGGAGGAAGAGGCCAAGCGGCAAATCTCCCGCCTCTCCTGGGAGGACTGGACCCGCCGCGCCGATGACTGGGGCGAACGGTTCCTCCTGTGGTTCCGGCTCCGGGACGGCGAACTCGTTCTCCTGGCGCTCGGCGTGCTGGCAACGCTGGGGGGCCTCTGGCTGGCCGCCTGGCTCTGCCGCCGGCTGCTGATCGACTATATCGGGGAGCGCTGGCTGAAGCTCGATTCGCACCACCGATTGTACCATGTCTTTCAGCTGCCGGCGATTATTCTGCTCGGCGGCTGCGGCCTCATTCTCGCGGCCAAGCCGCTGCTCGGCACCCTCCCCGCGGCCTACGCCTATGTCGCCCTGCGGCTCCTCCAGGGGACGCTGGTCGTCTGCGTGATCTGGAGCCTGCTCCGGCTGACCAGTTTCTTCGATGAGAGCTTCCGCAGGCACGCCGGGCGAAAGCCGGGGGAATACAGCATGAACATCCTCCTGATCGATCTCATCAGCCGGTCGGTCAAGGTGCTGCTGATTCTGATCAGCCTGATTTTCGTGCTTCAGAACCTCTTCAGCATGAACGTCACCTCCCTGCTGGCCGGTGCGGGGGTGGTCGGGCTGGCGATCGCCTTCGCCGCCCAGGAGACCATCGCCAACGTCTTCGGTTCGATCATGGTGATTCTCGACAAGCCGTTCGCGGTCGGGGACCGCATTGTACTGGGCGAAGTCGACGGCGTCGTCGAATCGGTAGGGCTCCGCAGCACCGAAATCCGCTCGCTCGACGGTTACCTCTACTCGATTCCCAACCGGAAGGTGGCGGATGGAGTCATCGAAAACGTCACCCGCCGCCAGACCATCAAATACGCCTTTTCACTCGGCCTCACCTACGGAACCACGCCTGAAAAGATGGAGGAAGCCTGCCGCATCCTGCATGAACTTCTCGACCACCACCCGGGGTTCGATATGGAAACGCTGCCGCCGCGCATCTTCTTCACCGACTACAAGGATTGGTCGCTCAACCTCAGCGTGACGGTCTGGTTCAACACCCGGAATTACATTCAGAGCCAGGAGTGGAAGCACGAGATCAACCTGGGAATCCTGCGCCGGTTCAATGAGGCCGGGCTCGATTTCGCCTTCCCGACCAACACCACCGTCCTGACGGGCAACAACGCGCTGCCGGTTCAGCTGACGAAACAGAGCTGATATTAATATTGAATTTTCTCAACCTAAACTTGTATTTTTACATTTCCCAATGATATTACCAGTGAAATCGACTCACTCAACAAAAGAGCCAATTGCCAGATTATTCTATGGATAAAAATCGCATAGTCTCCCTGAAGAGCAACTTTGACTCCATTCTTCATGCCGTGGAAAGCGATGGCGTAGAGTTTTGGACCGCCCGTGAATTGATGCCTCTCCTGGGCTATCACCGCTGGGAAAATTTTGAAGTTGCCATCCAACGCGCAATGACCGCTTGCGAAACCAGTGAAGTTCCGGTTTCCGATCAATTTCGTGAAGTCACGAAATTGATCGAACACGGGAAAGGCGGTCAACGTGAAATTCAAGATTTCATGCTGACCCGTTACGCCTGCTACCTGATCGCTCAGAACGGAGATCCGCGCAAAGAAGAAATCGCTTTCGCCCAAAGCTATTTTGCCGTTCAGACCCGAAAACAGGAGGTCATTGAGGAACGAATTCAATATATGGAGCGCATGGATGCACGCGACCAGCTGTGCGCTTCGGAAAAGCGACTGTCAAAAAATATTTACGAACATGGAGTCGATGAATCCGGTTTCGCCCGAATCCGCTCCAAAGGCGACACCGCGCTTTTCGGCGGGCTCAACACCGCCGCCATGAAAAAACGCTTGGGGATAAAAGAGTACCGTCCACTCGCTGATTTTCTCCCGACGTTGACGATTGCGGCCAAGAATCTCGCCACCGAAATGACCAATTACAATGTTGAACTGAAAAATCTGGAAGGCGAATATTCCATCACCGGCGAACATGTCCAGAATAACGCAAGTGTGCGGGGGATGCTGGGACAACGAGGAATTCACCCGGAAAATCTTCCGCCTGCGGAAGATATCCGCAAACTCGAACGCCGGGTGAAAGCCGAAGAAAAGCAAATCGAAAAAGGCGGCGGCCGCCTCCCCGATTCCGAGGAATAATCTTTCCGTTCCCTCCGTTAAACGAAGGGGGAGTCCTCTTCCGAGGAGGCGGTTTCCAACCCGAGCAGCGGATTGCGCCACTTCTCCTTCAGCGCCAGCTTCACCGGGCGGGGACGCATGGTCACCACCGCGTCGAGGCAGCCGAGGAGCCGGGCGAGTTCCCGGTCGGTGAGTCCGTTGGCGTCGGCGAGATCCCAGGGGGGAACATCCCCGGCCAGCAGGGGGTCGATCACCCCTTCGATGATGTCGGGGGGAGTCCGCAGCAGCCGGAAAGCGCCGCCGATCTGGCGGAACCCGAGGTAAAAGAGCCGCAATACGAACATGACAAATCCGGTCAGGGGAACGGTTTCGCTGCGGGCGCGGAGGGTGCGGAGCGCGGCGAGATCATAGGCGTACTCTTCGGGCAACTCAAGCTCGTCCTCCCCTTTATGCGTCCGCTCGGTAAAGGGGAAGATGATGAGGATAAAGGCGTAGAAGCCGATCACCGCCCAGCCGATCCACGCCGGCGGCTTCTTGAAGAGGAAGGAGAGGCCCATGACGGATACGTAATAGAGCAGAACGAGAAAGATGATGCTCCCCAACATTCCCAGAATTCCGGCAAAAATAAAGAAACGGATCCGCTTCTTCACCAGTCGGTGCAACACCTCGCGCTCGTCGTCATCCATCGGCATACTGAATTCCCTCCTTAGATGAAAAAATAGTATACCGCCCCTGCCGGAGGTTTTCAAGCAGTAAACCTGAATTATTCCAAAAACTGCCCTTAGAGCTTATCCCTAAATAAGCCAAAACGTCCTGATTTGCGGCGAAATGTCAGTCGCGGCATCATGACATTTCTTTATTTAGGGATAAGCTCTTACGATCACTTCGCGACGGCGGTGAAGAAGAGCCGGGGGAAGGGAAAGAGAACCGTTCCGTTCGAAAGCGTGGTGAAGGCCGCTTCGATCCGCTGCAAGAGGGCGGCTTCGAAGATGGGCTTCCACTCTTCCGGCAGGGCGCCGATCCAGGGGCGGAGACCGGTGCCGCGATACCATTCAAGGACGGCGCGGTGGGAGGGAAGGATGTGATAGTAATCGGTCTTCCACAACGCAAACGAAGCGGCGTGTTCCGAAAGCAAATCGGCGTATTCCACGTCCGTAAGGTTATGCAGCTCGCGGACTTTCCCGAAGTAGCCCCGCCACTCCGGTTCGGCGGCGAGTTCGCCGAGCATCCGGTGGACCGGGGCCAACGACTGGAGCGGCGTCTGAACCGCCAGCTCTCCACCCGGACGCAGCGCCGCCAGCAGGCGCGGCAAGAGGTTCCGGTGGTCGGGGACCCATTGCAGACAGGCGTTCGAAAAGATCACGTCCCACTTCCCGCCCAGTTCGGCGAAGTCCCGGGTCGCGTCGAAAAGGCGGAACTCCAGCTCCGGGTAATCTTCTTTCGCCCGCTCCAGCATGTCGGGGGAGTTATCCGCGCCGACAATCTCCGCCCCGGGGAAGCGCTCGCGCAGCACCCGGGTGCTGTTCCCGGGGCCGCAGCCGAGGTCGAGAATCCGTTTGGGGTTGGGGTTGGCGATCCGTTGTGCCAGGTCGATGGCGGGCTGGGTGCGCTCGCCTTCGAATTTCAAGTATTGACCGGAATTCCAGTCTGCCATATTCGTTGCTCCTTCTGAAACTTTCGTATTGAATACTATTAACTGGTATCGTGGGAGTCAGGAGGGGCCTTACTCCCCTCCTGAAACTACCCCCGCCTGTGGGCAGAGACGTGATGTTACAGGGCGACCCCGATCTCGGATCGTAGCGGTCGCTAGCGCGACCTTATCGCCCCTTTGGGGCGCCCTCAGACGGCGGGGCCTTCGCTGCGTTACGTTCGGCTGCGTCGCATTTGCTCCTTGCTCGTTTGCTGCCGCAAACGAGTTCCCTCACATCCACTTCGCGGCGCCTGCCGCGCTAATTTGCTAGAGCCAGAAACACGATTGGGCCGAGGAGGCCGGGCGACAACGTCCGACCTCCCCGTTTTCAATTCGTAATTCGTCATTCGTAATTCGTAATTAACTACCTTTCCAGGTTATTGATCGCGCTGACGATGCCGCGGATGGCCGCAAGGTTGATGCTGCGGTGAACGCCCGCGCCCCAGGCGGTCCGGCCGCTCTTCTTGTCGAGCACGGCGATGTAGGCGATGGCCTCCGCGTCCGCCCCGGTGCCGAGAGCGTGTTCGGAGTAGTTTTCGAGCGCGCAATCCGCCAGCTCGGGAATCCGCGCCATCGCCGCCGTCGCCGCCTCGATCGGACCCGCACCCGTACCGGTCACCCGGCGCGGACGGCCGTCCACCTCCATCTCCAGCTCCACGCCGGTGACGCTGTCCGCCCCGGCGGGGCGGCGGATGCGGAAGTCGCCGAGTTTCACCCGGCCCGGCACATCGACGAATTCCGCGTAGAAGATCCGGCGCACCTCTTCAGGGGTCAATTCCGCCCCGCTCTCTTCGGCGCGCGCCTGAACCCGCTTCCCGACCGACGGCTGCATCGCCTTCGGCACGGAAATGCCGTAGACGCTCTCCAGCACGTAAGCGATGCCGCCCTTGCCGGACTGGCTGTTGATGCGGATCAACCCCTCGTAATTGCGGCCGATATCCGCCGGGTCGAGGTGGAGGTAGGGCATTTTCCACTCCTGGTCGAAGGCGTCGCCGATCGGGCCGCGCGCCGCCATTCCCTTGCGGATCGCGTCCTGATGGGTTCCCGAAAAGGCGGTAAACACCAGTTCGCCGGCGTAGGGCATGCGCGGGTAGGTCTTGATGCCCGACACCTTCTCGATGAAGGCGGTGACTTCGGGGAGGTGCGAGAAATCCAAGCCCGGGTCGACGCCGCGCGCCTTCAGGTTCAAGGCGAAGGTGACGAGATCCATGTTGCCGGTCCGTTCGCCGTGGCCGAGCAAGGTTCCTTCGACCCGTTCGGCTCCGGCCAGCACCGCCATTTCGGCGGCGGCCACCGCGCCGCCCTGGTCGTTGTGGGTGTGGGTCGAAAAGATCGTCTCCTCCGGGTACGGCCAGGCGCGGATGAAGGATTCAATCATATCGGCGAACTCATAGGGAGCGCGCCGCTCGACCGTCTCCGGCAGATTGAGGATGAACTCCCCGCGGCGGCAGGGTCCCCAGGCCTCTTTGACCGCCGACGCCAGGCGGAGGACGAAATCGATCCGGCTGTCGCTGAACTCCTCGGGGGAGAACTGGTAGTGTATCTTCTCGGCCATGCCGGCGGCGTCGACCGCCTCGCGGATCATCCGGGTTCCCTCTTTGGCCACGCGGATCAACTCCTCCTCGCTCTTGCCGAAGACGAATTCGCGGTGGAGGTCGCTGGAGGCGATGTAGCTGTGGATGGTCGCCTGGCGCACGCCCTTGATCGACTCCATGGTGCGGCGGATCAAATCTTCGCGCAATGCGGTGAAGACAACGATGCGGACGTCTTCCGGAATCCGGTCCTCGACAATCAGCCGCCGGACGAACTCGAACTCTTCGGTCGAAGCCGAGGGGTAGGCCACTTCGATCTCTTTCACGCCGATTTCGGTCAACATGCGGAAATAGCGGAGCTTCGCCTCCACATCCATCGGTTTGACGAAGGCCTGGTTGCCGTCGCGGAGGTCGACCGACACCCAGACGGGGGGCGTGGTGATCCGATGGGCGGGCCACGAACGGTTTTCGATCTCTACAGATCCGGCGGGGCGATACTTGGGTCGGTTGCTCATGATAAATGCTCTCCTTGATGCATGATAAAAACAGATTCACAGACAGGAGAGCGCCGCGGACGGCTGAAAAAAAAGATCCCGGCGCACTCCAGAGCGGAATGCCGGTTCGGGCAGGAAAGGGCGGGAAGCGGCTGACCTACGCCGGACCGGCGCCGATAAGTCGCAGGGTGAGCGGAATCGAAACGACGAAAAAGCGGACGGAACGATTCGGGTTCCGCACGGCGCATATACTGTTTTTCATCGTTTTCATCCGATATCCTCAAATTTGAGATTCTTTCTCAAAATAGTCCTATTCCGGAAAAAATCAAGCCCTCACCGTGAAAAAATTCTAATTTCCGGTTGCATTTTCGCCGGAAACTTGCTATGTTACGTTGAAAGCGTCAACAACAACACCCAAAGACAACAGGGAGAAGCGAACATGCAACTGGATATCGACAACCTGCTCGACAGTCTCGAAGAGCACATGATGAAGACCGAAGAGTCGCTCAAACACAACTTCGCGGCGATCCGCACCGGCAAGGCCTCCCCCGCGCTGGTCGAGGGATTGATGGTCGACTACTACGGCACACCCACCCGGCTGCGCGACATCGCCGGCATCACCGCCCCCGAAGCCCGGCTGCTGGTGATCCAGCCCTGGGATACCAGCGCGGTGTCGGCCATCGAGAAGGCGATCCTCGCCTCCAACGTCGGCATCACCCCGATGAGCGACGGCAAGAGCCTCAAGCTGCCGATCCCCGAGCTCAGCCAGGAGCGCCGCCAGTCGCTGGCCAAACAGGCCAAGCAGGAGACCGAGGAAGCCAAGGTCGCCCTCCGCAACATGCGCCGCGACGGCAACGACGCCGCCAAAAAGGCTCAGAAGGATGGCCTTCTCACCGAAGACGAGCACAAAAAGATGCTCGAAGACATCCAGAAGCTGACCGACCGCTACTCCGCCGCGCTCGACAAGGAGCTGGCGACGAAAGAAAAAGAATTGATGACGGTGTAAACCGGCGATGGCGGCGAAACGGCCGGATTCCGGCAGCCTTTTCCGGCGCCGGCTCCTCTGGATCGCCCTCGCCGCATTTCTGCTGCGCCTCGGCGTCTCGGCCGAACTCGGCGCCATCAACGGCGGCCGGAACAGCGTCTTCGAGCCGTCGACGCTGACCGACCTCGCCACCTATATGAACCTGGCCCGTGAGATCCTCCAAGGGGGATTTTCCGGGCCGTTCTATTATCAGCCGTGGTATTACGCGGTGTTCCTGCCCGGCTGCTACCTGGTTTCCGGGGGAGCAATCTGGTTCGTGGTCGGGGTCCAGGCGCTGCTGGGGGCGGCGGCGGCCGGACTGGCGGGCGCTTCCGCCGCCCTGCTCGCGGGCAAACGCGCCGGATACGCGGCCGCCATCCTCGCGGCGATTTCGACGCCGCTCCTCCTCTACACCCCCTACCACCAGAATGAGACGCTGCAATCGTTTCACCTCGCGCTGCTCCTCTGGCTCTGCCTCGCCGGGATGCGCCGTTTCACCCTGATCCACTGGGGCGCGGCGGGGCTGGTCACCGGCATCGCCATCCTGACCCGGGGGAACATCCAGCTCCTCGTCCCCGGCATCGTCCTCCTCCTCATTCTGGCGGGCGTCCGGAAAAGGGTTCCCCTCCGCCGCCTCGCCGCGGCGCTGCTGCTGTATGGCGGGCTCCTCTTCGCCATCCAGCTCCCCTTCATCATCCACAACAGCCGGACCCTCGGCCGCCTCTCCGGCCCCTCGACCGCCGCCGACGCGGTGCTGGCGCTCGGCAACTCCCAGGAGGCACCGGCGGGCGGACGCGACCCCGGCCTCCCCGCCGGCCCCATGGAGTACCCGCAGGCCTACGACGAGATGATGAAGCGGGCCGAGAAGGGCGACTCCGTCCCCCGGCAGATGGGGGAATGGCTGCAAAAATCCCCCGGCTCCTTCCTTGAATTGCAATTCCGCAAGCTCCTCCTTTTCTGGGAGTACCGCGAAATTCCCAACAACGTCTCGCTCTACGGCGAAGGGGAGCACAGCGTCATCCTCCGGGCCCTCCTCCCCGGCCGAAGTGTGGTGCTGCTGACGCTGGGCGTCGCGGGGCTCCTCGTTTTCGCCCGCCGGCTGCGGCGCTTCGGCCCCCTTTGGATGCTCTACTGGTTCATCTTCGCCTACTGGGGAACGATTGCGCTCTTCTACAACCTGTCGCGCTTCCGGGCGCCGATCCTGCCCGCCGTCGCGGTGGCGGGGGGCTGTTACCTCGCCTGGCTCTGGCGCTGCCGCCTCCGTTCAGGCGAAAAGAGACGGCGGGCGCTGCTGGCCGGAACCGCGGCGGGACTCGCCGCGCTCTGGTTCGTCACCTCGAGCTACGACTTCTACCGCCGGAACCTCGAAGCGCCCATGATGCGCCTCGTTCGCCCCGACGGAACCCGGCTCGACCTTCTGCAAGGCGGCTCGGTTCTCTTCGACTACGGTCCCTTCACCTTCGGCGGCTGGAGCGAGCTGGAAATGCGTCCGGGCCTCCGCTTCAGCAAGCGCTTCAGCGCCGCAGCACCGCAAGGGACGCTGGAGTGGAGCATCCTCACCGAGCAGCCGGGGCGGCTCCGCTTCCGGGTGAACGGCAAAGTCGTGGAGGAGAACGCCGCCGCGCCCGGCGTGGTGAAATTGCACTTCCCGGTAACGGCTCCCGAAGGACAACTGGAGTTCGAGCTTCTCTCGGTCGGCGGCAAGCACTACCTCCTCTACGACGCCCAGCGCGACTACGGGCGTTCCGGGGCGGATGGACGTCCCCTCCCCGGCGAATGGCTGATGCGGCTGGAATTTCCGTGAAAAAACTTGCGAAAACGCCCCCGGGAATGTACAGTAAGTAAATAACTATCTATGGAAACCGGATGAAAATACTCAATTGGTACGTTACGCGCGGCTTTCTCCTCGCGTTTTCGATGGCGATCGCCATCCTGACTTTCGGCATGACCGGCGCGAACCTGGTCAAAGTACTCGACTACGTTTCGCAGGGGGTCTCTTTCTGGACCTTCTGCACCTTCACGCTCTACATTCTGCCCATCGTGCTGACCTTCACCATCCCCTGGGCGGTGATGGTGGCGGTGATGCTGGTCTTCGGCCGGATGTCGGCCGACTCCGAAATCACCGCCATGCG
>JAVBRV010000104.1:0-2599 GCA_031547585.1 Victivallaceae bacterium
TTCCTCCTGGGCGGACACCAGGCGCTTTGCCTCGGGCTTTTCAACCTCGCCATGCTGGCGGCGGCCTGGGGAATCTGCCGCTGGTGGCTGGGGAAGCGGCTGGGCGGGACTTTTCTCCGCATCGCCGGCGACGCCCTTCTGATCCTGGGGATCTGGGGATGCTTCCAGGTGGGCCTCTTCCTGGCGGTTCTGGTCTGGGAGAAGGGCGGTTTCACCCCGCTCCACCAGAGGCTCTACAAAGAGGAAGCGTCAGTCGTTCCCGGCGATCACCCGGACTCGAAAACGGTCGTCGCGCGCTGAGAGATCGAGCGCTTCGGCGCTCGACAGGTGCGACGAATTGACGGTGTCGAGGTTCCGGCGGCAGAGGGCGGTCACGCGCTCCATCTCTCCGGCGGTCGGCTGCCGCCAGGGTTGCCCCGGAACCGGAATATACCCCATGATGTGGAAGGGGATCCGCCGCGACAATCCCCTGAGGAAGCGGGTCAGCCCTTCGAACTCCTCCTCTTCGACCAGTCCCGGAATGTAGATCATATTGGCCGCGAGATCGAGCCCGGCTTCGAAGGCCTTTTGGAAGTTCCCGTAGATCAGCTCCTTCGGCTTCCCCGTAAGCTGTTGGTGGAGCTCTTCACGCCATGCTTTGAAGCCGATGTTCGCTCCATCGAGATGGGGGAGGGGGAGGAGGCTGCCGTTGGTGTGCCCGAGGCGGGTGATTGCGCCCAGTTCCACCTTGGCGAATTCCAGGAGCTCCGGCAGTTCCGGTGCGACGGTGGGTTCGCCGCCCATGAAGAACACCTTGAGGGGGGAGACGCTCCGCAGGGCCGCTTTCAGTTCGGGGACGGGGAGGAAGCGCTCGGGCTTCGGGCTCGACAGGCCGGGAATCCCCTCCGGACCGCTCTTCAATTTATAGCTGCAGAAGGGGCAGCGAAAGGTGCACCCGTAGTTATGCAATGTGACGAAGCGGTATTTCTCATTCCAGGTGACGCGGTGGAAGCTCATAAGTGTCCTTTCAGGAAGCGGATGGCGCCGACCGGGTCGGCCCCTTCGACGGTGTACAGGCGGTTGATCGGAATGATCCGGCGGTTACGGACGGCCGGGAGGGCGGCGAATCCGGGGCGGGCGGCGATCTCCTCCCGAGTGGTGCTTCCTTCGATAAAGAAGATCACCTCGGGGGCGAATAAGGCGATGCGTTCGGGGGTGATTTTCCCGGTGCGGGCGAGCTGATTGCCGAGGCTGTCGGCTCCGGCTTGACGCAGCAGGTCGGCGAGGTAGGACTCCCGGCCCGGCGTCTGCCCGGCGGAGTAGAGTTCGAAGTAGACGCGGGCAAGGGCGGCGGGCGGCGGAGCGGCGAAAACCGTCTGAAAGGTCCGGATGGCGGCTTCCCCCTCCTTCTCGCGTCCGGCGAGGCGGGCGACCGTGCGGACGGTTTCCGGATAATCGGCCAGCCGTCCCGCCGGGAACCGGTGGACGGCGATGTTCCGCCCGGTCAGCGTCTCCGCCAGCGCCTCCTGGTAGTCCCAGAGGAGGGCATGGGTGACGCCGAGCTCGACGAGTTTTTCGAGGGAAACGGCGGAGCCGCGGCCGATGACCGGAATCCCCTCCGTTCCCGGGACGATGCGGCCGAACTCTTCGATGGCGGTCAGCCTCTCCTTCGCTCCGAGGGTGATAAGGAGGTGGTTTGCCGCCGAGGAGGCGGAGAAAATGCGGATTTCTTCGGCGGCTAAACAAGTGCAGCAGCAGAGGATGAGCGTAAAAATTTTACTGACCATCCCACTCCCCCGAAAGATCCCAGTAGTGCCAGGGGGTCTCTTTCAGCCGGAGGCTTTTGACGTGACCGTCGAAGAAAACGGCGTTGAAACCGAGCCGGATGGGATCGTGACGGTACGAGAGGTTTTTGGCATATCCGG
Organism: Victivallaceae bacterium; assembly: GCA_031547585.1. Taxonomy (GTDB): domain Bacteria; phylum Verrucomicrobiota; class Lentisphaeria; order Victivallales; family Victivallaceae; genus Victivallis. The sequence continues at coordinate 1,905 of JAVBRV010000104.1, forward strand.
TGACGGGGCTGTTGGTGTAATCGCCGTTGGTGTACATGGTTTCGGGCTTGACGTCGGCGGCCCAGATGAATTCGGAGGGGCGGCGGACCCGGGAGGCGCTGTTCCAGTACCACAGGCTGTCGGCGGCGGGCGCGTCGCCGCGCCGGAAGAGGTTGATGCCGTAGCTCAGGGGATGCGTGTTGGCCTCCTCGCCCCCCGTGGCGGTGACCGGCGGAACCTTCTTCTCGGGGTCGTCGGGGCAGACCCAGACGGCTTCATTCCCGAGGAGGTTGAAGAAGCGCACTTGCGCCCCGGTTACCTTGTAGATGGGAATCATGTTCCAGGTGTTGGCGTAGGCGGCCAGGGCGGCGCCGATCTGTTTCAGGTTGCCGGAGCAGGAGACTTCACGCGCCTTCATCCGCCCGCGATTCAGCGCCGGGAGAAGAAGCCCGGCGAGAATCGCGATAATGGCCACAACGACGAGGAGTTCAATGAGGGTGAATCTGGATTTCATAATCTATTAATATACACCCCCGGCCCCCCGGATGCAAGCGAAGGTCACCGTCAGTTGATGTACTGGCTGGCGGCGTTGCTTTTGCGGTAGTGCTCGACTTCGACGCGGATGTTGTCGAGGTTGACCTCGCCGGTGCCCATGCCGAGGTAGAATTCGAGGGTGATCTTTTCGGTGCCGCGGGGGAGGGCGTCTTCGACGCGGC
>JAVBRV010000454.1:0-12754 GCA_031547585.1 Victivallaceae bacterium
AAGGTTTTTCGCCCTTCCCCCAGGGGCATCTGTCACGCCTTTGCTGAAGGGGGGGCGGTGGAGGCGCCGGGGTGGAAGTGGTAGTTGACGAGGATGTCGTGGGTGGGAGGGGTTCCGGAGAGGAGGTTTTTGAACATGGTGCATCCGTGTCGGCCGAGGAGTTCGTAATTTTGTTCGATGCAGGTGAAGGTGGGGTTGAGCTGTGAGGCGGTGTTGGCGTAGGAGAGTCCGGCGATGGAGATGTCTTGCGGGATGCGTAGGTTGAGTAGTCGGAGGGCGTGCATGAGGGGGAGTTCGTGTCCTTCGGAAAGGGTGATGATGGCGGTGGCTTTTTGTTCGACGAGGGTTTTGCATCCGTCGATGAAGGATTGGTGGTGGCCGGTGATGGCGCGGAGGTTATCGGGGAGGTTGTGTTCGGCCATGAGTTCGGAGAAGGCGGTATCGCGGGCGTGGCTGTTCCAGTTGTCGGCGCAGTCGAAGGAGAAGGATCCGCCGATGCGTCCGATGCGTTTATGGCCGAGGGCGATCAGGTGTTCGACGAGGAGGCGCATGCCTTGGGCGTCGTTGGAGCCGGCCATGAAGATGCCGTCGAGGTGCCTGGGGGAGGTATTGATGCAGACGAGGGGGAGGATGTGGCGTTCGCCCCAGTAGGCTTCGAAGCCGTTGTGGGAGAGGAGGGAGAGGGCGCCGCAGAAGGGGAGCCGTTCGAGGAGGGAGAGGTGCCTGAGGGAGATCATGACGGGGATGAACCCTTCGAACTCCAGTTCGCGGGTGACGGCGTCGATGAGGTTGGAGAAGTAGTGCCCGGTGGCGAGGAAGGGGACGATGACGGCGACTTCGCGGCAATTTTCTTCTAGGTATCCGGTTTCGCGGGCGGCGGCGAGGATGACCCGGCGGGTTGCGGCCGAGATGAGTTCCGAGCCGGCGAGTGCGCGCGACACGGTTGCGGTCGAGTATCCGGTTCGCCGGGCAATTTCGCGTAATGTCGGCCGCATGGCTCCCTCCTGGTGACTTTTCTATAAGATAGCCGGAGGGAGCCGAAAATTCAATTGTCAGCTCTTGATCTTATTTAGATTGGTTTCGCGTCCTTTGGCGGCGACGTCCTGTGCTTTGGCGTAGCTCTCCATCAGCAGCCGGTAGTTGGGCATGGCGTCGGCGAAGAGGTTGGCGAATTCCAGCGCATCCGGACGGTTCCAGGTCTGCTGCAATTCCGAAACCACGGCCAGGGTGTCGATCGGGGTCACTCCGGCCTGGGCCAGGCGGGCGATGGTCAGCTCGGTCGCCAGCGGGCTCCAATTGCCGGAAGCATCTACCACGGCGTAGGTTTTGTAACCGGCCGCCGCCGCGCAAATGGAGGGGAAGGCCAGGCATACGCTGGTGAGCGTCCCGGCAATCACCAGGGTTTTGCGCCCGCTCTCTTCAATGGCTTTGACGAAATCCGGCATATCCCAGGCGTTGATCTGGCCTTGGCGCGCGATGTATTTCGCGTGCGGGGCGTATTGGTGGATTTCGGGAATCAGCGGCCCATTCGGACCATCCGGAACGGAAGCGGTGGTGAGAACCGGAATCTTGCAGAGTGTGGCCGCCTTGGCCAACACCGTGACGTTGCGGCGGAGGTCGGTCAGCGGCATGTCCTTAACCAGATTGAACAATCCGCTTTGGTGATCGATCAGCAGCATGAGCGTGTCGCTCGGATTGATCATGACTTTTTCCTGGATTCGACTCATGGTTTTTTCTCCTCATTACGATTTCGTTGCTTCATTACTCCGATGGGAAGTCTTTCGGCCATCTCCTCCTCAAAAGATGGATGGCAACAATATAGTTTCTTTTTAGGTAAATGTCAAATGGTGTTCAATTGCAAGATAAAATTAACCATAATCGTAAAACCTGATTTGCGGCGGGTAGACACGGCGCGGGCTTTGCCCGCAACCCGGCACGGGGCAATTTGCAAATCATGTTTTTGGTTATGTGAAAAAGGTTTAACCCGTATTGGCGGCCGGCCCAGTCGGACGGGTCGGACAAGTCGGACTGGTCGGACTGGCGAAATGCTTGAATCACAAAGCAATCACTCGAAAATCATCGCAAGAAAGCCGACCGAGTGGTCAACTGATGCCGTTTGGAGGTTCCCCTCAAGTACCAGGGGGCAAGGGCGGAGCCCGGTGCCGACGGTCGGTCTTGCGGGTGCAGGGCGGAGCCCGCCGGAGGGTCTGGGGCGGGCCGCCCCAGAGAGAACCGTGGTTATGAGCGTAGTTGGGCGAGCTGGTCGAGGACTTGTTCGCGGAGATGGGCGAGAAGCTCGGTGTACAGCTTGGTCGAGGGGCGGAGCGAGGGTTGGGCTTCGCCGATCCGGGTCAGGGCGCCGACGAGTTCGTTGAGGTCGGCGGCGGCGCGCTTGGCCAGGGTGATTTTTAGACCGGGGGTTTCGGGGTCGGTTTCGACGAAATCGACGGCGCGGGCGAGGAGTTTCGCGTAGGCGCAGGCGACGCCGAGGCCGGGCAGCAAAAGGTCCGCGCGGAGGATGGAGGCAATGACGATGTTCCACTCGGCGGCGAGGCGGTCGATGGAGGTGACGATTTCGCTGCCGGGGCGGCGGGCGTCTTCGATGAACTCCTCTTCTTCGTCGTCGTCGAAGGGCGGCGGCCATTGGCGGAGGGTGTCGGCGCCGCCGGAGGCCGGAACCAGGTCGGGCTGGGAGTAGAGGGAGTTGAAAATCATCTCCTCTTCGCCGGGCAGATCAAGGCACGCGGGCAGCTCGCGGTAGTAGCAGCTGATCCGGCGTTCGTCCCGGCGGATTTCGCGCTCCCACCGAAACTCATTCCAATGATGTTCCGGCCGGTGCAACGGTGCCATGCTGGCATTCCCTTATTTTTTGACGGGGTTTGTCAGTTTCTCGATGGCTTCGGGGGCGGGTTTTTCGCCCCAGAGCCCTTCAAGATGGTATTTTTCGCGGGCTTCGCGGGTCATCAGGTGAATGATGACGTTGCCGAAATCAAGCAGGATCCAGCCGCCGCTCGTCTCACCGCTCTCGGAGAGCGGCCGCAGCTGGAACGTTTCGCGCAGCGAACGCTCGATGAAGCCGGTCAGGGCCCGGAGATGCGGTTCGGAATTGGCGGTAACGATGACGAACCAGTCGGCGAACGAGGATTTCGCGCCGATGTTGATCTTCAGCACCTCTTCGCCCAGCTTCTCTTCGGCGCAGCGGAGGCAGAAATCGGCCACTTCGGCCGCAGTCGGTTTTTTCTCTTCGGTCATAGTTCCCTTGTCTCTTCATAGAGCCGGTGGCGGCGGATGTAATCGCCGACCGATGCCGGTACTCCTATATTAATATGACCTGTTTCGTCGCGAAAGGCAATAGCGTTTCGAATATTTGTTGAAGATAATTCAAAAAATTCTCCCGGAAGGAGCCCGGAAAGCAGTTTTCGGGCGGTTTCCGGGGGCCAGTGGCGTTCGAGCGCCTCCCGGTCCGGCTGGACGCCCGGACGCGGATAGCTGAGGATTTCATACTCCTTCGCCAGCCGGGCGGCGTCGTGCCAGTTATGGAGCTCGGCGAGACTGTCCGCCCCGATCAGCAGCTGGAGGGGGCCGGGGAGCTCTCTCTTCAGATGCTCCAATACGTCGATGGTATACGAGGGGTCGAGTCGGAGCCGCTCTTCCAGATCGCTGACTTCGAATGCGTTACCCGCGCCTTCGAGGAGAAGCCGGAGCATGGCGAACCGCTCTTCGAACCCGGCGCGGGAACCGGCGGGCTTATGCGGCGGCCGCCAGGCCGGGACGAAGAGCACCCGGTCGGTCCTCCCCGAAGCCACGGCGGCCCGGGCCACGCCGAGGTGGCCGAGGTGGGGCGGGTCGAAGCTGCCTCCGAAAAAGGCCGTGCGGATCATGGCGTCTCCCCCTGCCGGGCGGCGAAGTGGCGCGAATCGCCCCAATCGTCCCAGGCGATGGTTTCGCCGATGGCGGAAATGGCGGCTTCGAGCTTTCGCCGGGCGTTGTCGGCATTCTCGTCGGTGCCGGGCTTGTTGTCGTACAAGAGGTAGTCCTTGCGGTGGTCGAGGCGGCCGATATTGGGCATGATGACGTTGGCTCCGGCGAGGAGCCCGCGTTCGCGGCCGTCGGGAGCGAGCGCCTGTAAAGCCGTGGTGCTGGCGATGTTGACGTCGCGCAGGAGAAGCCGGGTGACGGCGATCATTTTAAGGCCCGCTTCGAGGCGGAGGGCCGGGTCGAAGTCGCGGTCTTCCGCCCCCAGCGGCGTATCGTGGTGCGGCAGATAGGGACCCATGCCGATCATATCGACGTCGAGCTGCTGGAAGAAACGGAGGTCGTGGACCAGATTCCGCACCGTCTGACCGGGGAGGCCGATCATCACCCCGGTGCCGACCTGGTACCCGGCGCGACGCAGCTCTTCGAGGGCGGCGACGCGCTGTTCGTAGCTGTCGTCCGCCGGATGGATTTTTCGGTAGAGTTCGGGGTCGGAGGCTTCGATGCGGAGGAGGTAGCGGTGCGCCCCCGCCGCAAACCAGCGCCGGTAGGTTTCGGGGGATTGTTCGCCGAGCGACAGGGTGACGCCGAGGTGGCCCAGCGCCTTGAGTTCGGGGAGGAGCCCGGCGATGAAATCTGTGAAAAGGGGATCGTTCCGCTCGCCGCCCTGCAGGACGATCGAACCGTAGCGGAATTGGATCGCCAGCTTCGCCGCCTCCAGAATCTCCTCGCGGGCCATCTGGAAGCGCTCGATGTTGCGGTTGCTCCGCCGGATGCCGCAGTAGAGGCAGTCGCGGGAGCAAAGGTTGGAAATCTCCACCAACCCCCGCAACCGCACCCGGTTATCCACATATTTCAGCTTCACCCGGTAGGCGGCCTGATAGAGGTGGTCGAGGTCGGCGCGCTCTTCGAGACGGAGCAGGGTTTCCAGCTCCCCGTCGGAGAGTTCGCCGGTTGCCTCGGCGCGGCGAAGGAGGCTATCCATTGCGCCGCCTCACCACGGGGCCGGCCTTTCGGCGCACCGAGTAGCCGAAGTGGCCGATGCAGCGGCCGAGCTCGTAGTAGTGGCCGTGGCCGTAGCCGAGGAGCCCGGCCTCATCGAGATTGAAGCGCCCGGTGTCGTCAATCAGGCACTCCGCCGCCTGGACCGCAACCACTTCACCGAGAAAGAGTTCATGGCTGCCTAATGGCAGCGCTCGGATCACCCGGCATTCGAGCACCAGCGGGCACTCCACCAGTACCGGCGCCTTGACCCGGCTCCCGGCGGCGGGCGTGAGACCGGTTTCGGCGAACTTGTCGCGGTCCCGCCCCGAAATCACGCCGCAGAGGTCCACCAGGGGAGCCATCGCCGCCGTCGGCACGTTGACGGTGAATTCGCCGGTCTCCTTGAGGAGCCCGTAGGAGTACCGCTCCGGCCGGATCGACAGCGAAATGACGGGCGGCGTGCTGTTGACGATGCCGGTCCAGGCGATGGTGATGAGGTTCCAGGGAGCCTCTCCGCCGTCGCCGACCCCGGCCAGAACCACCGGAACCGGAGCCAGTTGCGTGCTCCCCGGCCAAACGGCTTTGCGGCTGAAATCCATCTTAATGTCCTCCACGGTGAGGGGGCAAAGGGAGCCGCCGCCAGGCGGCGTGATGCACCTCGCGCCCGATCTCCAGCCAGCGCAGCTCGAAGTCGCTCTTGAGGTCGGCGAGATCGGCGATCGCCTCCGGAACCTCGCAGAAGAGTCCCGAGTCGGCGATCACCCGCCGCACCGCGTCGCGGTAATACGGGTCGTCGCTGGAAAAATGAAACACGCCATCCTCCTTCAGCACCCGGTGCAATTGCGCCGTGAAATCGCTGGTCAGAAGCCGGTGCGCCCGGTGGCGTCCCTTCGGCCACGGGTCGGGGCAAAGGAGATGCAGCCGGTCGAGGCATTTATCCGGCAGCATCAGCGCCACCAGGTGCCGTGCCTCGGTCCGCAGCACCTCAAGGTTGTTGATCCCCATCCGGTTGCGCCGCTTCACCACCTTGCGGAGCCGCCCGACCATCACGTCGGCGGCCAGAATCTGCCGCTCCGGATAGCGCGCCGCCAGCGCCGTGGTGAAGCTCCCCACCCCGCAGCCGAGGTCGAGCTCGACCACCGGGCGCGCCAGAAGTTCGGAGGGCATAAGCTCATACGTGCCCGTGAAAAAATGGATCTCCCGGTCTTCCGGGTGGTTCGATGGCGTCATATTTGATAAACTTGGTTTTGGTTGGTTACTTTTCACTCTTCACTCCCGGCATAAGCTGGAGCTTCCCAAGGTAGGGCGCTCTGTCCTCAGAGCGCCGTTCACGTTGTACGGTCTTTGGGGTGAGACTGCACCCAGTTCCGTGTGAGCCGACTTGTTCTCCATAGCGCAACAACGCGACGAGGGATAGTCGAGAGGGTATCTGGCCGGGCGCGAGAGGCTTGCGGTTTCCGGCCGCGGCTTCGCGCGCTGCGGCTCGATAAAAGGCTTACTTCGTAACGCCTTTTATCGGCAGCGCTCCGCCGGTCGGTATTGACTTAAGGAACCGCATTTCGCTTGCCGAAAATTCTTTCGGCAAGCGACCAGCGCTGTCCGCGCGCTGGACTGCGTTCCGGCTCGGCCGGGTGCGCACGGTTGCTTCGCAACCTATTTTTTTAGATTAATACTTTTTTATTTAGACCGCGTCGCGGTCTTTCGCCCAGCTCTTGATCGCCTTCTCAAACTCCGGGAACTCCATCCCCATCATCGAATCGGCAAACTTACGGAAGTACGCCACAAACGCCTCCCGCAAAATCCCCAGGCACTCAATCCGCTCGTCAAAGACCTCCGCCTCGCCCATCCCCTCCGGCTCCGGCAGCTTGAACGAACGGAACGCAAACAGATCCGCGTCAAATGTTCCCACCCAGACCTGTTTGTCACGGGTCAACGAAATCTTCGCCCGTTTCAATTTCTTGCCCACCTCGAGCGCCGCCTTCACTTCCGCACCCCGCTGCGGACTGTCGCCCTTCTTAATGGAGGTTTCCCCGGCGCCCTGCGCATTGTCGTCCACAAAGACGAAAGGAGCCTCCACCAGCAAGTCGAACTGACCGTAATCCGGATGATCCAGCTTCCCCGCGGTTTCACTGTAGTACCAGAGGAACATCAGAAAATCGCGGCCGATCGTCCGCTCATCCGACGGATGCCCCCCGACCGTCAGCGCCGGGAAGCTCGCCTCGGTCGTCTGGTAAAAACGCTCCAGCAGCAGCGCCGGATTCAGTTGCAAAGGTTCGACCTTCGCCACCTGATAGAAGTTCTCGACGAAACGGTCGATCTGCGCCTGGCTGGAAGCGCCGAGGTACAGCAGCTTGCTCTCGGGGTCGAGCACCATCGGAATCCCCGACAAGGCCGGCGGCATCTTCTGGATGTGCTTCTCGATCGCCTCTTCCTTGATCTGTTTCTTCATCTTGCTGTTGACGTATTCGAGGTTGTTCGCCTTGGCGTACGCCTTCTCTTCACGCTTGCAGACCGCGGTCAAGAGCGACGACGGCATCTTGCGGATCGCCTGCCGCAGCGTCAGATGGTAGCTGCCGCCGATCATCGCCGTTTCGGCGTCGATGGTGGTGTCGAGCAGATGGTGGCCGGTGACCCAGCCGAGCTGAAGCTCCTCGGTAACTCCGTCAAGCGGACCGGCTTTGCGGGCCGCGAAGAGTTCCAGAAGGTTCTCGGGCAGATCGCCCGGGAGGTCGAACATGGTGAAGGTAACGGTGCCATGATCAAAAGGCATTTTTGATTTCTCCTTAAACTTGTAATCCGGATAATATACTATACGAAGAGCCGGAAGGCAAGTTCATGGATCAACCCAACCACCAGCGGAATGGAAAAATTATCGTCGATTTTCAGCTGTTTCTCGAAAAGTTCCGCCGCCGCCGCCGGAAACAGCGCCAGCAATCCGGAAAGGTAGAAGATTCCCGGCGCACCCGCCAGCGTGAAGAGAATCCCCTGCGCCGCCGCACCCGCGACCAGGAAGGCGACAACCCCCTCGATACTCTTGTTGTTGTACGTCTTGTGCTTCCCCCAGCGCCGCCCGACCAGCGCCGCCGCCGCGTCGGCGGTCAGCATCACCGTCAGCGCCGCCGCCGCCGGGAGAGAGTCGAAAAACACCGTCACCAGAACCCCCGCCGCCAGCACGTACGCTCCGCCCGAAACAATCCACTGCCCGTACTTCACCTCGCCCCGGATCATTTTGCGGAAAAAGAAGCCGTAGAGCGGCCCCAGTACCGGCCAGCGGCAGGCGTAAGCGTGTTCGAAAACCAGCGTGACGGCGAGAAGAACGGTGAAAATCCCCGCCGCCCACCAATGGTTGGGCAACAGGAGGATCGCCACGACCATCCACAGGCTGGAGAGGTGAATCAGCTTGCGTTTGACCTCTTCGCGATAGGTGATCGGCGCGCCCATGATTACGGCGTCCTGAGTTCGCCGAGGAGGAGCTCGATGACCGCGTCCTCGGTGATGTTTTCCGCCTCCGCTTCGTAGGAGAGCACCAGCCGGTGGCGAAGCACGTCGGCGGCGGTCTCCTTCACATCCTGCGGCAATACGTAGGCGCGTCCGGCAAGGAGAGCCGCTCCGCGCGCCGCCAGCGCCAGTGAAATCGAGGCGCGCGGCGAAGCGCCGTAGCTGATGAGTCCGTCGAGCTTGTTGAGCTTCGCCCCCTCCTGCCGCTTCGAGAGCTCGTTCCGGCGGCCCGGGCGGGTGGCGATCACGAGGTCGAGGATGTATTCGATGATCTTCTCGTCGATGTAGACCCGGTCGAGCAGCTTGCGGGCGCTGAGGACGTCTTCGAGGGTCGCCACCGCCATCGCTTCCGGCGGCGGGGCGGGGTGGGCCATCCGCTCGATAACGGCGGCCTCCTCGCGCCGGGCCGGATAATCGACCTTCAATTTGAACATGAAGCGGTCGAGCTGGGCTTCCGGCAGGGGGTAGGTCCCCTCCTGCTCGATGGGGTTCTGGGTAGCCATGACGAGGAAGGGCGTGGGGAGGGGGAAGCGTTCGCCGGCGATGGTGACCTGGCGTTCCTGCATCGCCTCCAGAAGCGCGCTCTGCACCTTCGCCGGAGCGCGGTTGATCTCGTCGGCGAGGACGAGGTTGGCGAACACCGGCCCGGTGTGGGTCGAAAACTCGTGGGTGACGGCGTTGTAGACGCGGGTGCCGATGAGGTCGGCGGGCAACAGGTCCGGCGTGAATTGCAGCCGGGCGAAATCGCCGCCCAGGGTGCGCGCCAGCGTCTTCACCGCCAGGGTCTTGGCCAGCCCCGGGACGCCTTCCAAGAGGACGTGCCCGTCGGCGATCAGGGCGAGGAGCAGGCGTTCGATCAATTTCTCCTGCCCGGCGACGATCCGCCCCGCTTCGGTGCGGATAAGCTGCAAAGGTCCGGCGCTCCGCCGGATCTCTTCCTGAAGTTCCTGAATCTCTTTTTGCTCCATCATAACACTCCTCCCGGCCTGACGTTTACTGTTACCATACCCCGGTTTCGCCGATTTTTCAAGTTGTCAAAAATTCATTACCCGTGATGGGAGCTGTCGGACAAGTCCGACAGTCGGCGAAGTTACCGGGTGGTGCTGTAGAAGGTTCCGCGCGCCTCTTTTTCGATTTCGAGAAGGCCCCCCTCGAAGAGTTTTTTGAGGAGGGGGCGCAGCTCCTCATCGGGCATTCCCAGGGCGCATTCGAGGTCGGCGGCCGTGACCGGGCGGCGGAGCGCCAGGTCGAGGACGCGTTTTTCGCATTCGCCGCATTCGACAGGCTGAGCGGTGCTCCGGCTCTTGTAGCGGAAGGGACCGACCGCCTCCACCGGCGCGATCGGCTCCAGCGCCCGGATGAAGCGGCGCGTGTTTTCCGGCGTCGAGGGGCGGAGTTCGGGTATTACGCCGGGGCGGTCGAGCGTGTTGAGCTGAATGCGGTCCACCCGCAGCCGCCGGATGATGTCGGCGAAGCGGGCGATCGATTCATCCGAATCGTTGAAGCCGGGGGCGATAAAGAGCTCGAGGTAGATTTCCGCCCGGCTCTCCCGGCAGAACGCCTCCAGTCCCTCCAGGAAGGCGGCGAAGGTCAGGCCCGGAACCGGCCGGTTCACCGCCTGGAACTCCGCCTCGTTCGAGGCGTCCAGCGACGGCACCACCCGGTCCGCCCGGGATACTTCACGGCGCACTTCGGGGTCGGTGAAGGAGAGCGCGTTGGTGAGAAGGCAGACCTTATATTGTGGATAATTGTCCTTCAAAAAGTCGAGCACCCGGCCGATCCCCGAGTTGAGCGTCGGCTCCCCGGCGCCCGAAAAGGTGATGAAATCGAGTTCCGGTTTCAGGTCGAGCGTCTCCTTCAGCTCCCGCAGCACCTCCGCCACCGGGACGTACTCCTTACGCTCCAGCGTGAGGTTGGTGGTCGCCTTGGCCTCGCAGTAGACGCAGTCGAGGGAACAGGTCTTGGGCGTCACCAGATCGACCCCGAGCGATACCCCGAGCCGCCGCGACGCCACCGGTCCGAAAACATAACGCCGCGTCATCAGAAGGTATCCACCGCCAGCTGCGCGGTTTCGCGCAGGAACTTCGCGTCTTCGTCGTCGATCTCCGCCGGAACGTAGCGAATCTCGTCGGTTTCGAGACCGTATAGAGTGGCGAACCAGACGCAGGCCTGGAGGTACTGCCCCCGGATGTTGAAATGAATCAGGTCGCGACTCAAATAGAGCTTACCCTCTTCATCCTTGCGCCAGCAGCAGCTGCCGACCGGGTCGCCCGCCTGCGGGGGGAGATCGGGCCAGCGGAGTTTCTCGATCAGCGCCGGGTCGTAGTTTACGAATTTGACCGGGTGGTTCTGCCGCGCCAACTCGACGGCGTGGCCGGTGGGGATAATCCGCACCCCCAGGTCGACGGCGAGGTTGCGGTAGTTCTCGGTCAGGCGGCGGTACATCTCCTTCTGGTCGATGCCCCACTCGCTGCCCGGCTGGAACTGCGGAAAATCTGCCCGGTAGGCCCAGGTCTGCTGGATCACGATCTCGGCGGAGGGGGCGAGGCTGGTCACGTAATCGTAAATATTTTTGGCCCACGGCTGGAAGCTCTCGGGGCGCCAGCTGAGGGGACTCGCCTGCTGGATGGAGACCACGTCCCACTCCCGTCGGCCGAGGATGGTCCGCAGCGTCTGTCCGCCCTGGTAGATGCGGCAGAGGGGATCGCGCTCTTCGGCTTCGATGTAGCTCCAGTGCCGGGCGAGTTCGCAGCCGCCGAAGTTGGCGCGCTCGAAGATCAGCCCCTCCCGCGCCGATTCGACCACCGGCTGGAAGCAGGCCATCAGGCTGTCGGTGAAGCTGTTGCCGATGGTGAGAACTTTCAATTTTTCCATTTTGCACACTCTTTCGGTTAAACCGTTAAACCAGCAACATGCAGTCGCCGTAACTGTAGAAACGCATCTTGTTTTCAATCGCCGCCGCATAGGCCGCCAGCACCTTCTCGCGGTCGCAGAAGCACGAAACCAGCATGAGAAGGGTGCTTTTCGGCAGGTGGAAGTTGGTCAGCAGCATATCCACCGAACGGATGCCCATCGGGGGGTGGAGGAAGATTTCCGTCCGGCCGCTGCCCGGAACGAGGAGCCCGTCGGAATTGACGCAGCTCTCCAGCACCCGCACGGTGGTGGTTCCCACCGCCAGCACCCGCGCCCCCGCCGTATGGGTGAAATTTACCAGGTCGGCGGTCTCCGCCGACAGCGTGTAGCGTTCGGAGTGCATCCGGTGTTCTTCGGCGAACTCGGCCGCCACCGGCTTGAAGGTCCCCGGGCCGACGTGAAGCGTCAGCGCCGCCCGGCGCACCCCCCGCGCCGCCAGGTGGGTGAGCAATTCCGGAGTAAAATGGAGCCCGGCCGTCGGCGCCGCCACCGCGCCCGACTTTTCGGCGTAAACGGTCTGGTAGCGTTCGAGGTCCCCGGCTTCGGGGTCGCGGTCGATGTAGGGCGGCAAGGGCATGCGGCCGTAGCGCTGCTCCAAGTCCGGGAAGGGAGCGCCGCAGAGTCTCACCTCCACCGTGCCGTCGTCGCGGCGGCCGGTCACCTCGAAGCCGTCGTTTTCAGGGTTGATCGCCCCCGTGGCGTCGGTAAAGGCCCCTGTGACCCCGATCAGCGCCCGTTTTCCGGGGCGGACCATGACCAGCCACTCTCGCCGCTCCGAATCCAGGGGTTCGATGAAGAGGAGTTCGAATTTCGCCCCGTCCGGACGGGCGTTTTTATGCGCGTACATCCGTCCCCGCAGCACCCGGGTGTCGTTGTAGATCATCGCGTCACCGGGATGAAGGTAGTCGGCAATCGCCGAAAAAGGGTGAATCTGATACTCGCCGGTCTGGCGGTCGAGCACCATCATCCGCGAGGAGTCCCGTCGCGTCGCCGGATATTTGGCAATCAGCTCCTCGGGCAGGTTGTAGTCGAACAGGGCGGTACTCAGCATGATTGGCTCCTCCTCTAAACAATCTCAATTGGGAAATGATGCTCGCATATTCCCCCCCTTACTCCGTGCTGGCGTCGTTGGAGTCAGGAGGGGCCTTACTCCCCTCCTGAAACCACCCCCGCCCCTGGGCAGAGACGCGCAACTAAAGGTCGAACCCCGATTCCGGATCGTAACGATCGCTAGCGCGATCTCACTTTCGCTGCTGCGCAGCGACTCTCAGACGGCGAGGCCTTCGCTCGACTACGTTCGGCTTCGGCACTCTTGTGCCTTCGCTCGTTTGCTGCCGCAAACGAGTTCCCTCACATCCGCTCGCGGCGCTTGCCGCGCTTACTT